>NZ_JBBOCA010000001.1:5778020-6082127 GCF_038002225.1 Paenibacillus sp. FSL R7-0204
ACTGTCTTCAGTCTCCGCTTTAGGAGTAACGGCCACTTTGGCATAGGCTAATACCCCTGCCTGGAACACCAATACCAGAATGATTATAAAAGCGGAAATCCGAAGTACCTTGCGTTTGTTCATTCCTCTTAGCTCCTCTATTTGTAATTAGGATTCATTGCCTGAATTTCTTGTCTGACCGCTTCACCCGGATTTTCCGGCCTCACATCCTGCACCGTAGGCGGGTTAATATCCGGAATCAGCGATTCCTTATCTTCGGTTACAAAATTATTGGGGTCAGGTTTCCTCTCTGCAACTTCAAGATCGGGTGCTGCCTTCCCCCGCTGTAATTGCTCCAGCATCCTCTTCTCAAGAGAGTCCAGCGTTACAATCTCACTCTCTTTTAGAGTAATGGTTTGTTGTTCTTTATTTTCCTGATACTGTTTGGGATCAGTAATGTAGTCCTTGAGATTCAGCCCAATCTGAAGAGACAGTATATATTCATTCATTACAGCCTCCATGGAACCGAACTCCTGTTGCAAGGTAAGCAGGAGCGTAACCGCCTCTCCCTCATTAAATTGCTCGTTAATTGTTACGTACGCAGACTCTACATCCTCCTCAGCCGAGCCGGAGAGTTCTGAGGATGCTTCCGGCTTTTCCACAATTGATGCTGCACTGCTGACAACTTCTTTTAACTGCTGCATAGTTCTCTCCGTGAGCATTTTAGCTTCCATGATCTCGTCATCCTGGAAGCCTTTCTGACGAAGCTCCTTAAGTAATTCCTCACCCAGACCAGCCTCATGAAGCAGATTTGAACGCCCCTGCTTGTCTTCCGTATTGTTCGCCGGAAGCTGCTGCTTCAGAGTCTCCGTAATTTCATTCCATGAAGAACCTGATTTTTTCATTTCCATAATCTTTACTGCCGCAACTCCGCTCAGGTTAGAGAGCTCTGCAGCCGTCTGTTCATCTTGTTGCTGGGAAGACTCTTGTACTGCTGAATCCCGGTTAAGTCTTGGAAAGGTCACAATCGCTGCTTCAGACAGCAACGCCACTATGATTGCTATGGATATATATCTGTATTTTCGCTTGCGGATCATTATCATTCTCCTTCAATATCATTCAATCTACCGTAACTTTCACGTTGCTATCACCCGTTATTTTCGACTTGAAGGTGAGCGTAGCAATCTCTCCAGACCAAGAGGTTCCGGGTACAACATTCTGATCGACAGAATAAGTGATTTTCCCAGGGGTATATGAAGCAGTTAAATTAGAACCGGCAATCCTTCCGCTAGAAAGATCTCTGGCTGGAGTGAAATCATATAAGTCGATTAATTCAAGCTCATCCGGATTATAGGTCACCACAAATTCCAGTTCACTGAAATCCTGTACATTTTGAGCCAGCAGCGTCAGACTTGCTTCCTTATCCTTCTTGACTTTAAGCACGTATTCCGGACTGGTAGTACTCTTCTGTAGAGAAGGGCTCCAGGCAGTCACTCCTGATGTATTTTTTGCTCTTACCCGGTACGTATGAGCGGTTCCAGAAGTAAGTTCGCTATGTTGATAGGTTATATTGTTACCGACATCAATCGTCTTTCCATCTACTTCAAGCTGGTAGCCATTCGCCCCGTCCATCTTCTCCCAGCGCAATTCAATCGAGTTGTTTTGGGCAAATCCATCTATTTTGGAAGGGGAGTCAGGCAGGTTGGGAAGTGTAGAGAGGGCTAATACTGCCACCCAGTCTCCACGTTCATTTCCTTGCTTCACTCTAATTTTATAGAGATGGTATTCTTCTGCTTTCAGTCCGGTATGATTGTAAATCGTGTCCGCAGCGTTATCCAATAATTTGCCGTCTACTTCTATTTCATATCTTGCATTCGCGGCAACCGTATCCCAGGACAGGGTAATAGACTTATTCGTCACTACCGCTACCACATTAGTTAAAGATTCCGTATTCATTCCAACAGGCATGGTAGTCATGGCTATCGGTTTGGACCATTCACTTGTTCCGCTAATATTAGCGGCTCTGATTCTATAGGTATGTTTGGAATCTGCAGTGAGCTGGTCATGCACGAACAGATTCTCCTTCACAGTGGTTATAGTTCCGCCATCCACTTCAATGTCGTAAGTATCCGTATGAGGAACATTGTGCCAGGATGCTGTAATCTGCCCTTCATCCGCAGTGGTCATTATGTTCGTAGGTACATCCGGTATTTCCGGATGGGTGGTTACATCCAGAGGAGAACTCCACTTACTTTTGCCTCCTATGTTGACAGCGCGAATTCTGTAGGTATGACCGCTCAGAGCATCTAATCCTTCATGCGTATAGCTAGTCATCTGCTTGTTGTCGATAATTAGCCCGTCCACTTCAATCTCGTAGCCGCTGGCCCGCTCCATCTCCTCCCACTTCACAGTTACCGTATGAATATCCTGCACTGCAGATATCTTCGTAGGGGTCTCTGGCGGATTAGGCCAAGTCTGTTGTATAGCGGGGGTGCTCCATTCACTCACCCCTCCTGTGTTACCGGCTCTTACACGATACGTATGATCCGTTGAAGCTTCCAGATCTTTGTGCGTGAAGGAGTTAAGGGTGCCGTTATCCGTCACAACTCCATCGGCTTCCACTTCATACCGCGTAGCATGAGGAACCAAATCCCAGGTTAATGAAACGAACTTCTGCGATGGGACTGTCAATAGATTGAGTGGTGAAGCCGGTGGTTCAGGCAGGGTCATTTGAGTAAAAGCCTGGCTCCAGCTACTCGTACCTCCCGGATTGATAATTCTAACTCTATAGGTGTGCTGAGTATTAGGTAATAATCCATTGTGCGTATAGGAAGTAGAAGTTCCATTATTGATAATGGCTCCACCTGCCTCTACCTCATAACCTAAGGCACCCGCTGATGGAGGCCATGCAAGCTTAATCCATTGCTGTGAAGCTTCTGCAGTTATTCCGCCGGGTGCAGCGGCTAATGTAGTTCCGCTTGCCGGCCCTCCGAACCCTGTCTCTACCCCTTCGTTATTTCTTGCTTTTACCTGGAAGGAGTAAGAAGTATTTGCTGTTAAACCATTAATCACTACTGTCTTATTAGACGGGGTAAACCATACAGGCGAAGAACTGAGAGTGCCGGAAGGAGTAGCATATGCAGTACCCATTTGAATCAAATATTGGGTTGAAGCAGCATTCTGATCATGAAGCTGCATGATTAAGGATGTTTCACCATTTTGCTGAACAGATATTGCCGGTACTTGTGCTTTCGTATAAACATTCTGCTCATGGACCGCACTATTCCCCACTTTATCTCTGGCTTCAATCCTGGTATAAAATGCAGTATTTGGCATTAATCCTGTTGCAGTAAAGCTTGGCTGTGTAGTCCAGCCGCTCGACTGGCTTCCGACTGTGTAATGATATGGAACGTTATCCAATCCTGATATGGAATCTGCGGCTGTTCCCGATATCTGAACCTGTGAGTCGGAAGAAATAATATTGATATTTCCAATTACCGGAGGAGATTTATCTACAAAGATGGTTACCGAATTCTGGGTGGTGACTTTTCCGTCATTGGCTGTAAAGCGGATGGTATGGCTGCCTTCAGATAAAGCTGCTATGTTCAATGGACTAAAAGATACGTTTTGGGTTGTAGCTGTATTGGTTATCGTCTTACTTTCCCTTGCAGCTGCCTCTGAATCTATATAATATTTCAGCTCCAGCGCATCACCGTTCGAATCTGATACCCCTATTACAGGAATGAACAGGGAGCTTGGGCCAATTTGCTGACCGTTGGGTGTGGGTATGGTAATTGTAGGGGCTGCATTGGAGGTTAAATTTTGTGCTGGGAGATATTCAGATAGTGAGTTTCTCCATCCATTAGGGGGGTCATTCACTTCGTGTTGATTATCTCCTGCACTTACCAAAACACTCACCTCTGATGGAATTTCACCAGTCAGCTGCTCCTCCCAAGGATAGCTAGGATAGGCAACTAAATCACCTTCATTAGTTATGAATTTGTTATTTGACTCACCCGTAGTCAAGTTTTCTACGCGTTTATGCGTATAGGACCCTACTCTTGAACTGCTGCTCGAGTTACTCATATAAACAGCTATGTCCAGATATCTAGTACGTTGCATGTCACGAAACCAATAGGTTCTGGAACCTGAGGTCATAATGGCCGCCTTATCCAAAGCAATATCGTAACTCATTTTTCTTGAAGATAAATCAAAGCGTATGTTTTTGACCGTAATTCCCGGCATGTCCAATGTAATTTCGGCAATATCACCCATGGCAGGAACCCATTCAGCCGTTTTTATGAAACCATCGAAGTGAAGATCTGCAAAGCTGATAATATTAGACTCCCCTGCTGCTTTAACCTGTGATCCGCCTGGAAATAGAATTAATGTAACCATTACACAAACACATAAAATAGATATCCATCTGTTCAGCATATCCTTCATAGTTCCTCTCCTACCGCTATTAAATCTACTCTATGGTATAGGTTACTTTAGTAAATTGATTAGTCAGGGCAGTGAAGATAATAGTGTTCATCGCCGCCTTATTGCTCATTTGTACGCTGAAGACTATTTTCCCCGGTTCAAACTGGATTACATGGATTGGAGTTCCTGCAATACTGCCAGTCCCAAGTTCCATTTCCGGAGTCTCTGCACGCAGATCCATGACCTCAAGATCCTTGGCATTATAGGTGACTGTAACTCTGCGCTCGGATTTGTCACTTTTATAAGGGATGATCATTACAAAATTAAGCTGAGAGTCCTTTTCCGGCTTGATCGTTACTGCAGGAGTCGTTGTTTTCTTCAAAAGCTCGGACCAGTCGCTGGTGGCTCCTGCATTCTTAGCCCGGACACGATAAGCGTGCATTGTGTTGGGTTCAAGGCCACTGTGTGTGTATTCCAGCTGATTGGAATTCGAAATCACTTGTCCATCTACTTCCAAATCATAGCCGGATGCACCATTCACTGAATCCCAGACAAGCTGGACCGAATTCACAGTAACTTCGCCTCTAAGGTTCTTAGGTACCTCCGGTGCTGTAACCCCGGTGACAATCGTAGTCCATTCACTCCAATCACTGACGAGCTGAGTATTCTTGGCACGTATCCTGTAATTGTGCTTGGTGTTAGGCAACAAACCGGTATGCGTGAAAGCAATCTTGCTGCCATTGTCAATCATTGTGCCGTCCGCTTCAATTTCGTAGCCGGTAGCACCCTTAACGGAATCCCAGGATAATCGGATTTGATTGCTCTTGGTCTCCGTCTTTACATTTCCCGGAATCCCGAGCACGGTTGAAATCGTCAGCGGTTCGCTCCATTCTCCAAGGAAGCTTCCCTGCTTCGCTCTGACCCGATAATTATGCCAGGAATAGGGTTCCAATCCAGAATGCTTATAGGATAACGATTCTTCATTATTCAGAACCTCGCCATCTACCAGGAGATCATAGCCAGTTGCGCTCTCTACCTTGTCCCAAGTAAGTTCAATACTTGTATTCTTGGCTAATGCCTTGAGATTAGAGGGTTTGCCGAAGGTAGTGGTTGCAGATACGTATCCGCTCCACTCGGCTGCACCAGCCACATTTACAGCTCTTACCCTATATTTGTGCGTGGAGAAGGGCACTAGCTTCTTATGGATATAGATGTTATCCGTAACATTTCGAATCGTTGCCCCATCCAATTCAATATCGTAACTTAGCGCACCTGCAACTATATCCCAAGTTATTGTAATTTCGTTGCTCTTCGCTGAAGTCTGAATATTAGCAGGAACGCCCGCATGAGTGGAGTAAACAATGGTTTTCGTCCAGCTTCCGACTCTCTCTTCATTCTTCGCCCGCACTCTGTAGGTATGCTCTGAATTCAATGCTAGCTGTGAATGAGTGAATTCAAGCTTCAATTCATTATCCAGCACATCACCATCTACCTCGATGTCATACCCTGTGGCCCCGGCAACTGGGTCCCAAGCTACATGCACAGAGCTTCCTTCCACTTGTGCTGTAAGATTCTGCGGAACCCCAGGCAGAGTATGCACTGTGATGGTATCGCTCCATTCACTGATTCCATCATCGTTCTTAGCTCGTACACGATAGCTATGCTTGCTGTTAGATTGGAGACTTCCATGTATAAACGAATTATCGGTAATGTTATTACTAACAACTCCATCTATTTCCAAATCATAGGAAATGGCTCCTGATACAGCATCCCAGTGCAGATGAATGGACTGATCATCAGCAATCCCCTGCAGCTTGGAAGGGACTCCCACCAGAGTAGTCTTCGTAACGACTTCGCTCCACACTCCCGCTCCGCTGCTGTTCACGGCTCGGATACGGAATACTTTTGGCATGTTCGGATTCAGATCAGTCTCCTGATAAGTTAGCACGGCTCCTATATTCTTCGTGCTGTTATTAACCTCTATTTCATAACTAGTGGCTCCAATCACCGGCTCCCATTCCAGAGTAATGGTATGGCTTGTTGCATTCATTTGAATATTCAGCGGTGCAGCCGGCAAGGTCCAATAAGATGAAGGGATTGACCACTCCCCTTTGATGTCACCGCTGATTGCCCGGATACGGTAGAAATGCTCAGTTCCCGGACTAAGCCCCCCCTTGAGAAAATCAGGTTCACTGCCGAGGACGGTAACCTCCTTATCAAATTCCACCTCATATCCGTCTGCATTAAACAAAGAAGGCCAACTGAGGGTAATCGTTGTATCTGTTGCACTCGCATTTACTGCAGGTTTAGAAAAAGGTCTTAAAGATACAGAGGGCACCACTTCACGAATCTGCTGCCCGCTCTCCCAGAATAAGCTGGCCTGAGGATTCCCCATATCATTAGCGTATTCCATCTTCAGGTCATATTTTTTACCGGCTTCAAGCTGGATGGTGCCTTGCTCCACATGCTGCTTCGTTGTCCAGGCATCTACCAGGAGCTGATCATTCACCCAGAGTCTGACTCCACCTGACGTTCTGGCGGAAAAGGTATATTGATCTGTATAGTTAGGTTGAATTTTCCCTGTCCATCTTACTGAAAAATGCTGGTCTGCTATTCCCGGCACACCCAGAACAGGTTGGCCAGCCAAAGAAATAGATTCATCCACCTTCACGGCCTTCTTGCCCGTAAAATCATTGCCGCTGTAATACTCAGCCTTAAGGCCTGACAGAACATACTTCAATAATGTACGTCCTGCTTGCTCATTCCCCGTGTGAATTACAGGTCTTTGATTCGAGATGACATTACCGCCAACTGCAAATAATCCGCCTGTATTGATGTTCAGATGATTATTCACACTGACATTGTCCCGGACGAACAAATCACCCTTGGTTACATTCAGCTCTGCTTTTGAATTATTGGACACCACTTCTCCAATAGACATTTCTTCGTCTACATTCATAGTTACCATAGTATTGATATTCATATTGCCTTGTACTACTATCCGTTTTGCGGATAGATCGAGAGAGCCATTGTTATAAACCAAAGAACCTGCAAACAATTCATTATCTACATGAACCTTGGAATTATTATTCAAATGCACAGTCCCCTGTACCCATAGGTTACCAAGATTCTCATCTGGTGCAGGGTTGATAACATTAACATCCAACGCTGTATTTGCATTTAATCCTCCACGGAGGATTAACGACCCGTACACCGTTACATTCAGATTCCGGTTCGTATTCATACCGTCGACGATTAAAATGACAGGCTGTTCTGCGCTTCCGAACGTCACGCTTGATTCTAAATTCAATTGTCCGACTGCAATAATGGCAGGCTTCTTGCCGCTGGAGCGGATAGAGCTTTGTATAGCTTCTATATCCGAATTTCCTATTGCCACCGCATGTTGGTTAATCTGCTGTATTTGTTGTTCAATAGATTCTATTTGTCCGCGGATATGGCGGGAGATTTCTACCTGCAGGCCGTTCACCCTGATAAAAGGCGGAGCGTTGTGTATGTTGGTCATGCTTCCCGATAGAAGAACTTTGTCACCAGCAACCTTATTGGGTTCAAAGGGCAGGCGTATTTGAGGCGGGATCAAGGCGGGAGTGTATGTATTAACCAATGAAAGTTCTATGCTATTGAGAGCAGTCTCAATGCCAGTAGCATTGATTTGACTTATAGTCAGTCTTCCATCTTCGACAGCAACCTTCTTCTTAACCGTTCTATGCTGCCCTGCTTCAAGAGTGAGTCCCTCCATCACTTTGATATTCTCAACTGAAAGCGAGTTGTTGCTGCTATATACAGAGTCACCTACGGTTACTGAGACTTCATAAGTACCATTGTCTAGTGCAATTTCCCATTTTCCATCCGGATGGATTCGTGTCAGGCTGCTTATGCCGGAGTCATCGTATGTATCTCTTGAGACTGTTGCATCGGTATGATCCATATTCCAGCCGTAGGAGTATTGGTTTTTGACGCTAAAAACGGCTCCAGAATCTGCAAGCTCTCCGTCCTGTACAGGAGCATCTTCGGGCTGAAACCGGATCCTGAGAATACTGTCCTGTGCGGAAATCTTCATCCCTGAGAATTCTACAAAAGGTGCAAGAAGTTGAGCCAGAATGATAAAACACAGTACCTTACATATAAAGCTTTTCCTATTTTTCATAAAAGACCTCCGCTCAATTACAATTCCTTTAAAAAAGGACGCAAAAAAACCACCGGAAAGAGCGGCCCGGCTGCCATTCACAGAGGGGTGTCCCCCTCCCTGTGATAAGGCCCGTGGCTTTGCGTCCCTGACTTTCGTACAGGTTTGCCTTTTTAGTTCTAATGGTTAATTCAAGAAAAATCATGTGTAATTCACTTCAATTACAATCTGTACTTACCTTGGCAATAATACCCTATATTTGAATCATATAATATTGTTATTTTTGTGAACATTTGAACTAAGCAATCCCCTCACCACCACCCAGCTCCCCAGCGGTGCGGCACCCAGCAGCAGCATGAGCAAAGTAAGCGTCTGCGGAGACTGGTCCAGTGACAGCACGGCGATGAAGATCAGCAGGCCGAGGAGGCGGCCGCTCATCAGGCTAAGCTCCCTGAGCACTACCAGCTCCACGCGTTTGCCGGCGCTCTCCTCGGACACTCCCATAAGGTCGAAGCTGGTGGATAGCATCGGCAGCATGTAGAGCGGCAGGCAGAGAGAGGTCCCTATCCCCATGATGAGGAGGGTCGTAAAGTTCACCTTCCACAGCAGCGGAAGAAGGAAGGCGATGAGCAGCAGACTGCCTGCCAGCATACCGCCGAGGCGGGCACGGGGCTTGAACCATCTGCCGGCCGCATAATAGCTGATCAGGGAGACGGCCGAGGTCAGCAGGGCGAACTGTCCCAGTTTGCTCTCCTCCTGTGCTGCAATGTAGACGAGCAGACCGATCAGGAAGGAGAATACGCCTTCCCGGATGCCCTGGAACACGAGCGCAGCCGCAACTGGCCGCCAAGGACTGCCGGAGCGGGTAAGCTCGCGCCAGGGCTCCAGCCAGAGATAGGCTTCTCCGCGCGGCCGTTTGCGCAGGCCGAAGCTGAGCACAGCAGCCGCCCCATAGATACATAGCGACAGTATGAATACCATGCGGTAGCCTTGTCCGCCTTGCCAGCGGGAGATCATCCAGCCGGACACCCAGGGTCCGGCAATTCCCGTCAGGGAACCCAGCAAGCCCATCCACCCGTTATAGAAATCGCGGTTCCTTACGTCCGTAATCTCGAAGAAAACAATATTGAACGCCAGCCAGTACAGCCCGATGGATAGCCCGAGGACCCCGCCCAGCGGCCAAATGTAATGAATCGCGTCGCCCTGCAGCCACAGCACCAGCAAATAAAAAAAGCCCGATACGGCAATTCCCAGCCGTAGGGCATTCATTTTGTTATGTTCTTTCACCCACTTGCCGCCCAGCCAAAAGCTGAGACCCACGGCAAGCTGCTGGGCCACGGTAAACCAGCCGATCATGGCGAAGTTCTGCCGGCTTTTCCACAGATACACGTTAAGGAACGTCCCTGCAAGCACTGTAGCCAGCAGGTATAGCCCGCCTACAGCCAGCAGCAGCACCGCCTGTCCCCGTTCTGAACCTCTCATGCCAACCCTCCCTGCTCGTCCTAATAAGACACTTCATCTATCAATAACATGTCCAGATGGCAGGGAAAGCATGAATCCGATCTTTATTCGGCTGCGGTGCTGAGATTGCGGACAAGCTGGATGCGGTCTTCCTGCGCCAGACTATGCTGGACATGGAAGCAGGAAGGACAGACGTACAGATTCAGCGCGAAGGGAGGCTTCAACACCGCTGCGCCGCCTAGCGCTTCCGGCGTTGCCGGAGTGAACCCGTCCACCTGCTGTGTACCGGAGTGAAGCATCAGCTCATGGCATTGCGGACATTCCGGCGCTTCCAGCTGGGCAGCCAGCAAGCCTGAGACCTTGTCCTCATAACGCTTCAGATCATAGTCATCGCCGAACTGGCTCAGCGTACCCCATACAGGCACTACGCTATCCTTATCGTCGTCATCCCACAGATTATCGTCGCTAATCTCTTCCTCTCCGGAAGCTTCCTGCATATCCGGCTCTTCATCCTCTATATCCTCTGCACCTATCGTCACTGTGCGGTAGCCGCTAAGCTCGTTATTGCAATGAGGACAGGTATCCTCGGGGCCAAACTCCTCATCCCATACAATCTCGGTATGGCACCATGGGCAAACTGTTGTCTCCATCTGTATAATCTCCTTCGCTTTCTCACATTCGGTTCAATTCACCGTTAAATATATAATGCCGGCCGCTATAAAAGCCAGGGCTGAAAAAAACAGAATCCGAATCAGCAGCTTCATCTCCCTGCCCCCCAATTCAGAATATGGCTGCGCCGATAACATAGGACAAGGATATGGAGAGCAGCATGGCTGTCAGTCCTACGGCCCGGTTATCCGCAGCAATCTCTTCATCAATTGAAAAGACCGGAGTAAAAAACTCGAACAGGAAGTAAGCCAGCAGCAGCAGCAAAAAGCCTACAAGTGACCATTTCATCGTCTCATAGATGGATGCCCCCGCTTCAATGCTGAAGCGCAGAATATTGCAGATTCCGAAGATTTTGCCTCCGGTTGCCATGGCTACGGCCACATTCCCCTTACGGATTTCTTCCCAGCAGTTGTATTTCGTCACCATTTCGAAGAAGGACAGGAATACGACCAGCCCCAATATGGCGACAGTGAAGTAGCCTAGCAGCGCCCCCAGCGGATGTTCCAGCAAAAGATCAATATTATCCTGCACACTTTCCCCTCTTCCCTGCCGGACTATGGGCGCTACTCCAGTTCAGCTACCGTCACACCCGCGCCGCCTTCATTGTAGTTCCCGAGCCGATAGCTTTTGACATGCTTGTGCTTGCGGAGGTATTCCTGTATTCCTGTCCGCAGCACCCCCGTCCCCTTGCCGTGGATAATGGAGATCTGCCCGAGATTGCCGAGAAAAGCTTCGTCGATAAAGCGGTCGGTCTCCATAATGGCTTCCTCCAGGTTCGCACCGCGCAAATCAAGCTCACTACGGATATTCTCATCGCGTGTACGCTTGACCGTTGTGGCCCTGCGCAGAGCCGGCGGAGGAGCATCCGGTGCGGAAGCCAGGAATTCGAGATCACTCAGATTGACCTTCATCTTCATGATGCCGAACTGTACAACAGCTTCCTTGGTTCCGCTCAGCTCAACCACAAGGCCCTTCTGATTCACATTCGCTACCTTAACTTCATCCCCTGGCTGAATCTTGCGCGGCGCCTTGACCGTGCTGCGCGGCACAGCCTTCTTGCGTGGTGCAGGCTCTGCTTCATCCAGCCGGCGGCGCGCTTCGATCAGCTTATGCTCCTTGACGGATGCACCTTCCTCCAGTGCCAGGCGGCGGAGGTCACTGATAATCTCCTCGGCTTCCTTGCGTGCCTTGGCCAGAAGTTCGCTGGCATCCTTCTCTGCCTTCTCAAGGCGTTTGTCGCGTGAGCCCTCCAGCTTCTCCAGCTCCTGCTGCTGCCGCTTACGGAACTCCTCCGCTTCACGGCGAATCTCTTCCGCCCGTATGCGTTCGTTCTCTGCGGTAAGGCGGTTCTCCTCAAGCGATGCAATCATATGCTCAACACGCATATCTTCTTCCTTCACTTCACCGCGCGCATGCTCAAGAATTGCACCCGGCATCCCGAGGCGTTCTGCAATGGCGAATGCATTGCTTCGTCCAGGTACACCAACCAGCAGCCGGTATGTAGGACTCAGGCTCTGCACATCGAATTCCATGCTGGCATTAATAACGCCTGCCCGTTCATAAGCGTATGCCTTGAGTTCACTGTAATGTGTAGTGGCAACCATCCGGGATTCCGTCCGGTGAATATTCTCCAGAATCGCTATCGCCAGTGCGGAGCCTTCGGCCGGATCTGTTCCTGCACCGACCTCATCGAGCAGAATCAGACTCTTTGGTGTCATCCGCTTCAGAATGGATATAATATTCGTCATATGGCTGGAGAAGGTACTGAGGCTCTGCTCAATGCTCTGCTCATCGCCGATGTCGGCGTAGATCGCATCGAAGACACACAGCTGGCTGCCTTCCTCGGCCGGAATGAAGAGGCCCGACATCGCCATCAGGCTGAGCAGGCCGATCGTCTTCAGGGTCACGGTCTTCCCGCCCGTATTCGGTCCGGTCACGATGATGGAGCGGTAATCATTGCCCAGCTCCACATCCAGCGGCACAACCTGCTCAGCCGGAATGAGCGGATGGCGGCCCTTGCGCAGGCGCAGGTATCCGCGGTCATTCATCCGCGGCTGGGTAGCCTTCAGGTCGCGTGCCAGACGCGCCTTGGCGAAGATAAAGTCCAGCTCGCCGAGAATGTCGATATCATAAGCCATCTCCTCGGCAATATCGCCGACCAGCGCCGTCAGCCGGTGCAGGATGATCTCGATCTCACGCTCTTCGCGCAGCCGCGTCTCCCGCAGCTTGTTGTTCATCGCCACAATGGATTCCGGCTCGATGAATAGCGTTGCCCCTGAGCCCGACTGGTCATGCACAATACCGCCAAAGTGGGCGCGGTACTCCGCCTTGACCGGAATGACGAACCGGTCACCACGGATCGTCACAAGCTGATCCTGGAGCATCTTCGAGACCGAAGACGAGCGGATCATCGAATCCAGCTTCTCACGGATACGTGTCTCTCCCCCGCGCAGCTCGCGGCGGAGGGAGGCAAGCTCCGTGCTCGCCGAATCCATTACATCGGCATTCTCGTCAATACACATGCGGATGGCATCCTCCACATGCTTTTGCTCCGACAGCAGATCACTCTGTGCGAAGAGGGTAGGAATGCTCTCATCATCATGCATGGCATGGATGAACCGCTTCACCCTGCGGGCCCCGCCAATCGTGTTGCCTACCGCAAGCAGCTCTGCTGTACCCAGCATTCCGCCAATTGATGCACGCTTCAGCGCAGGACGGATATCGGTTACGCCGCCGAATGAAGGAATTCCCTTCAACCGGTCAACATTTACCGCCTCATCCGTAGCCTGCAGGAGCTTCTTCACCCCTTCGAAATCACCGGAAGGCTTCAGGAGCTCGGCGGTCAGCCGTCCCATCGGCGTCTGCGTATACTGCATCAATTTATTTAAAATCTTGCGATATTCAAGCGTATGCAAAATTTTGTCGTCCAATTACTGTCACAGCTCCCTTCATAGATGGAACCATTATACCTAATTTAGCCCATTTTCGCTATTTGGGTATGATTTCTGGGCATAGAAATCCGGCTTCGGGCCACAATAACAACGCACATATCCTTAAGCGAACGCCAAAGGAGGTTAGTTCATTGAGATTTTTAGCTCATGTAGTACGGTTTGTGGTCGCAGCAATCGTGCTGATGGTGGTCGGCTGGATTGTTCCGCAGTTCACGGTCGGGGGCTTCTGGAGCGCATTCATGCTTGCTCTGGTGATCGCGCTGCTCGGCTGGGTCGTTGAAGGCATTTTCGGCAAAAAAACAACGCCCTTCGGCCGCGGTATCGTCGGCTTCCTGGTCAGCGCCCTGGTTATCTGGATTGCCCAGTTTGTCGTCAGCGGAGTCAGCGTCTCGGTGCTTGGTGCCTTGCTTGCCGCACTGGTCATCGGGATCATCGACCTTTTCCTGCCCGTATCCACTCCGTTCGAAGCAGGCAAATAAATTACGCCAGGCCCGTGCAGACAATGAAACCCCCAGCTCCCGGTTTATATCGGAACTTGGGGGTTTTCTGTAAATTTATGTTCTTCACCGGAAGTGACCGCAGAAGTCACCACAGCATTCTTCCCGCCCCGCTTGGCCGTATACAGCGAATCGTCCGTCTTGCGGAACAGCAACTCCTTGCCGTCTCCAAGCTGGTAGTGACACAGACCGATACTGACAGTAATGGGCTTGTTCCCGGCATACGGATGGCACATGGAAGCAATGCTGATACGCATTTGCTCGACGGCAGCATAGGCTTCCTGCAAGCTTTTATCCGTAAAAATCACTGCGAATTCTTCCCCGCCATACCTTGCCGCGAAGTCATTTAACCCGATCAGGCTGCTCATCTTGGCGGCCACCTCTTTGAGCACAAGATCGCCAACCCAGTGTCCGTATCTGTCATTGACCTGCTTGAAATTATCGATGTCAATCAACGCAAGCTGCAGCCTCAGTCCGTTGCTCTCACACTGCTCCAGCAGCGAATCCAGATATTCATGGAACGTCTTGTGGTTATACAGGCCGGTTAACGCATCTATCTTCAGCAGCTTGTCCGAGATCGCCCGCTCCACCATCAGTTCCTGCTCCGACTTGGTGAGCTGCTCCAGATATTCGCGCGTCTCCCGGCCACGGAGGATCACCGCCTGCGCCGTCAGGGCAAAAACAACATACACACATTCCACCAGCACGAACTCCAGCAGCGGCTTGCCAAGCAGCGGCCGTTCAAGCCCAAAGTAGACCCCTCCGTAGAAAGCGATACTGAATGCTCCAAGCGAGTACAGCAGCCGCTGGTCGAAATAGATGAGGGATAGCATAATGGGCATCATGAGTGCCATCTGGGCACCGTCTACATAAGGCTCCAGCACAAAATACATCAGATAAGAAACCATGAAGCTGCAGACCACAACCGCCTGCTTATGATAACGGAGCGAGCGGCGCAGCCAGACCTCGGCAGAAGCCATAGTCAGGATAATCATCATATTGCAGACTATGAATAGATGCCCGTTGCCGGGACTGAATATCGTCTGCATCTCATCAGAACGGGAGTATAGCATATACAGGAACTGGGCGAGCAACAAACAGAGTACAAGGATCCAGTAGCCGTACAGTATTCTCCGGTGCCATCTCTCAGCACTTTGCAACGCGTAATCTATAATGATCTGACTCCCCTGCTTCTAGCCGAATAATATGAAGCTTTAATTATATTAGGCTTAATTATAATTAATTTTAAACACTTTTGCATCATATTTTTGCGCAAAATTCGACAAAGTTCGCAGCGGCAGAGACGGCGGCGGTTGGAGTTTTTTTCATAGATTGATCAAGACAACTTGATCAATTTAGGCTATGCTAAGGTTAACTGCCCAAGTAGATGAGGAGGATGAATATGATCAGGAAATCGGCTATTCTGTGTTCTATTATATTTGCGCTTCTGCTAACGGCCTGCGGAGGGAACAGCAGCAATTCTGATAGCGCTAACAATGCAGCTGCCGGGAGCAATCTGACGGCGGAGGAAGAACTAGTCATTACGGCGACCAATTATAGCTTTGACCAGCCGGAATACCATTTGAAGAAGGGCGTCCCTGTCAAAATCATCTTCGAAAATGAGAGCGGCAATCACGGCATACTGATCCCGGAGATGAAGCTGAGGCTGGACGCCAAGAATTCCTCTGAGGTGGTCCTTCCCGAGAAGGCGGGAACCTACGAGATGACCTGTGCCATCATGTGCGGCTCCGGCCACAGTGGAATGACCGCCAAGATTATTGTGGAGTAGCGGGATAATTAACCGATTGGAATAACCCCGCTGCCGGCGGGCTCTGAAGGATTTATCCCTTTCATTTGATCCGTCCACCCGCATTCGGCGGATTCAGAGGGATTTATCCCTTTCATTTGATCCGTCCACCCGCATTCGGCGGATTCAGAGGGATTTATCCCTTTCATTTGATCCGTCCGACCACTTTCGGCGAATTCAGAGGGATTTATCCCTTTCATTTCCTTCATTCGCTTCATTCGCTCAGTTGGTCAACTTTCCAGTGACTCAGGGGCAATTGTGCAGCACTAGTGCACCTCATTGGCTCGTTTGACCCTCATCTGAGGAATTCAGGTGCACTAGTGCACCTCATTGGGTTCGCTTGGCCTGCACGCGGCTCTTTCACCTACGCACTGGCATATTATATTAGTTTTTTTGCATACATCCGGCCCACTCACCTCCGCACTGGCACATTGTGTTCAGTTTTTCGTATACATCTGGCCCACTCACCCTCGCACGTGCACATTATATTCGGTTTTCCGCATACATCCGGCTCACTCACCTAGCACGTGTACATTGTGTTCGGTTTTCCGTCAGTCACATACTATAGTTTTCTACTACAACAAATAAACCGGCCAGGACATCGTCCCTGCCGGCTTATTCATGTTAATTGCTCTTACTTCACACCCTTGCTGCGGCCTGAAATGTCCAGCCAGACGGCGATGACCAGGATCGAGCCTTTGACCACATACTGCCAGAACGACTCCAGTCCCATCAGCGACATGCCGTTATCCAGCGAGGTCATGACCAGCGCTCCGATGAGAGCGCCGATGACCGTTCCGGCTCCGCCCATCAGCGAGGTGCCGCCGATAACACAAGCGGCAATGGCATCCATCTCGGCCATATTGCCTGCGGTGATGGTCGCCGAGGCCAGGCGGGAGGTCAGCACGATGGCGGCGATGGAGCCGAGCAGGCCGCTGAGGATGAAGACCAGCATCGTCTTGCGTTTGATATTGATGCCAGAGAGCCGTGCAGCCTCAATATTGCCGCCGATGGCGTAGATGTGGCGGCCGAAGGTCGTCTTGGTGGACAGGAAGTAGAAGATGGCCGCCAGTACAATGACAAAGATGATCGGGAACGGAATTCCTTTGTAATTATTCATCAAGGCCACGAAGACTACCACTAGCAGGGACAGTCCTGTTACCTTCGCGATGTCCATGCCAAGCGGGGCGACGGTGAACCCGTATTTCTTGCGGGAGCGCCGCTTCGTGAACGCGCTATACAGCAGCAGGGCCACTGCGAGCATGCCGAGAATGATTCCGAAGCCTGAGGCAAAATAAGCATTGCCGAGCAGCGCCAGCACCGGATCCGATACCGGGATGGTCATCGATTCCGTCACGCCCATCAGCACCCCGCGGAACACCATCATCCCGCCGAGGGTGACGATGAAGGCGGGAATCATTTTATAAGCGACCAGCCAGCCCTGAACCAGACCCAGTACCGCACCTGCGGCCACGGTACCGAGAATGACCACAATAGCGGGCAGCTCCAGCCAGTTGCTGAGAATCGCCGCCATCCCGCCGGTCAAACCGACGATGGAGCCGACGGACAGGTCAATATGGCCCGCCACGATAACCAGCACCATGCCAATGGCCAGTATAGAGGTCACCGACATCTGCGTGAACAGATTGGACAGGTTCCGCGAGGTCAGGAAAGTCGGATTCAGCGCGCCGAACAGGACCCAGATCAGAATTAATGCGCCAATCATCGTATAAGCACGCATATCCATTTTGCCGAACAGGGTACGCAAGCGCGATCCTCCGGCGGCCGGAACCGTTTCAGGTTCCTTAAGCTCTTTTTGCAGCTGCATCTCTATCTGCCTCCTGTGGCGGCCAGCATAATATTCTCCTGCGTTGCCTCGCGCCAGTCATATTCCCGTACCAGTTGTCCTTCGCACATCACCAGAATCCGGTCGCTCATCCCCAGCACCTCTGGAAGCTCGGAGGAGATCATAATAATAGCAACTCCCTGTTCTACCAGCTTGTTCATCAGGTTATAGATTTCGTACTTCGCCCCTACATCGATGCCCCGGGTGGGTTCGTCCATAATCAGAATCTTGGGGTCACTCATCAGCCATTTGCCGATAACCACCTTCTGCTGGTTGCCCCCGGAGAGTGTGCCGACGAGTGTCTCCAGCGAAGCTGTTTTCGTCTTCAGATCCTTCACATACTGCTCAGACCACTTGATCTCCTCATTCTCATTGAGCACTCCAAGCCTTGAGACCTTGCCGAGTGTGGCCAGAGTGGTATTGCGCTTGACATCCATCCCCATGACCAGCCCCTGGCGCTTGCGGTCTTCCGTGACCAGAGCAATCCCGGCCTTAATCGCCTCGGCAATGGAACGGATCTTGACCGCCTTGCCTTCGATCAGCACCGTGCCTTCGCTTCTTCCGCCATACGCGCCGAACAGGCTGCTGACCAGTTCTGTCCGTCCGGCCCCCATCAGTCCGGCAATGCCCAGAATCTCACCTTGACGGAGCGTGAACCCAATATCCCGGAGCACCTTCTGCTGACGCTTCTCCGGGTGCCAGACATTATAGTCTGCGACCTCAAGCACCTTGTCCCCGGGTGAATGCGGGACGCGCGGATAGCGCTCCGTCAGCTCACGGCCGACCATCAGCGATACCACCTGATCGTCGTTCGTCTCCTGGCGGTCCAGGGTTGCCACCGTCCGCCCGTCGCGCAGCACGGTAATTGAATCGGCCAGCGCGAACACCTCTGGCATTTTGTGCGAAATATAGACACAGGTAACCCCTTCGCGCCGCAGCTGGTTCAGAATGCCCATCAGGATGGACACTTCGCTCTCGGTCAGCGCCGCTGTTGGTTCATCCAATATGAGAATCCGGGTATGCTTGGAGAGCGCCTTGGCAATCTCCACAAGCTGCTGCTGGCCGATACCCAGATTACCAATCTTCGTATCAGGCGACAGGTTCAGTCCGACCTTCTTCAACCACTGCGAAGCCTGATGGTACAGCTCATTCCACTGGATCGCCCCGCGCTTCACCGGCTCTGCCCCCAGGAAAATATTCTCGCCGACCGTCATCTCCTTCACGAGTGCCAGCTCCTGATGGATAATCGCAATACCGGCCTGCTCGGCATCGGTAATTTGGTGGAATGCCTTCTTCTCCCCGCCGATGCGGATTTCGCCTTCATATGTCCCTGCAGGATACAGTCCGCTCAGCACCTTCATCAGCGTGGATTTGCCTGCACCGTTCTCCCCGCATAAGGCGTGAATCTCCCCTTGCTTCACCTTGAAGTTCACATGGTCCAGCGCCTTCACGCCGGGGAAGCTCTTGCTGATCTCTACCATTTCAAGTACATCCATGCCTGCCGTTCCTCCTTCCCGCCCTCAAGCAGCAAGCAGATGCGGGTTCGCCACTGGCGCCGCATCTGCTTGCCGTACAGGCTGCCCTTATTGTTTCGGCCACTGGTCCTTGGGAACGTTCTTGTACACATCCTCCAGCTTGTGGAAGCCGTCCTTGATCAGCACATCCAGGTTATCTTTATTGACGGCAATCGGATCAAGCAGTACGGATGGAACATCAATTTTACCGTTGTTAACAGTCTTATCTGTTGAAATAGTCTCTCCCTTGGCAGCCGCCACCGCCATTTCCGCCGCCTTCGTGGCAATCGCGTTGATCGGCTTGTAGACCGTCATCAGCTGTGTGCCTTCGGCTATACGCTGTACCGCGGCAAGGTCCGCATCCTGGCCGGATACCGGAATTTTGCCCGCCATGCCCTGCGCCGTCAGCGCCTGGATTGAGCCGCCAGCTGTCCCGTCGTTCGCAGCTACCACGCCCTGTACATCGTTATTGTTCGCGGTCAGCGCATTCTCCATATTCTTCAGCGCTTCCTCGGGCTTCCAGTCCTTGGAGAATTGGTCGTAGACGATTTTGATATCTCCCTTGTCTGCAAGCGGCTTCAGAATATTCATCGCGCCTTCCTTGAACATGTGTGCATTGTTATCGGTATCCGCACCCCCGATGTAGACGATATTGCCCTTAGGAGCCTTGTCGATAACCGCCTGAGCCTGGAATTCACCGACACGTACATTATCGAAGGAGATGTAATAATCCACCTCGGAATTGTTGATCAGCCGGTCATAAGCAATGACCTTGATGCCTTCCTTATGCGCCTTATCCACGATGGGAGCCGTAGCCTCCGCATTATGGGCAATGACCACGAGCACATCCACACCCTGGGAGATCAATTGCTCCGCCTGGCTTAGCTGGGTAGCATCATCCCCGTTCGCGGCCAGCACCTTCACTTCACCGCCAAGCTCCTGCACCTTTGCTGTGAAAATATCCCGGTCCTTCTGCCAGCGCTCCTCCTTCAAGGTATCCATGGACATGCCGATGACAATTTTGTCCCCGTCCTTGGCTGCTCCCGCAGATTCCTTCTTCTCGTTGTCACCGCTTGAGACCACACCGCAGCCCGCCATCGATGCCGCCAGCACCATCGCCGCCAGCCCGAGGGAAACTATTCTTCCGTATTTTCTCACGATTGCTACGCCCCTTTTCGTCAGCCCTATATTTGATTGCGCTTACAAAAAAAGTGTAGCATGGAAAAACCGCCCCGGGAGCAGCGATTCCCTGCACTTATATGCCTTCCACCCGCATTCTTGGTCTTGCCTGATGTAATGTAATTCTCCTCCCCGGCTTTCATAGGATAATCCGGGGCAACAGCACAAAAAAGTCCTTGCTACTCAGCAAGGACCCGATTTCTCCTGCTGCTGGCGGAATTCGCTTGGCGTCATCCCCGCAGCCTTCTTGAAGACCCGGCTGAAATAATTCGGGTCCTTATAGCCTACTTCATAGCAGATTTCCTTCAGGTTCAGCTGATCCTCAGCGATCAGGCGTTTCGCTTCATTCATCCGCAGCCGTGTGACATAGTCGATGAAGGTCTCTCCTTCATGCTGCCGGAACAATTTGCTGAAATAATGCGGGCTCAGGTTCACATATTCAGCCGTCTGCTCCATGGAGATATCCTCTTTATACTTCTGGCTGATGTAGAGCAGCGCCCGCTGATGCACATGCGACCGGTGATGCTCCTGCTCCTCCTCCAGGCCATCGATCAGCCGCTCCAGCCAGGACTCCGCGCTTAACCGCAGAGAGCGCGGATCTTCCGCTGCGTTCAGCGAAGCCAGCAGCTCCGCACCGGCTGTGGAGTGAACGCCTCTGGCCAGGAACAGCAGCAGGCCGGTTACCTCCCCCCGCACGGCGGACAGCGGCTGCTCCCCTCCCTGCTCGAAGGTGTCATACAGCAGGCTGAAGCGCTGGGCGGCCTCCTGCTTGCTGCGCTGGAGCAGGGCGGTAAGCAGCTTCTTCTCTTCATCCAGCGAGACCGCCGTCTGCCCCGAGCTCTGGATCATATCATCGTAATGATGCACACCGAATGAATGCTGGTGGTCTGCACATACCCGGACAGCTTCGCGGTAAGAGCGGCTAAGCCCGTCCCAGCCCTCGCGGATCGAGCCGATCCCGATGCCAAGGGGCAGGCCGAAGCGCTCCCGGGCATAGGTGCGGAGCCGCTCCCCCCAGTCCAGCGAGCTGACACGCTGGGAATACCCTGTCCGCCCCGGCGGCAGGGGAATGAACAGCGCCAGCTGATGCCCGGCCAGCGGTCCGGCGAGGCAGCCCAGTCCTGTTTTGGCAAACTGCTTGAGCGCCTCATAGATCTCCCGCTTGGACTGCCGGAATGTCTCCCAGCCGCTCTCCCCGTGCCGGGGGAAGGACAGGACCATCGCATAGCCCTTGCTGAAGTGCAGCTCCAGCAGCCCGGCCAGCTGCTCCGGCTCCAGATCCTGCACATGCTCCAGCATCAGCATCAGAGTCAGCTCATTCTCGGCCAGCGGCAGCAGATGGGCCAGCTTCTCCTGCAGCTCCAGCTGTTCATTCCTGCTCCGCCGCTCCTCCTCAATGACCGCCATCAGCTTCCGCAGCACCTCCGCAACCTCTTCCCGCCGGGCTGGCTTCAGCAGATAGTCGCGCACACCGAGCAGCAGCCCCTCCTTGGCATACGCGAAGTAGTCATGGGCCGTAATCATCACAATCTGCGCCGCCGGAAGCTTCTCCCGGATCTGCCGCACCGCCTCCAGCCCCTGGATACCGGGCATCTTAATATCCATGAAAATCATATCCGGCCGGTGCTCCTCCGCCAGCTGAATCGCCTTCCGCCCGTTCCCGGCATGCAGGAATTCGAACTTGTCCGGGATCAGATGCCGGATCATCAGCTCCAGCCCCTCACGCTCCAGTGCTTCATCATCTGCGATCAGCAGCTTGTACATCGTTATCTTTTCCCCCTTCATTTCAGGTGAGTGCCTCTAGGCCGAGGTCCGGAAGGGCAGCCGGAACAGCACCGCCGTCCCCTGCCCTTCACTGCTGTTGATCTCGATGAGCTGCTGGCCGTCGAAGAATAAATGCAGTCTTTTAAAAACATTATGTGTCCCAAGCCCGGTAGACTGGCCCTTCCCGCTGGAATGCGGCGCCTCCTGCTGAGTCGAGCCCATCAGCCGGGCTACCGTCTCGCGGTTCATGCCCGCCCCGTTATCACTGATCACAATCTCCACCTGCCCGCTGCGGTAACGGATCGATAGCGTAAGTATAGCCCCCTCCTCCATCTGCTCAAGACCATGAACGAAGGCATTCTCGAAGATCGGCTGCAGCGTCAGACACGGCACCATCCCGTCCATCGCCTCCTCATCAATCTCCATCTCAAAAGCAATCCGGTCCCGGAAGCGGGCCCGCTGGATGTTGATATACTCATTCACATGCTCGACCTCCTCGCGCAGCGGAACGGCCTGGTCCAGCTTTTGCAGATTATAGCGGAGCATACGCGAGACCGACACGGTCAGATCACTGGTTCTCGCCGCCCCTTCCAGATACGCAAGCTTGGCGATGGAATTCAGTGTGTTGAACAGGAAATGCGGATTGATCTGGCTCTGCAGCATCCTCAGCTCCAGCTCCTTGACCAGCCGGTCCTTCTCCGCACTCTGAATGTTCTCCTTCATCAGCTCCTGGATATTATCAATCATCCCGTTAAAAGCGCGGCACAGTATGCTGATCTCATCGTTATTGACGCTCTCCGGCGCCTTGGTATCCATCCGTCCCTTCGAGATCTGCTTGGCCGTTGCCACCAGGCGGCGGATCGGTCCGGTAATGCTGCTGGACAGCCAGACCGCCATACAGATACTAAGCAGCGCCGCAGTAATCACCAGCAGACTGCCCATCCGGTTCAGCTTCGCTGTCGTGGACATAATCTCGGCATAGATCGGCTTATATTGGTCCAGCTCCAGATCAACCAGCTCCTGAGCCTCCTCGCGGATGAACCGCTGCGTCTGCTCCGCTCCGATATAGGCACCTGCCAGCGAATTCGCATCCTGTCCGTCAATCTCCGTAATCATCTGACCCGCCTGCTCCACAAAAGTATCAATAAGGTGGCTGTAGTTCATCAGCGGAAGGCCGCTGCCCCCGATGGTATTCATTCCGTCCAGCCTGCTGCGCAGCTCCAGCACCGCGCCCAGATGCTTTTCCACCTCCGGGAAGCTGTCCGTATCCACCTGCATAATGAAGCGGTTCAAGGAGCGCATATTCTCGCCGACCTCATAGGATACCTCCTTATACAGCATGATCCGGTTCATCATCAGATGGTAGCTCTCCTGCACATTCTTCCCGCTCTGGAACAGTACGAAGGAGACCGAGCTCATCAGCAGCACCAGCAGCGGAATGCAGATCAGCAGCTTCAATCGGATGCTCATAGGCTCTCCCCCTCCTGCACATTGGTCTTATCCAGTACCTTCACTCCTGTGTAGTACCGGGGCTGCAGATGGGCACCATTAAAATACTCATGGAGCAGCCGGACCGCCATATTCCCCATCAGGTAGGGCTGCTGTGCAACAGTCGCTGTGATTGCTCCCCGGCTGATGGCATCCAGCGTCTCCGCCTGGTTATCGAAGCCGATAATGGTCAGCGGACCGCGCTTCAGGCTTCTCGATGCTTGGAGTACACCGAGCGCGTCCGTTGAACTGGTGCCCACCATTACATCAATCTCCGGATGATACCTAAGCATATCCGCCGCCTGCTGGATGGCCTCCATATGCGAGATGTTGGAGCTGCGGACATCGACAATCTCCATGCCGCCATAGTCCTTCACGATATTCTTCAGCCCGTCCAGGCGCTGAAGCTGGTTCTTGGCCAGCTCGCTGCCGATGATCACACCTATTTTGCCCTTCCCGCCAGTCGTCTTCACTACCATGCGTCCCAATGCCTCACCGGCAGCTACATTGTCGGTCCCCACATAGGCCAGTCTCCGGCTGGCCGGAGCATCCGTGTCAATCGTGATCACCGGAATCCCCCGGTTCACCGCCTTATCAATCACCGGCGTGAACTTCTCGTCGTTGAGCCCCTGCACGATGATCGCATCCGCTTGGGCGGCAATCGCTTTTTCCAGCAGACTGATCTGCTCCTCCATGTTGTTGCGCACCGGTCCCGTGAATTCGATCTCTATCCCGTATTTCGCTGCGGCCTCCGCCGCCCCCTTCTCGACCATCTCCCAGTACGGGTGGTACCGCTCCTGCTCGATCAGCACAATATGATATCCGGGCTTGTCCTGACTGGGCTGGCCGCTTAATTCCTTAACGATATTGCCCATCCGGGCAGAATGATGCGCGAAGCCTATAAACAAATATGACAACAGTATAAAAAGCACAACAACCCCAGCGCCGCTGACCCATTTCTTATCCATCCCGTTCACCTCAACCAACATCCTACCCCGGGTTGTAACCGGTTGCAATACTTATTATGTCAAAAGCACTCCATGCAGGGGGACAGTTAGGCTAATGTATTCTTCGTAGATGCGTTCGAACTTATTTAGCTCACATCCGGTGGATTCAAGGGCACTTGTGCTTCTCATTTGCTCATTTGACTAACTTCTGGTGGATTCAGGGGCACTTGTGCTCCTCATCATGAGCTGTTATCGCCAAGTGTTGCACATTTTGCAGGATTCATATCGGATTGTAGCTTGAGAACGCCAAATGTTGCACATTTTGCAGGAATGTTACCAGTGGAGCGGATCATTAGCTGAGATATGTTGCATTCTAGGCAGGATTTCCCGCAATTTGCTGCCTCAGAGGTACGAATGTTGTATTTAGTGCAGGATTTGTCCAAGATGGCAGCCTGGATGTCTTCTTCACTCCCCCCGTCCCTGCACAGCAGAAAAAGCCGTTCTAAGCATTCCTGCTTATAACAGCTCTTCCTGTGATGCATCCGCCATTCAACTGTCCTGTTCGATCAGTTGAATCCATTCATTATATTCGCTCTGTAGCTTGGCATATTCCGCCTGCAGGCTGCGATGTTCCTGGGACAGCTTCTCCAGCTCTCCCTGCTGCAGCTCGAACTGGGCCTGAACCAGCCTCAGCTGGCCTTGGACCATCTCATAGCTCTCGCCGATCTCATCCAGCCGCTGCGCCGCCTCGGTGCGCGAGCGGCTGACTGATTCCGCCTGAGCCTCGGCTTCCCCGGCCTCCTGCTGCCAGATCTCAATCTCCTCACGCAGCTGTGCTTCCTGCTCGTTCCACTGCTGCTCACGCTGCTGAAGCTCCTCAACTTTCTGCTTCCAGGTAGCTTCGTACTCACGGGTCTCACGGAGTGCTTCCTGCTGCTCCACCGCTGTAGCTGCAGCTTCACGGCCTGCCTCATACAGCTCTTCCAGACGCCGCGCAGCTTCCTCGCCTTCGGCTTCCAGCAGCTCGCAGCGTTCCTTCAGCTGCTCTCCATCCTGCAGAATCTCGTCGTACTGGGCGATCAGCTCCTCGTAACGGCCGCGCAGCGCAGACAGTTCCTTGCGGGCTGTCTCTGCCGCCTCCTGCTGAACAGCAAGCGCCTGCTCCGCTTCGGCACGCAGACGCGCCTCCTGATCAAGCTGCTGGACCATGCCGTCTGCCTGTCCGCGAAGGGTCTCCACTTCGCGTTGCAATACTGCCGACTTCTCCCCTTCTTCCAGAAGGTTCATCTCCAGCTCGCTGATATCCTCCATATGTTTGTTCGCACGTTCCTGCCAGGACGCCGCTTCCTCTGCCGTACGGTCGAATTCGACCTGTGTCCGGCTGAGCTGATCTGCGGTCTCCCGCAGCGATGTGCGCAGTGCTGCCGCTTCTTCCTGCGTCAGCTCATAACGCTGGCGCAGCCCTCCCAGCTCATCGTTCAGCAGATTGCCCAGCTCCTTAGCCGTGTGCAGCTCCTCCTGCGCTTCGCTTAGCTTGCCCTCTAGATCCCGCAGTTCGCTGCGGATCTCCACCGCCTCGCTCTGCGATGCCGCAACCTGCTTACGCAGCTCATCCAGCTCTTCGTTTAGCAGGGTGCCGAGCTCGCTCGCCGTGTGCAGCTCTTCCAGCGCAGCGTTTAGCTTGCCCTCTGCGTCCCGCAGTTCGCTGCGGAGCGTTTCCGCCTCGCTCTGCGCAGCTACAACCTGCTGGCGCAGCCCTTCCACCTCTTCGTTCAGCAGGGTGCCCAGCTCGTTCGCCGTGTGCAGCTCTTCCAGCGCAACGCTTAGCTTGTCCTCTGCGTCCCGCAGCTTGCTGCGGAGCGCTTCCGCCTCGCTCTGCGAAGCCGCAGCCTGCTTGCGCACTTCCTCCAGCGCCGCACTCTGCTGCTCTCCTTGCTCAGCGGCAAGCCGCAGCTCCTCTCCGAGCTGCTCCTCCCGCTTCAGCACAGCTTCGTACTGCGCCAGCAGCGTCAGCCGCGCATCGCGCTCGCCCTTCAGCCCGGCCTCTGCCGCCCGCAGCCGGGACTGGAGCTGCCCGGTTCCGCCGCGCAGCTCGCCAAGCTGCTTCTCCAGCTCCTGAAGCTGCTGCTTGTGCCGGTGCTCCTGCGTCCCTTGGGACTGCCGCAGCTCCTTGTTCTTGGCCAGCTCCTTCTCAAGCGCTTCCCGTTCCCCGGTAAGCTCACTCGTGAGCGCAGCCTTGGTATCAGCCAACTCCTTGCTAAGCGTGGAACGGATCTCCACGATCTCGCTGCCCATCGTCTCCCGCGTCTCATGCAGCTCCTGCTCCAAGGCAGACAACGTCTCTGTCTTCTCGCGGGTCAGCGTCTCGCGCAGCTGCTCCAGTTCCTGTTGATGGGCAGACTTCATCTCTTCCAGCTGCTGCAGCCGCATGGCTTCTGCGGCTTCCAGCTCCTGACGCGCTCCCTCGCGGCTTGCAGCCTGCTCTGCTTCATGACCCTCACGCAGCGCCTTAAGCTCATCCTCGCGCGCCTTCAGCTCCTGCACCAGCTGCTCGCGGGCAGCTGCTGCAGCCTGCTTCTCTTCCTCCAGCAGCTGGGCATGCAGCTGCCTCTCCTGCTCCTGCTGCTCCAGATGCCTGGAGCGTTCTTCTTCGGCGGCGGCAATCAGCCGTGCCGCCTCTTCCTTCGCAGCCGCTTCCTGCTTCTCATATTCTTCCTGCTGTTCACGCTGCGCTTCCTGAAGGCGTGACACCTCCACACGAAGCTCGGTACGTTCACCGGTCAGCATATTCAGCTCATTCTTGAAATCCTGAACCTGGATTGCCTGCTCTGCCATATGTACAGCTGTAAGCACCGCAATCCGCGGCGTATCCAGTCTGGAATGTGATTTCGATATTGCACGCATATGCTCATCGACATGACGGGCGACCTGTTTCATATATTCTGTACTGCTTCCTACTAGCTTGTAGGAAGTTCCGTATATCTCCACGGCGACACGGGTCCGGTCCATAGCCACAGTTGTGCCCTCCTTTGTATGTGTGCGGATTCTAAGTTGGTTTCTTTGCTCTTGCTCCTATTGTAGCGTGATTTCCTGACCTTTGGCAAAAGCACGCGTCCATTGCATTTATTTGCATGTTCCTCCGCACTTCACATGGGTACAGAAAAGCCGCAGCGAATCTCTGTTTCTAAATGGATTCGCTGCGGCTTTGCACAATTCCTGCTATTTTCTTAATTCTGCACCAAAAGTTTGTTCAAGCGCAGAGACCACTTTGTCATGCACTTCCACAACTTCTTCGTCAGTCAGCGTATGCTCCGTATGGCGGTACAAGAGCGACAGCGCAACACTCTTCTTGCCTGCCTCCATCTTGCCTCCTGTGTAGATATCGAATACCTGCACATTCTGCAGCAGAGTGCCGCCATGCTCACGGATCGCCGCGATCAGTTCGCCTGCCGGAACCGCGTCATCCACTACCACCGCAATGTCCCGTTCCATGCCCGGGAAGCGGTGAAGCTCGCTATACTGCAATTGGGCACGCGCCGCATCATAGAGCGGCTGGAGCAAGACTTCGGATACGTAGGTATCCTCCAGATCCATCCGGCGCTGCAGCTCGGGATGAAGCTGCCCCATCGAGCCGATCTTCACGCGTCCCTCTGCCTGAAGCAGATAGATGGAAGCGGAGCGTCCCGGATGATAGCCTTCAGGCGCGTCCCCTTCGTAGACTACGCGATCCGTAAGGCCCAGATGCGCAAATACAGTCTCCAGCGCCCCCTTGAGGTCGAAGAAATCCACCAGCTCAGCAGCCACGTTCCACTGCTTGGCTGCACGCGTACCGCTCAGCAGCAGCCCCAGCACCGGCAGCTCGCTCGGCTGGCGGGTAAGTACTTCTTCCTCCGTGAAGAACACATTGCCGATTTCGAACAACGCCAGATCGCCTTGGCGGCGGTTCGTGTTGTAGAGGGCAATCTCCAGCAGCTGCGGTAGCAGGCTGGTGCGCAGCACGCTGCGCTCCTCGCTCATCGGCATCGCCAGCTTCACTGACTGCTTGCCTTCCGCCAGCGTAGGGAAGAGCTTGCTCTGCTCCGGCTGGATGAAGGAATAGCCCATAACTTCCTGATATCCGCCAAGTGACAGCAGGCGGCGCAGCTCGCGGCGCAGAGATTGCTGTCTGGTAAGCGCGCCCGGTGTTGTTGTGCCTTCGATCAGGGTGGTCGGAATGTTGTCGTAGCCGTACAAGCGGGCGATCTCTTCAATCAGATCCACATCCTGGGTAATGTCTCCGCGCCGTGTCGGCACCTCGACCTCAACGATTCCCTGGGCGGCATCCCCACACTTGAAGTGCAGACGTCCGAACAGGGTTTTCACTTCCAGCAGCGACAGATCCGTGCCGAGATAGCGGTTCAGCTTTTCCAGCGATAATTGCAGCACTTTCTCCTGACCAGCGGTACTTCCGGCCTGGACAATCCCTTCATGCACCGTTCCACCGGCATACCGGGCAATCAATGCAGCTGCACGGTTAAGCGCAGGGATGACCGCATTCGGGTCGACTTCCTTCTCGAACCGCTGGGACGCTTCTGAGCGCAGACCGAGCTGACGCGAGGTCTTGCGTACCGTTCCGCCATCGAATTTGGCTGATTCCAGAACGATATTAACAGTGTCTGCGGTAACTTCTGTAGACAGTCCGCCCATCACTCCGGCTAGGCCAATTGCGCCTGAGCCGTCGGCAATGACCAGCATCTGCGGCGCAAGCTTGCGCTCTTGGCCGTCAAGGGTAACCAGTCCTTCTCCTTCACGGGCAAACCGTACACCGATGGTTCCGCCCTGGACCTGCCCGCCGTCAAAGGCATGCAGCGGCTGTCCGTATTCCAGCATCACATAGTTGGTAATGTCCACGATATTGTTAATCGGACGTACCCCGGCCGCCATCAGGCGGTTCTGAATCCACAGCGGGGACGGCGCGGTCTTCACCCCGGCAATATAACGCACGGCATAATGACTGCAGAATGCCTCGTCCTCAATCGTAACCGTAATGGAGTCCGCAGCCTTGCCTCCCGTTTCCACGAGCTCTGCCGCCGGATCAGCCAGTTTCAGCTCACGGCCCAGTACCGCGCTTACCTCATAAGCGGCACCGATCATGCTCAGGCAGTCGGAACGGTTCGGCGTCAGGTCGAAATCAAGGATTTCGTCATTCAGTCCGAGCACCTTAAGAATATCCTGGCCTACCTCGGTCTGCTCCGGGAGCACGAGAATGCCCTCCTGCAGCTCTTTGGGCAGCAGCTTGTCGTTCAGGCCCAGCTCTTTGGCCGAGCAGATCATCCCCTGCGACAGCACGCCGCGCAGCTTGGCTTTTTTGATCTCCAGGCCCGGCAGCTTGGCGCCCACCAGCGCGACCGGAACCTTCTGGCCCGCTGCGACATTCTTCGCTCCGCAGACGATCTGCAGATCCTCGCCCTGCCCGGCATCGACGATACAGATATTCAGCTTATCAGCGTCCGGGTGCTTCTCCTTGGATTTCACGTAGCCGGTCACAATCCCGGAAATCCCTTTGTTGCGGCGTTCTACTCCGTCAATCTCGATGCCGGCGGTGGTGATTTTGTCCGCCAGCTCATCAGCGGTCACCCCTTCCAGCGATATATAATCGGCCAGCCAGGCGGTTGATACTTTCATAATCGCACACTTCCTTTTTGTTTCAGATGTATTAATCTCCATGCCGGCCTGCGCCGGGGTGCGGAAGCGGATATAAACAAGCCCACGTCAACTTCGCGCAAAAAAATTCTGCATTGCAGTGTTCCTACAGAGAATATTTGGACTTCCGGCCGCTGTTAGGATTGAATTTCCTGTTTACACTGCTGGCCGCAGTAGAAATCCAATCCTACAGGCGGACGCTACCGCTCCTCCAGTTCCAAAATTCCCCTCCGGTCCTTCAATCGCAGTCATTTAATTAGCACTGCCGTCATCCCTCCGGCTTATCGCTATCCGGCCCGCGCCCCGCGCACGGCCGCCAAATCCCTAAATACCCTTGAACTGCTTCACAAAGCCCATATCATTCGTGTAGAAGTAGCGGATATCATCGATGCCGTATTTCAGCATCGCGATCCGTTCAGCGCCCATGCCGAACGCGAAGCCGCTGTAGACCTCAGGGTCGTAGCCGCCCATCCGCAGCACATTCGGGTGCACCATACCAGCGCCGAGGATCTCCAGCCAGCCGCTCTGCTTGCAGAGCCGGCAGCCTTCGCCGCCGCATTTGAAGCAGCTTACATCCACCTCAACGCTAGGCTCGGTGAACGGGAAGAAGCTTGGGCGCAGGCGGATACCCGCGCTAGGTCCGAACATCTCCTTCATGAACTGCTGCAGGGTCCCCTTCAGGTCGCTCATGCGGATATTGCGTCCGATCACCAGACCTTCAATCTGATGGAACTGGAAGGAGTGAGTCGCATCGTCGTCGTCACGGCGGAACACCTTGCCCGGACAGATGACCTTGACCGGAGTCTCCCCGTTCATCGCCTGCATGGTACGGATCTGAACCGGCGAGGTCTGTGTGCGCATCAGAATGTCTTCCGTAATATAGAAGGAATCCTGCATATCGCGGGCCGGATGGTTCTTCGGAAGGTTAAGCGCCTCGAAGTTGTAATAATCTGTCTCCACTTCCGGTCCTTCCGCAACCTTGTAGCCCATGCCGATGAAAATATCCTCGATCTCCTGAATCACCCGGCTGAGCGGATGAATCCCGCCTTGCGGCATGCCGCGGCCCGGCAGAGTTACATCGACCTTCTCCGCACTGAGGCGGCTCTCTGTCTCCTGCTGCTGGAACAGCTCCTGCTTGGCGCCGATCACCTCTTCAATGGCGCTGCGCACCAGATTGGCCACCTGGCCGATCACCGGACGTTCCTCCGCGCTTAGTCCACCCATACCGCGCAGAACCTCTGTCAGCTCGCCTTTTTTGCCAAGGTATTTGACACGCAGGTCATTCAGAATCTGCGGATCGGATACCGCCTGCAGCTTCGTCAGTGCCTCGGCCTTCAGTGCTTCCAATTTGTCTTTCATGGCTTGTACTGCCCCCTCAAATCTCGTATTGTTCAACAAAAAAAGGCCTTTCCTCCCGGTAAAGGGACGAAAAGACCGTGGTACCACCCTTGTTAGACGGCCGTACGCTTCCCTTAAGAGCAATATTCCCTCTTTCGGTGCGGCAAAGACCTGTCTCACTTTATACAGAAATAACGGTCTGCGGCCGGTCCCCCCTACTAGCGCTCTTCAAGGAGGCCTTGAAGCACATTCAGGGAACTGCTCCGGAGTGAACTTCGGCAGCTCTGCTCTCTTAGAAACGCTCTCAATCTGCGGCGCTTCCTCCCTGTAAGCCAGGCACTGCGTACTCTTCTCCATCATTGCATGTATGCGGATTATAAACTCTACACTTCGATCCTCCGCTTGGGAAGATATGCCCATCTATTATATGCAAAAACAGCCAGTTTGACAAGCCGCGCAAATTCCGCTTATTTTTTATCTACTTTTAAGCTTCCTTTAAGCTTTAGCACGGTTTGAAGGCTTTTTTTTCAGCGGGCATTCAGTCAATGTTGATATTTTGCCTTATGAGATCATTCAAGGAGGAAATTACATGCTTACACGAAAAAAAGCATTTGTTCTGCTGCTGCTCAGCACATTTGCCGCAAGTCAAACCACAGGAAGCCCGGGAACCACGGCCTATGCTGCTTCATCCGGTTCAACGGCTGCCACAGCAGCAATCACGGTCACGGAAGTCTCCACACTTAACGGTCTAAGTGCGCTCAAGCTCAGCACCGCACTTCAGGTGAAACTGAGCCATGTAGGGATTCAGAGCCAAACCGGCGGTAATATTCTCACCTACACGCTCACCTATACCAACACTGCCGGCAGCAGCGTCAATCTGGCAGACTATTTCTCCAAAATTGTAACTGCGGGCGGCAGCATCATCAAGGGAAAACCGGTCAGTGCAGACAATGCTGTCAAGAAAATCCCCGCCAAGCAGAGCACCAGCCTTACATACTATGCGAATATTGGTACTGCCGCTTCCGTCAAAGGACTCAAAATCAACATCTACGGCTGGAATTTCAGTGCCGCTAATTATGAACAGCGTATAGGCACGTTCACGATTCCTTCCTATTATTCTCTGTCCTCGCTTACAGGCGAGACCCGGAAAGTTGAACTCGGCGGCATTACAGCCGGCACCAAAGCCGAATCCGTGCAAATCTACAAATATAACGGCAAAGTCTATGCCAAGGTCGGGCTTAGCCTAACCAATCTGGGTACCAAAGTGCTTACAGATCCGGGCTATACTTTGTACCTGAATTCCTCGGGCGGCTCTGTCTTCACACTTACGCTGGATGAAGGCAGCTCCGAATTCAAGCTTCAGCCTCAGGAGAAGAAGACGCTCTATTATATGACCGAGATTCCCTCCTACATGAACGTCACCCGGATGACGCTGCAGATCGCCAAGCTGGATGAAGGACTCAAGCTGTACTTGCCTGTCTCTTCCTATGCCCTTCCGGCTGCGGTAACCGCAGATTTCACTGTAGCGGCGGGTTATACCAAAAAGGTCTCCATCGACAGCAATAGGGTGGACATGCAGCTGCTGAAGGCAAGTGTGCATGCGGATAACGGGAACGGTGTGTGGAGCTATCAGCTCCGGGTGAAGAATACCGGCAGTACAGCGGTTACTTTGCCTGCTTATGAGCTTAACATCAAGTCGGCGGAAGGCTATAGCTTCCCGGTGACAGCCGCAGCCTTCAACGGCCTGACCCTGAAGCCGCTGGAAGAAAAGCTGATTGAGCTGAGCGCCAGTGTTCCGCTGGAGCTGGCTCAGAATTCGCTGGAGCTGCAAATGATTGCTCCTGCAGCCAGCGCGGATAAGGTAACGCTGCCTGTGGCCTATTTCCGCATCCCTTATGCGCCGGAGAGCCAAATTCATCTCGCTGCCGAGACCAGCGTAACCAATACCTATGGCACCTTCGCTGTCTCTCTGGACTCCCTGCTGCGTCTGCCTTGGGGCAGCGAGGATCTGGTGCAGGCTGTACTAACGATACGCAATGCAACGTCCAGGACCATTACTTTGCCTGCTTTTACCGGAATACTGCTGGTGGATCAGAAGGATCTCAGCTCCTCTTCTCAGACTTATACGGACAACAGCTCTTCGGTCCTTGCCCCTGGTGCCAGCACTCAGATAACGGTTCAAGGCCATATTCCATACACCCTGGATTTCAGACAAGTCAAGCTCATCCTCCAGGAGACCAAGGGTACAGAAGTGTCGCAGTTCCTCTCTCTCAGCACAAGCGACAGTGCCGTTAAGAGTGTTGCTCCGCTGGCTGCAGGGGAAGCCTTCAAGATCTTGGCCACCGGCAAAAAAGCCACCGTGAAGGAACGTTCCACCCTCCTGTATACAGGAACCGGCTCGAACCTGGTGTACAGCGAAGTGGAAATGAACAGCGACGAAGTCCGGCAGGCAGATCTGGCCCGTCTGTACGGGCAGTTCAGGACTGCTGACGGGCAGTATTTTGAAGCAACCGTAAGCCAGTCTGAGCTGCCAACCAGCCCTGAGGGCAAAACTCTGGTTACCTTCTGGGCGAAAGTTCCGGCTGCTCTGGACACCGCAGGTCTTCAGCTGTATATCAGCCAGGCAATTGCGGATGGCAAGCTGACTGCCGCAGGAACGGCTGCGACGGGATACGTGAATACGGCAGCGCTGACACTGACACCGGCAGAGGTTACGCCTTTGACCAATCTGGCTTCTGTCTCCCTCTTCCCTTATACATTGGCTGTTACCAGCTCAACAGGGGAACTCACCAAGGGCGCAAGCAGCATTGCAGTGACGTTCAATTACAATCTCAATCAGGATACTACCTATCAGACAGGCGCTTACCAGCATAAGCTCATCCTTCAGGTTATAGATCCTTATGGACAGTCTCATGAGAAAGCACTGATGCTCGGCACCGACTTGACCCTGGGAACAAACAACTCTTATTCTACGACCCTTACCAGCGCCCTGTTCAAAAATCTGAGCTCCGGCACCTACGCCCTTAAATTCTACGATGAATTCCAGGGAGTACGGACAGAGCTCGCCAGCCAGGCCTATTCCCTTGAGGTTACCGCCAAAGCAACCACCTCTTCCCCCGAAGGAGCTGCACAATGAATAAGAAAAAGATCATCATTATCGCTTCAGCGATAGTCCTCGTTGCTATTGCAGGGATTGCGGGCTATAAGCTCTGGCCGGATCAGAACCGGCAGATCAATGCCGCTCCGCTGAATACGGCAGTTGCCAGTAAGGGGGATATCCTGGTGGGTGTCTCTGGTTCAGGTGCAGTATCGGCGATCAACAGCGAGAGCATCCGTACCAAAGAAGCCGGGAAGGTCGATACGGTCATGGTTAAGAAAGGCGATGTCGTTAAAAAGGGCGCGGTGCTGATCACATTTGTCGCGGGCGATCTGGACGATAAGCTGAAGGAAGCCACGAAGTCACTGGAGAATCTCAAGACAGAGCTTGCGAATAAACAGGAGAGCTACAAGACGCTGGCTATGAATAACGCGACAGAAGAAGAGCTGGAGTCGGCAAAAAAAACCATTGATAAGGCCAATAGCGATATCGTAGACCAGCAGGAATCCATCGCTGCCATCCATGAAGATATGGCTCCGCCTGATCCGCTGACCGCTCCGATCGATGGAACGATCACTGCCGTGAATATTACGGCCGGCGAACAGGCCCAGAATGGTACAGAGCTGTTCACCATGACCGACTACGTGAACCTAAGCGTAACCGTGCAGGTAGACGAGCTGGATATTCCCAAAATCAAGCTGAATCAAGCCTCGGCTATTACACTGGATGCCCTTGAGGACAAGTCTTTTACCGGTAAAGTTATAGATATCGCCAAAGAAGGGACCTCCTCTAATGGTGTCTCCTTGTTCAACGTCACTGTTGGATTAAATGACTCGGAGGGTGTGCTTATCGGCATGTCTGCTGAGGTGGCAATTACGATCGAAGAGAAAAAGGATATTCTGACCGTTCCCATCGAAGCTGTAACGAAGATAAACGGGAAATCCTTCGTCAATGTGCCGGGGACCGGGGATGAAGAATCCGGCAGGGCGGACAGAAATGCAGCGGGATCTAATTCCCCTGCCGGCGCTGCAGCGGGCAGTGAACACTCCGGTAGTGAAGCAGGGACCAGAGGCACAGGCGCCCGCAGCGGCAGAGAATTCCAGGGCGGTGAGCTTCCGTCTGGAGAGCTCCCTGCTGGCGCGGAGTTTCCCGGCAGAGCAGCCGGAAGCAAAGGGGCAGCAGGTTTCGCCTCAGGCATGAAACGAATGGCCGTAGAGACCGGTATCCACAATGAGAGCAGCATCGAAATCGTCAGCGGCTTAAGTGAAGGGGATGAAGTGATCCTCCCCACCGTGATTTCCTCAGGCAATACCACCTCCCCGCTGCAAGGCGGTATGGGCGGTATGGGCGGCTTCGGCGGCGGCGGAATGACCGGCGGGAGCGGGGGCTTTCCCGGCGGAGGCGGCGGCTTCGGCGGCGGGGGTAGCGGCGGTGGCTTCAGCGGTGGCGGTGACGGACGATGATCTCACCAGAACCGCTGATCCGGGTTGAGAAGATGCAGCACAGCTACACGATGGCCGGAGAATCGATGACAGTTCTGAGGAGCCTGAGCTTCAACATTCATCACGGTGAATTCGTGGCGATCATCGGCCCGTCAGGGTCAGGCAAGTCCACCCTGATGAACATGCTGGGCTGCCTCGATGTCGCTAATGAAGGCGATTATTTCCTCGACGGCCAGGAGATCCGCAGGCTATCTGACAACAGGCTGGCCCAGATCCGCAATGAAAAGATTGGCTTCATATTTCAGAACTTCAATCTGCTGCCGAAATTATCTGCGGTAGAGAATGTAGAGCTGCCCTTGATCTATCGGGGAATGTCCCATAGGGAGCGCAGAGAAATTGCCCGCAGTGCCCTGGTTCGGGTAGGCCTGGAGAGCAGAATGAATCACCGTCCCTCCGAGCTGTCCGGAGGCCAGCAGCAGCGTGTGGCCATTGCCCGCGCTCTTGCCGGAACCCCTCCTATTCTTCTTGCCGATGAGCCAACCGGAGCGCTGGACTCCAAGACAGGCAAGGAAGTTCTGCAGATGATTAAGGAGCTTAACGAACAGGGGCATACCATTATTCTGATCACGCATGACCTGGAGATTGCCGAGCAGGCCAAACGGGTGATCCGGATTCAAGACGGGGATCTTGTAGAGGATCGGAAGGTGGTGCACTCATGATGCTCTACCAGAGTATGAAAATGGCCTTCAAAAGTATCCTGAGCAGCAAAATAAGAGCCTTTCTTACCATGCTGGGTATCATTATCGGGGTCTCCTCCGTCATTGCCCTTGTCGCTGTCGGTCAGGGCACCACCTCGCAGATCACAGAATCCCTAAGCTCCCTGGGAACCAACCAGCTGACCGTCAACATTATGGGCCGCGGAGCCACCACTTCGCTAACCTACGAGGAGGCCTTGGCCCTGGGTGAGATTGAAGGGGTGGATAATGTATCCCCGGTAATCTCCGGGAACGTTACCGCCAAGCACGGAACCGAGAATGTTTCCGTATCCGTAGAAGGCATTACACCTGCCTACGAAGAGGTCCAGGATTTCCATGTGCAGTCCGGAAGATTCCTGCTTGAGATGGATACAGAATACCGGCAGAAGGTTGCGTTAATCGGATCAGATACAGCAGAGGATCTATTCGGTACAGATAATCCTGTAGGCCAAAAGGTACAGATCAACGGAAGCAGCTTCAAGATCGTCGGGCTGCTGGAGAGTAAAGGCTCCACCAGCGTCGGTTCGAGCGACGAGAAGCTGCTGATCCCCATCTCTACAGCCGAACGGTTCCTGCAGAGCAAGGGAGTCCGCTCCATTACGCTCACCACCACTTCCAATGACAATGTGGATGAGGTCAAAGCCAAGCTGGAGGCCAGTCTTACTGCCAAGTTCAGTGCAGCAGAGAATGCCTACTCTGTCTTTGATTCCCGGGAGATGCTGGAAACGGTAAATGAGACCAGCTCCACTCTGTCCATGGCCCTTGGCGGTATCGCCGGTATTTCGTTATTTGTAGGCGGAATAGGGATTATGAACATTATGATTGTCTCAGTCAATGAGCGAACCAGAGAGATAGGCATCCGCAAGGCCATCGGGGCCAAAAAAAAGAACATTATGATGCAGTTCATGATCGAGTCCGTGGTCTTAAGCGGCACCGGGGGCCTGATCGGAGTCGCACTGGGACTTGGCGCCAGCTGGGCTGTCGGTCATTATACCGCCTTGAATGTGGCGCCCTCCTGGAATATGGTCCTGATCTCCTTTTCCTTCTCCTTGATCATCGGTGTCCTCTTCGGAATGATTCCTGCAAGCAAGGCTGCAAGAATGCGCCCTATTCATGCGCTGCGCAACGAGTAGCGTCCTCCTAGACGCTGCAGTTTGTAATGTGCTGTTCCATCCGCCAGTCTCAGATCCCTGGGCTGGCGGATTTTTCTGTTATATTTTTAATGCACAATTGATACCACAGGGGTATCGTTTGCAGTAAAAGTGGGTAATAGGACTCAAAGGTCAGAATATCTTTACATAGTAGTTAAGTATACATACTAGTTCTTTGTATCGGCTGTAACGGATATGTCTCCACTGTTTCCACTCCGGCTCCAAGGTCTGCTTCACGGCCTGTGCATCCGCAGCGGAGGCTGACGGGGCTTATTATTTTTTCAGTAATTGCTCTGCTTAAGGGATGTCCTATATACTGGTGAAAAGAAACCGCGATCTAACCGGAAGTTATTCTTTCTATTGCCTCTTTCTTCCCCTGCTCTCTAGGACTCGCTAACGTATACTCTCTTACATGCCTGCATGAAGCCATATTCCGCATAAGGATAAGTTTCGCATGCACCAAAGCTACACCCATGAGATTTGCAAAAGTTCTGTGCGGGGAGAGGATGACAGTGGCAGTTTTTTCGGAAAACACAAGTACACGCAGACTGATTATATTATTCACGTCCATCACCGTTCTTCTGGTTGGGATCAGTGTGGCCTCCCTGCTGATTCTGAATCATACGATGAACAAATTATCCGATTCCTTATACAGTGACGTCTACCAGAATTCCGAGCTCATTCTGAATGCCGACCGCGATCTGTATCAGGCAGCCCTTGCGCTTCAGACCACAGTCGGCGGGATGCTGACCAGCGCGCAGCGCAGTACGCTGTCGCAGGAATTCGAGGACAATAATGCCCAGGCGCTGCAACGGGTCAATACCGCCCGCTACAATCTGGATGCGGTGAAGAGCCCGTTCAATGGAATGAAGCAGAGCGAGCGGCTGCTGGACGAGCTGAGGAATGAGCTGGGTCACTTCGGAACCACGCTCACCGCGTGGAGGGATAACGGCCGGGAGCTGATCTCGCAGCGGGTCCAGAGCGATTGGAACCCTGCCTCCTATTCTGCCCTCACTATACATACGCAGCTGAATGAGGTACGGGAAAGCCTGAATCAGGCAGAGGATAAGATTGATACCTATGCCAGCCAAGTCATGACGGAGTTCAATAATCTCAAAAGCTCTCTGTTTGCCGTCTACTCCGTATTCCTGTTCCTGCTTGTTCTGGTCATCATCTATCTCAGCCGCAGACTCATCTCCCTGCAGAACGAAATGCAGGACGAGAAATCACTCTATCAGCTGATCGGTGAGACGATGTCTGACTTCATTGTGCTGACAGATCCGAACGGTCTGATCCTGTATGCCTCGCCTTCCCATGCAACTGCACTTGGCTATGTGCCAAGCAAAGGAGCGCCGCTCTCCAACTATATCCGTGAAGCCGAGATCTCTTGGGCCAAGCTCAAGAGCGTGGTGCAGTCTTCTCCGAGAATATCCGAGCTGCGCATGCGTTCGGCCGAAGGGCATTGGGTATGGCTGGAGACCAAGGTTACCCCGATTGCGGGCAGCCGTAATTTCCCGGCACAGTTCATGCTGGTCTCGCGTGAGATTACCCAGCGCAAGCAATATGAGGAGCGGCTGCACAAGCTGGCCTTCTATGATCATCTGACGGCGATTCCCAACCGTGCCCATTTCAAAATGTACATGGAGAACCTGATCAACCAGCCCGAGGACCGCCGGCAGGAGATCGCCGTGGCGCTGCTGGACTGCGACCGGTTCAAGCAGCTGAATGATACGCTCGGCCATCTGGCCGGGGATGAATTCCTGCAGCTGCTCTCCCGGGAGCTGCAGCAGACCGTGAAGGGCTCCGGTCAGGCCTTCCGGATCGGCGGGGATGAATTCGCCGTGGTGCTGCACCGGTTCACCAGCCCGCAAATGCTGGACGAGCTGCTGGACCGTCTGCTCCAGCTGTTCAACAAATCCTGGTCCATCAACCAGGGCTCCAGCTTCCACACCTCTGCCAGCATTGGCGTGGCTCTGTACCCGCAGCACGGCAGCAGCATCAATGAGCTGCTCCGTGCCGCCGACCTTGCGATGTACCGATCCAAGAACCATGGCGGCAATGAGGCTAACCTGTACAGCGAGCATGTGGATAAGAAGTACAGTGATCAGCGGAACTAGCGCCAGCGGAAGCTGACTCCGGCATTGTTTATTACCCTATAGTAAAGGCTATTTAAATACAGCCCAAGTGGAAATGGTACTGTCTTTTTTAAAGGACGGTACCATATCAAACAGCCCGCATATGATCGATCCAAATACGGGCTGTTTGATATTGTATTTATTGTATATTCAAGGATTCTTCATTAGTAATATTAAGAAATTCTCCTCCATGATTAACAAATACACTCTCATCCTCATTAATGAGGATATAATTACCATCATTAAGTTTTTTTAAGAATAACGCTTCCATCAGACCCTCCCATTTGAGAGATTGTAATAATTTTTCGATTTTCATTCGGATCGCCTTTGATTACTTTGGTGACTTCTAAGCTAACATCAGTGTAATAAGTATAGTACGTTCCTTCCTTGCCGATATTACTTCCCAAATCTTCTTTTACAACCCCTTGAACCACTAAATCAGCAGCTTCAGCAAGTTCTTTATCATCCTCATAGTAAACTGACCAGAGCAAAGGCAGGATAATGACTGTTGACAACACTAATATCAGTAGAGGACGGATTTAGCACCTTAACAAATTGGCCTGAACTATTAAATGAATATGGCCACATTATTGACGAGCTTTCTACCACTGAAGCCTCATTTAAACCAAGTGAATGACCTAATTCATGGGCAGCTACAGCCGCCTTTTGTGCCGCAGAATAAGAACGTTGTGTAAATGCCCAAGTATTTAAATATACTTCCGCTTTAATAATCGTTCCACTCGGGTCTAAAATAGTGGAATAAGTGACTCCGTCCCATTGCACACCTTCAACAAAGGCATCTGTAGCAAAATAATTAGAAACAGACCCTAAAATTGATGAAAGCTTGAAATTTGTATTGTTATACCACCTTCCGTCAGTAGTAACAGCGGCAGATGCACTTGTACTGGTAACAACTAGTGAAAATACAGCAATCGTGAATACTTTAAAGAACTTAATTCTTTTCATTTTATCCTCTCTAGTACTTATTATTTTTTTAATTAAAAATTCGGCTAAAAAAGAGATTATCAGAACAATATCTTTATTATGGATATGCCACCTCCATTATTTAACTTTTTTTAAATACATTACAATAATATCGCTGTTAATTACTAGTTTCAAAGCTAGTCATTAAGATTATGAGTGCATAGTGTAGGAAAAAGAGCTGATTAGCTTCCCTCCCCCAGGAGATCGAACTAATCAGCTCTTCTTATATTCTAGCTGGTCTGCTGCAAAGGATCAGCCAGCTCTGTACTATGTTCTGGACTACGCTCCCGAACCGTCACCATGATAACCTGTTCCCCGCTGCCCGAGCAGTCGATGAAGCGGTCAGCGGTGCCGTCCTTCTCCTCCCAGTCGTTCAGCCGGAGGATGTAGCCTATCGTGGAGGTCCCCGGCAGCACTTCAATCCGTGCTACGGCATGACCTTCCTCCATGTGCTGGAAGTCCCGTTGCCCATCCTGAATGCCTGTACCCCACACCCAGAGATTCCAGCCCCGGTAATCGCCGTCCGGGCGGTCATAATGAACTTCCACAATCTTCGATCTCGGCTCAGGCTCCCCGTATTTATCATAGAGTACCATCATCGACAGTCCGAATACCTCAACACTGCCGTTCTCCGTCTGCCGGAAGGCCTCCGGTCCGGCATGGGTATGATCGACTACGATGTTCCAGCAGCCGGAGGTCTCCGGGAGGCACTGGGTGACCGGCTCCATATTGGCATTATAGATCACCACGATATTATTCCATGTATCTCCGCCGGCGTGATCCTTCAGTCTGTAGGCAACGATTCCGCTGTCACAGCGCAGGAACTCCAGACTGCGTTCAATCTCCTGGCGTCCGTGCAAGCGGAAGGCCGGATGTGTCCGGCGCAGCTCAATCAGACCTTTGTAATATTGAAATACTGCAATGAATTTGCTTTTGTTCTCCCAGCGGATCGCATTGATACAGTCCGGGCTGCGGTAGCTGTTATGATCTCCGTATTTGCTGCGCAGCAGCTCATCCCCGGCATGAAGGAACGGAATTCCCTGCGAGGTCAGAATGATTCCATTAGCCAGCAACGAACGGCGTACTGTCTCATTATCCAGCACATTCTCGGAATCTACTCCCACATACGGATTCGCCTGCTCTAGTGCGGCCTTGAGATCCCCGCCGCCCCGCAGCTTGCCGCCCTCAAGTTCCGGCAGTCCGGCTTCCCCGCGAAGTCCCCGGGTAGTCAGAATTTTGTCCCACAGGTTGAGATTATCATGTGCGGTTACATAGTTCACAGTCTCTGTAGGCGCATCGGTGAATTCATGAATCGCCCCGCTCACTCCGGACGCGATCGCGCCTTCCTTGCCGTAATCCCCGGTCACGAAGCCTTTGCCCCAGCCGTCGCTGTCTCCCTTGATGGCTGCGCGGAAGTTGTCGTTGAAGACGGCGTAGCCTTTGCCGCGCTGCACGCCCTTCAGCGTCTTGGAGGCAAGCGGCGAGTCGCCGCCAGTCCACGGTTCACCATAGATCAGCAGCCCCGGATTAATCTCCAGCCGCAGCTCCTCGGTAATCTCTCGCATGGTCACGCTGTCCATCAGCCCCATCAGATCGAAGCGGAACCCGTCAATATGGTACTCCTTAGCCCAGTAGGACAGGGAATCCTTGATATACTTTCGGACCATCGGCCGTTCTGTAGCCAGCTCATTGCCGACGCCCGAGCCGTTAGAGAGCCGCCCGCTCTGATCATGACGGTAGTAATAGTCTGGCACCAGCGGCTGGAAGGGTCCCTTCTGGAAGCCATAGGTATGATTGTAGACCACATCCATAATCACCGAGATGCCGCGGCTGTGCAGCGCCTGGACCATCTCCTTGAATTCCCGGATACGGCTAAGCGGGTTAGCCGGGTCTGTGCTATAGGAGCCTTCCGGCACATTATAGTGCTGGGGATCGTAGCCCCAGTTATAATCTGTGAAGATGGAGGATGCATGTTCTTCCCCTGCCTTGCCCAGCTCATCCACCGTCTGGTAGTCGAACACCGGCAGCAGATGAACATGCGTGATGCCCAGCTCAGCCAGATGATCAATGCCCAGCAGATGACCCGCCTCATCCCGCAGACCGGTCTCGGTGAAGGCCTTGAATTTCCCCTTATACGTCAGACCGGAGCCAGGGTCTGACGAGAAATCGCGCACATGCAGCTCATAGATTACAGCATCTGCCGGATGTGGTAGCACCGGAGAGGCATCGCTCTCCCAGCCGTCCGGGTCTGTCTCGGACAAATCCACAATGGCTGTGCGTGTTCCATTGGCCGATACAGCCGTAGCGTAAGGATCGGCCGCTTCATTTATCGACCCGTCCGCAAATACGGCGCGGTACATGTAATATTTTCCCTTGAGGTTACCGGGAACCTGGATCGTCCATACTCCGCCCTCAGTGCGCTCCATACTAAGAATTTTGCCGCTGTCCTTGTAATCTGCGGTCTGCGGGGTCAGCCCGTTTCCGCCTGTTGCATATAATACGAGCGACACTGTGAAGGCTGTTGGGGCCCAGACTTTGAATACACAGTATTCCGCTGTGTAGGTCAAGCCGAGGTCATTGCCTTGATAGGTATCGATTTCTTGTTCTGCTTGTATATAATTGCTGCTCATTGCTATTCACCATCCCTACGCTCATCCGTAATACTCCCGGAGAACTATCATTCTATTACTATCAAGCTATGTCCACATTCTCCTTAACTAATACTGTGTACTTGCACAGCTCTGCAAGCGGATGACGCCGGAATTGCTACATAGGGTTCATTATATAATATGTAACACTATGTTCACAGGTCTGGGTTAAGGGTTGAATTATGTCACTGGATATATATCCTATATCGGCAGGGATCGCCGGGGATTGAAGCTAATGAAGTTCCAAAACATCATGACCGCTTCCGCAGCACCCTGCCATATAACGCTATCACAGGTAGCAGCAGGAAGCCCGCCGACAGCAGCGAAGCTCTGATAGAGATTCTGCTGCCGATATATCCTACAACCGGACCGCCTGCACTCTGACCCAGGGCATCGGCCTGGCTGATCATCGACAAGAGGGTCGCCCGGTTCCGGGATGGCAGTTTCGTGTTCAGCCAGGTGGTATAGATCGGGTCGCTGACCGAAGTGACCACCCCCAGGAGCAGCACCGCCCCGATAGCCCAGTAGAAACTAGGCGCAAGTGCCACCATTATAATGCAGCCGGCACGGATGGATGTCAGGAGGAACAAAGCGGCCGCTACTTGACGTTCCTTTTGCAAATCAATGATCTTCCCGGCCATATAGACAGCCAGCACACCCAACAGAGTAGTCGCCGCACTGATCAGCCCGAAGCCAGCCGCCATCGAGACTCCAATCTCCGGGAACCCGACTTCATTCATAAGAAAGACTTGCCACAGACGGTCATATCCTTCAGACGCAGCACCGCTAAATAAAGTTACAACCGTCAGCAGCAGGAGCAGCGGATGATGCCTCAGGATAGAGACGCCGCTGATCCAGGTCTTGCCCAGCTCACGGATAGCGGAGGATTGCGGCTCACGCTTCCGGCGTATGAACCCCGTCTCTTTCATGTAACGTATCAATATGAACCCCAGGACGAAATAGATGACTCCACCCGCCAGAAAAGGGAGATTTGTCGCAACATGGGATAATCCTACGCTGACCGCGATGCCCAGCAGGGAAGCGCTTAAGCCGAATATTTTGGAGCGCATGAAGAGTCTTCCCGTCTGCTCTTCTCCAAGCTCGTCCACGATCCATGCGGTATCCGCCCCGCTCAGGAAGGTCCAGCCGATCCCGTACAGTATCTGAGAGATCAGCAGCCAGCCGAAGGCAGGCAACAGGGAAGCCGGGTGCATGATCCAGACAATGCTCCCTTCAAGGACAAAAGCACTCCCCACAACGAACACGGCAATGATGACGGACAGCTTGCGGCTATAGGTATCGGCGACCACTCCGGTAATACCCTCGAACACAAGCACCGTTATCTCCAGCACCGTTCCAATCAGCACAAGCTGAAGCGGATTCAGCTTAAGTTCAACTACATAATAAATACTGTAGGTTGTAAATATCGTACTGGCCGCAAGCGACAACATAAACACATGGAACAAATAAATCTGTGGAGCACTGAATCTCTGCAATATGGTTCCACCCTCCGGAAGTAATGGACTCATTATATAAAATAACGCCCGGGCGGGCGGTTCCAGATTTGCTGAAATTCATATAACCGCAAAAAAAAGCCCCCTGTAAAGGAGGCCGTAAAGTAGTTGGAGTTATAACCAATGCTCCTCTTACAGGGAGCAGCTAACTGCGGAATGCAGTCAACCAGAGTAGAACGAATTAATTCACGCGGGATTGCACCAGTGCGGCTACTTCCTCGGCCGTGCCGAGTTGCAGGGCCTGGGCAGCCATTTCCTTCATGTCGGCCGCAGACAGCTTCGAAATCTGGCTGCGTGCTGGCAGAATGGAGGTGGCGCTCATGCTGAATTCATCGAGGCCAAGACCGAGCAGCAGTGGAATAGCCGTGGCATCCCCCGCCATTTCTCCGCACATACCGGTCCATTTGCCTTCGGCGTGTGCAGCATCGATGACGATTTTGACCAGTCGCAGAATTGCCGGGTTGTATGGCTGATACAGGTAGGCTACCTGTTCATTCATACGGTCCGCAGCCATTGTATATTGGATAAGGTCGTTGGTTCCGATACTGAAGAAATCCACTTCCTTGGCGAACTGATCCGCCAGTACAGCCGTCGAAGGAATCTCTACCATGATCCCCAGCTGGATGCTGTCGGACACTTCTTTGCCTTCTTCACGCAGCTTGGCCTTCTCTTCCAGCAGCAGATCACGGGCTGCACGGAATTCACCAAGGGTAGCGATCATTGGGAACATGATACGCAGGTCACCGTGGGCACTTGCTCTGAGCAAGGCACGCAGCTGGGTGCGGAAGATATCCTGACGGTCCAGACAGAGACGGATCGCACGGTAGCCGAGGAACGGGTTCATTTCCTTCGGCAGCTCCAGATAAGGCAGCTCCTTGTCTCCGCCGATATCCAGCGTACGCACTACAACCGGCTTGCCCTGCATATTCTCAAGCACAGTCTTGTAGGCATTATACTGGATCTCTTCGGAAGGCAGCTTGTCGCGGCCCATATAGAGGAACTCGGTGCGGTACAGACCTACACCTTCGCCGCCGTTCTCAATAACGCCAGTCACATCATTCGGAGTCCCGATGTTGGCTGCCAGCTCTACATGCTTGCCGTCGGCAGATACCGTCGGCTCGTCGCGGAGCTTTTTCCATTCAGCAATCTGAATATCGTAAGCTTCCTGCTTCGCTCTATACTCGGCAACCTCAGCTTCCGAAGGGTTGATCAGCACATCGCCGCTCAGACCATCCACGATGACCAGATCGCCTGCTTTGACCAGCGACATCACGTTCTTCGTTCCCACAACCGCCGGAATCTCCAGGGAACGGGCCATAATTGCCGAATGGGAAGTCCGTCCGCCGATATTGGTGGTGAAGCCTTTGACGAAATTGCGGTTAAGCTGTGCTGTATCCGATGGGGTCAGATCCAGGGCAATAACGATAACCTCTTCACTGATCTCAGCCGGGCTCACATAGTGAATGCCAAGCAGATGGTTCAGCACACGTTTGGTTACGTCACGCATATCTGCTGCACGTTCCTGCAGATATGCGCTCTTCATGTTCTGGAACATTTCCACAAATTGAGTAGCTACTTCATTCAGTGCGTAGTCCGCATTTACCGATTCCTCACGGATTTTGTCCATTACAGGGGTAATGAGCTCAGGATCATCAAGGATCAGCAGATGGGATTCGAAAATCTCCGCCTTCTTCTCGCCAAGCTCAGCCAAGGTACGCTCTTTGATGGTCTGAAGTTCGCCTCTGGATTTGTCCAGGGCATCTTTCAGCTTCGCAAGCTCAGCGTCCACATCCGTGACCGCTGTTTTGGTAATGGTATAGTCCGGGTGTTCCAGGATAAAGGCACGGGCTACTGCAATACCTGCGGAAGCCGCGATTCCTGAAATCTTATTCATGAACTTCTCCCAGCCCTTCTTTAACCATAACCTCCTGCAGCGCGTTCAGTGCTTCTGCTTCTTCACTGCCTTCAGTAATAAGGGTCAGGGTATCTCCTGCTTCAAGACCCAGGGACAGAACGCCCAGGATGGATTTAAGGGTAACTTTTTTGCCTTTAGCTTCTGCAAAAGCTTCAGTGCCTTTAAATTTTGTAGCTGTATTTACCAGCGCTGTTGCCGGGCGTGCGTGAATTCCGTCTTCGTCAATAATTCTGAAAGTTGTTTGCATAATATAATCCAACTCGCTTTCTGTTAATTTGGGATGGTGAATTATAGTGAAGGCTTGCGCTCCCCCTTCATTATAATGGAAGCGCTTCGCCATTGCACATTTTACTGAATAGTGATGATATCCTTGTCGCCGATGACTACTCTGCCCGGCTTCTTCAAGGTAACGGAGGAGCCTTCCGGCAGGTTGGAGAAGATGACCGGAGAGATAACAGAAGGTGCATTCGCCTTCACATACTCCAGATCCACTTCCATAATCGGCTGTCCGGCAGCTACCAGATCGCCTTCCTCCACCAGAACTGTGAAGCCCTGGCCCTTAAGCTTAACAGTGTTGACCCCGATATGCACAAGGACTTCCTTGCCGCCGTCTGACATGATGCCAATGGCATGCTTACTAGGGAACACGTTGAATACCTTGCCGTATACCGGCGAAGCAATCTTGCCGTCTTCGGACAGGAAAGCGAAGCCGTCACCGGTCATTTTCTGCGAGAAGACCGCATCGGGAACCTCTGTAATATCCATCAGCTCGCCGTTTACCGGGGATACGATATCCTCAGGTATAATAGCCTCGCCCTGCTCGCCGGCCTGCTGTTCAGGCTCCGGCTTCGGAGCAGCAGGGGCTGCAGCCGGTGTTCTGCCGTTCATGACATCCTGAATCTGTGACTTGATCGTGTCCGAACGAGTCCCGAAGATCGCTTGTACGTTGTTACCCACTTCAAGAACACCAGAAGCACCAAGCTTCTTCAGACGATTCTTGTCTACGCCCGCTTTGTCTTTCACTTCGACCCGCAGACGCGTGATACAGGCATCCAGATGGGTGATGTTCTCTTTGCCGCCCAGGGCGGACAGAATGTTGCGCGGAAGATCGTCGCCAGTCTTGGAGACACTCTCCAGGCTTACCTCATCCTCATCCTCGGAGGCATCCTCACGGCCAGGAGTCTTCAGGTTGAACTTACGGATAACGAAGCGGAACCCGAAGTAATAAATCACGGCCAGTACCAGACCTACCGGGATAACCAGCCACCAGGCGGTACGGTTCGGAATGATGCCGAACAGCACATAGTCGATGAACCCGCCGGAGAAGGTCATGCCGATTTTGACATTAAGAAGATGCATGGTCATGAAGGACAAGCCTGCGAACACAGCATGGACTGCGAACAGCAGCGGAGCCACGAACAGGAAGGAGAATTCCAGCGGCTCGGTGATCCCCGTCAGGAACGAGGTCAGCGCTGCGGAGATCATCAAGCTTCCGACAATTCGTCTGTTCTCAGGCTTCGACTCATGGTAAATCGCAAGAGCCGCTGCCGGAAGACCGAACATCATGAACGGATATTTACCGGTTGTAAATGTACCCGCTGTGAACTCGACACCGTCACGAAGCTGCTGCATGAAGATGCGCTGGTCACCGCGGACCAGATCGCCCGCCTTGTCAATATAGCTTCCGAATTCATACCAGAACGGTGAATAGAAGATATGGTGCAGACCGAACGGGATCAGGGAACGCTCGATGACCCCGAAGATAAAGGCTGACAGCGTCAGGTTGGTATTAATCATACTCTGTGACACATAGTTCAGACCGTGCTGGATCGGAGGCCACACAATCGTGAGCGCAAGACCGAGCATCAGGGAGGTCACTGCCGTCATAATCGGTACGAACCGTTTACCCGCGAAGAAGCCTAAGTACGAAGGCAATTCTATACGGAAGAACCTTTTGTACATAGACGCAGCCAGTATCCCGACCAGGATACCACCGAACACCCCAGTCTGCAAGGTTGGTATCCCCAGCACACTGGAATACGAGAAATCCTTCCAGGTCAGCACGTAAGCATTGACGCCCACTACCGTACCCATGGTTACGTTCATCACCAGGAAGCCGATAATCGCTGCAAGCCCGGCTACACCTTCTCCTCCGGCCAGCCCGATGGCTACGCCGACTGCAAAGAGCAGGGAGAGGTTATCAAATACGATTTGCCCGGAGTTCATAAGTACTGTGGCTATCGCCTGAACAGTATGATTCTCCAGTGCAGGCACATATTGCAGGAAGTCCGGGTTAACCAGCATATTCCCGATTCCAAGCAGCAGGCCTGCCGCAGGCAGAATGGCAACTGGCAGCATAAGCGCCTTACCGACTCTCTGCAGAACGCCAAATAATTTTTTAAACATTCGGGTCACTTCCTAATCCTTAATTTCTGTCAACAGAAGCCAAAAAAGGCATGAGCAATACAGTATGCAGATTGCCCGGCTAACGCTAACGTTAGAGTACCCCGAGAGGGGGCTGGACAACCATAATACTGTAAATCACTCATGCCTGATCGTATCAGTTACACGTTTGTATTCTGCTTCTGTTTCATAACAGGGATCATTGTAGCACCATTGATTTGAAGTTGCAACCCCAAAATCATCTACAGATTATCCGGCAGCTCCAGCTCCGGCTCATCTTCCTTCTTCTGGGCAATGCGCTGCAGATGAATCGTCAGATAGCTGACCTCGGCCGGATATACCGGAATGCGCACCCGCTGCTCGATCACCTTCGTGAGCTTCCAGGCAAGCATGTACATCTCGGGGTACTCCCGCTTCATTAGTCCATCCAGGGACGAGGTCTCGCGCACAGTCTCTCCCCGGCGCAGACGTTCCAGAACGAACCGCAAATGGGTCACCAGCCTTGAATAATCCAGTGAATCCCGCGGAATACGGTATTCCAGATTATCCTCCACCAGCCCCACCATATCCCCGATCAGCTGGGAATGCTGCTTCACCTCGGAGATATGGCGGTTGCTAAGCGCACTGACAATATGCAGGGCCACGAAGCCGATCTCATCCGGCGGCAGCGTCACCTTCATCGCCTCATTGATCCGTTCCACTGCATATTCCGCCAGACTGTATTCCTCCGGATAAATCTCCCGGGTCTCGTACAGAAACGGATTATGAATAGCCATATGCTGCTCGCTTCTGCGGATCGCGAAGGAAATATGGTCGGTAAGAGCAATATGGATATGCTCATTCAGCGTCTGGCGGCTGCTCTGCATAATATGCAGCACAATCTCCTGGACCACCTCAATCAGCTTCTCGTCCACCTGCGGCACCAGCTGCTTGTATTGCTCCTGCTCCTCCTGGCTGCGCAGGATGAACATCTTCTCTACGGAGGACAGATTGATCCGGTCCCGCGGTTTACGGTTGAAGCCGATCCCCTTGCCGATCACCACAACCTCGGCATATTGGGGATGCTCGGCAATGATCACGTTATTATTAAGCACCTTGCCCACGGTAATGCTGCTCACTTGCGACACCTCTTTTACTTCCGAATCCTGATCTATTCCAGCAGCACGATGCATGGTTCAACGTGTGATTCGTTACCTTAAGCTTCTATCATAACATCAAGAATCTCAAATTAGAAGTGTGTTGCAGGCAACCCGCAGGCTCCCTTCATTTCACCCGAAAAGTCCGGCCCGAGAACCTGTATACCATAATCAGGGCAGCCAGCATATACACCACAGCAGAGAGCACTACGATCATCGCAAACATTCCAAGCTCACTCTCGAACTGCATCGTGACGAATCCTACCCCCAGCACCACACTGTTCACAATCGTAAAGAACGGATTCTTCACATTGAGCTCTGTGCTATAGGGCTGAAAGATATAGTACATGAACAGATGATGCACCGAGAAGAACAGCGACAGCGCCACAATTGTCACGCAAAAGAGTACGGCATCCCCCGCGCCCCAGCTCTCCGCTGACAGCAGCAGCAGCAAGTTCACTGCCAGGCAGATCGCGGCAGCCGGGATCAGATTAAGCACGCTGATACGCAGCAGCCGGATGCGGAAGTTGCTTAAAATCGCCGATTGTTCACGGTAGAATCCGTAGCGCAGCAGGCTGAGATCACAGTTATAGAACATCGCCTTGCAGAGGCGTTCGCCAATGGACGTATAGTTCATAATGATCAGGAAGGTCGGCAACGCCGTAATCAGATAGTGAGTCATCTTGGTAAAAGCGGTCTGGGACAACAGCATCGTCAGCAAAGCAGCAACAAAGAGCGAGCCAATGATAACCAGCCTGCGCACTATCGGACTGGTGATCAGCCGCCGGTGGCGTGAGAAAAAGATTGCATTCAGGTAGGCATAACCGCTTTTTCCCTCGAACTGGCCTTGATTCAGTTGTTCCGCCGAGTAGTGCTGATCTTGGGTGGCCACATCCTTCACTCTTGCTTCTTTCATCATCCGGCCCATGTCGAGCAGCGGATCATCGATTTTGGTGACGGCATCGACGGCATTCGTATAGTCCTTATAACGGGCGATATAGACCGCACTTAAGGTTCCCAGCACCAATATGCTTAGAACCACAGGCAGATTGAACAGCATTCCGCTCTCTACTACCGCAAATCCGGGGAGCAGCGGAAGATAAGCCAGCAGATAGCCAGCGCCGATGGCGGTCCAGATCCAGCTTGTTCTTTTGACGATAACAATGCCGTAGCGGTCAAACACCCACAGATGCAGCGCCTCGCAAGCCGTACGCCAGAACGTCAGCAGCAGCGTAAGAACCGCCCCATGCCACAGCGGAGCACCGAGAAGACTCCCGAAGACCAGCATCGCCGGAATAAAAGTAACCAGAAAGCTGATCCCGCGCAAAGTCAGTGTGGTCCGCATATACCGCTCAGCCGGCAGCCTCATCAGCTTCACGAATATGTATTTATCACGCTTCGGCTCCAAAATAACCGCGCTGGAAACCCCGGACGTAAGGAAGCTTATACACAGCAGCATCTGCAAATAAAGCTGGTATTGTACAGGAAGGGTTAAGGATATATCTTGTCCTATCAGCTTCACCGGAAGAAAGATCATAATACCCAGATAAGCGAACTTCGTCACAAAGGCCATAAGGACCTTCAAGATATGCACGATAACCGATAAGGTCTGCTTCAGCGTAGTCTCCGAGTAGACCGAGCCCGGGATCAGCTTGCTCAACACCGGGAGCTTACGGGCATAGAACATCAGCCGGTTGGCGCCGGACATCCCCCGCACTTCCAGAATCGCCTTCAGCGTCCTAATCATGATCCTCATCCTTCAGCAAGGCAATAATCTGCTCTTCAAATTCCGGACTGTGCAGGGTCTCCGCCGGAATCTCGCGCAGCGTGCCGTTATTCAGAATCACCAGCTCATCGCAGAGATCGGCCGCCAGCTGCAGAATATGAGTGGAGAAAATAATGATATGATCCTGCTTCATCTCCCGCAGCAGCTTCTTGATCTCCAGCGCCACTACCACATCGAACGAGGTTAACGGCTCATCGAGCAGGATCAGCGGGGGGCGGGAAATGATAAAGCACAACATCTGAATTTTGTTCTTCATCCCGTGGGAATAGCCCTTGATCAGACGGTGCCTGTCCGCCTCCTCGAAACGGATGATATCGAAATATTCCTCGATGGTCCTGTCCGCTTGGATCTTCCCTTTATTGATATCCATGTAGAACTTCACAAACTCATAACCGGTCAGGAAGTCAGGCAGAATCGGCAAGGAGAATACGTAGCCGATCTCCTCCTCAAGCAGCGGAAGACTCACCTCATCTCTCCGCAGAAAAGCGCCGCCGCTATCCATTTGGATCTCCCCGCTCAGACAGTTGAACAACGAGGTTTTCCCCGCGCCGTTGCGGCCGAGCAATCCGTATATTTTGCCTTGCTCAAAGGTAAAGTCAATCCCCTTCAGCACCTCCCTGCCGTCAAAGCTCTTGCGTATATTATCCAGTATAAGCTCCATGCCCTGCCTCCGTTTCAGCGAGAAATAGAAGGATAATGTATAGCGTGAAACCTATACATTCGTATATTTTTAAAACAGGTATGGCTGGCGGTTACTGCTGCCTGCCATACCTTGGTGACTTGCTCTTATCCTTCAGGATGTTCCGAAGGTTGTACCGGAGCGACCGGTGCCGGTGCCGGTCTTGAGACCACAGAGGTCAGGGGTGCTGCTGTGTGTCTGACCGTATCCTTTTGTCCCGATTTGCCCGAAGTCAATCCTTTGATCAGGGACTCGACGTCAATGCCGGACACGCTCTTCAGCATCTCAGGGGCTGTCGCCATCAGTTGGGTGACATAATTGCTGACCCGGGCGGCACCTTCGCCGTTACCGGTGTCTACAACGGTAAGCTTATCGATGGATGCCAGCGGCTCGGCAATCCGTCCAGCCAGATCCGGCAGCATTTTGACAATAATATCGAGCACAGCAGCTTCGCCGAATTTCTCGAAGGCTTCTGCCAGCTTCTCCTTAGCTTCCGCTTCCGCAAGACCGCGCAGACGGATAACTTCAGACTCTGCTTTACCTTTGGCCAGCTCTGCATCCGCAATCGCCTGACCCTCCAGACGCTTCTGCTCGGAGGTTGCCTTAGCCTGAGTCTCAATGCTGTACTGCACAGCATCGGCTTCACGCATGCGCTTAGCCTTGTCGGCTTCCGCCGCCTGCTCTACCGCATAACGGTCTGCTTCCGCTTTCTTCTTCACTTCGGCGTCATACTGCTTCTCGCGTACCTGAATTTCCTTGGCCTGAATATCGATTTCGCGTTCCTTGCGGACCAGCTCAACCTTCATCTGCTCTTCCACCACGGTCTGCTTGGCACGCGCCTCCTGAATGTGGTACGCCTGGTCGGCTTCCGCCTTGGCGGTATCCTGATCGCGTTTGAACGCGGCGACCTTGAGCTGATTCTCCTTCGATGCTTCGGCAATGTTGGTATCACGCAGCAGCTCTGCCTTCTGCCCCTGCTCCTCGGCGTTGGCCTTCTGAATCCGTGCGTCACGGACAGCTTCCGCTTCGGCAATCTCCGCATCCCGCTTCACTGCGGCAATCCGCGGTTTACCAAGCGCTTCCAGGTATCCGTGCTTATCACGTACATCTTTGATGGTGAATGAGACAATCTGGAGTCCCATCTTCTTGAGGTCACGGGCGGCAACACCCTGAACCTCCTGGGCGAAACGGTCACGGTTACGGTAGACCTCTTCCACGGTCATCGTACCGAGGATCGCCCGCAGATGTCCTTCCAGCACTTCCTGCGCTTCACTCTTCAGGGATTCAATGGGCTTGCCCATGAACTGTTCTGCTGCCGTTGCCACATCTTCTGTGGAGCTGCCTACCTTGATAATGGCGACCCCGTCAGCAATGACCGGCACGCCTTGCTCCGTATAGACCTCCGGGGTCGTCACATCGAGCTTATGGGAGAGCAGGGACATGAACTCCGCCTTCTGGAAGACGGGTAGAATGAATGCACCACCGCCGCGGACGATTTTGATTTTGCGGCCGGAGCCGTCATCTGATATATGATTGTTGCCCAGGAAGGAACCGGTGACAATCATGCCTTCATCCGGCCCAACCGTCTTGTAACGCGCCCAGAAGGCGAGTCCGAGGACAAGCAGTACAGCGATTACTATCGCAGGTATAAATAGGGATTCTGGAATATTTTCTAGCATCATAAGTCCACTCCTTTTCTCTCTTCGAATTCAGATACAAGTGCTACACCCTCACGTACCTCAACCACTACAACCTTGATTCCGGCCGGCAGTGCATGCTGCTCGAAGCTGGCCGCCGTATGCAGGCTGTTGCCTGCCCCGAACTTCACCATAATCTCCCCATAGCCTGAACCGGGGACCGGGACTGTAACCTCGCCGATCTTACCCGGCAGTTCACTCATGGAGAAGCCGTTCGACATTTCGCTGTTCCTCATTGGCTTCACTACCACCAAATGCATCAATACGCCCATGAATGCCGCAACCAGCAGGGACAAGGCAAGAATCACGCCATCTTCCAGTCCGCTGTAGCGGCCCAGCAGCATGCCTGCTCCACCGAATACAGTGATCCCTCCTGCCAATAGGGTAGGATTCAGGAAATCAAAGGATACGATGTCAAAAATCCCGTCCAGAGCGCTCCCAATCAGGTCTCCTACCACTACACTGACTACAGCAAAAAGAATGCCCAGCGCCAAACAGCCCAAATACAGCGTTTGCATGTTAGTCTCCTCCCGTCATTACTTCCGGACTGTCATACTAGTATAAACGCAACTGTCATGCCCTTGGTTTCACAAAGTTGGGTATTGCTCTCATTAATGTATGCCGGGAGCGGGGAAATTAACAAACAAAAGAAGCCGCCCCCTAGATGGGGAGCGGCTTTTCTATCGATGCCTAACTTACAAAGCCAGCTTATAAATTTCAACAACGTCCTGACGCTCCAGCTTGCGGAAGTTGCCGAACGGGCCGAAGCGGACCGCCTTGTCGGCCATGCTGCCGATTTCGCTGTCGTCGATATCGTAATATTCGAGCGTCTTCGGAGCGCCAATGGAATCCCAGAAGCGGCGGAGCGCTTCAATGCCTTCGAGGCCGGTCTGTTCATCGGTCTTGCCTGACGGGTCAATACCGAACACGTTCACAGCCAGCTGGCGGAAACGGGCAGGATTCGTGCTGAGGTTATATCTCATCCACTGCGGGAAGAGAATCGCCAGGCCGCCGCCGTGGGGAATATCATACACAGCGGATACGGCATGCTCAATATTGTGCGTAGCCCAGTCACCGGCAAAGCCCATGCTGACCATTCCGTTCAGCGCCATAGTCCCGCAGTACATAATGGTCTCGCGCAGCTCGTAGTTGGTCAGATCCTCAATCAGCTTAGGAGCCGTCTCAATCACGGTGCGAAGCAGACTCTCCAAGAAGCCGTCCTGTAAAGGCGTATTGCTGTCAGTATGGAAATAATGCTCCAGCGTATGGGACATGATGTCCACCATACCGTACACCGTCTGGTCACGCGGCAAGGAGAAGGTGTTCTCCGGGTCAAGGATCGAGAAGGCCGGATAGGCATGGATGCTGCCCCAGCCCATTTTCTCCTTGGTCACTTCGTTGGTGATGACCGAGCCGTTGTTCATTTCAGAGCCGGTGGCTGCCATTGTCAGCACGGTTCCCAGCGGAAGCGCCCCTTGAGGTGCGGCCTTACGTTCTACGAAGTCCCACATATCCCCTTCATATTTCGCTCCGACAGCCACTGCCTTGGCACAATCCAGCACGCTGCCGCCGCCGACGGCAAGAATCAGGTCAATGTGATTCTCACGGCACAACGCTACACCTTTATGTACCGTCGAGAGACGCGGATTCGGCTCCACTCCGGCAAGCTCGGTAACTACGGCACCAGCCTCAGCCAGCTCAGCAATGACGTTATCGTACAGGCCGCTGCGCTTAATGCTTCCGCCGCCGTACATCAGCAGCACATTCTTACCGTATTTCGGCACCTCGGTACGGAGTGCCTGCAATGTTCCCTGTCCGAAAATAAGCTTGGTCGGGTTATAAAATTCAAACTTGCGCATATGGGTAAACCTCCATGAGTATGTGAATGTGAAGCACTTGTCTATTATAGTCCTACTGCTTGGCGCATTCAAATCGAGCCGGACGGAGACAGATCCTTTACTCCTCTGCTCCTCTGCTCGTAAGTTGGACTGAGATTCCGTTATATTGGAAAATCCGATCAAATGACAGGATAAACGGACTGAGATTCCGTTAAGCGCCCTGATATCCGTCATTTTACGCTCAAATGAACAAGATAAGCGCTTCTCAGTCCGCTTCATCCTCAATTATTAGTTTCTGAGGGATATAACGTCTTCTCAGTCCGTTTCACCCACAGGTTTCAGTAATTAACCCGCAATAGAGGCGCATATCGTCATTTCCCTGTGACAAGTGGAAACGGCATTGCCGTCCTTTTAAAGGACGGTACCGTTTCAGCGAGAAAGATAAGGATAATTATAGCGCGAAGCATATACATTCTTATCTTTTAAAAAATGCCCCCGCCGAATCCGGCAGGGACAGTACATTTTGCAAACATTAAATTAAGTAAGGTCTCAGTTAAAGCCGCTGCTGTTCAGGAACCGGCGGAAGGCCGCCTGTCCTTCCGGCGTGCGTTTGTAGACTCCGGCATGCTCCAGAATGTGAGTGAACTTCGTCCCCACCTCATTCTGGATGGTCTTCACCGCTTCTTCGCGCTTCAGGGAGGTGCCGAAGCGGCTTACCAGCTCGGTAACCCAGGAAGTGTGCAGCGCCAGCGGATGCTCCTGGCCCTGGCTCTGGACATCTCCGAGAAGCGCAGTATCGCCCGCGAGTATGCCAGCGATGGCGTCAAGCTCTTCCTTGAGCCGTCCCGGCAGAATCGCCAGGCCCATTACCTCAATGAGGCCGATGTTCTCCTTCTTGATATGGTGCATCTCCCGGTGCGGGTGGAAAATCCCTTCGGGATATTCTTCGCTGGTCCGGTTGTTGCGCAGCACCAGATCCATCTCGTAGCCGCCGTCCTCTGCCCGGCGCACGATAGGGGTAACGGTATTATGCGGAACACTCTCACCGTCCTCTTCGCTGAACGCCAGCACTTCGGCGGCCGGATCGCTGTAGGTCTTCCAGGATTCATAGATATGGTTGCCTGCTTCCAGCAGCACCGCCGGATCTTCGGCATGCATCCGCAGCACGGACATTGGCCACTTCACTGTGCTTAAGCTGACACCGGGATACGAGGCATGCGTGAAGGTATCCTCTTTGGGTGCCTTCTGGATCGGGAACGTATGCCGTCCGCCCTGGAAGTGGTCATGCGTCAGAATGGAGCCGCCGACAATCGGCAGATCGGCATTCGAGCCGATGAAATAATGCGGGAAGGCTTCCACGAAGCTAAGCAGACGCTTCAGCGTATCCTTCGTCAGCTTCATCGGCACATGATCATGGTGGAACACGATGCAATGCTCGTTATAGTAGACATAAGGCGAGTACTGGAAGAACCACTTCTCGCTGTTCATCGAGAGCGGGATCACGCGCAGGTTCTGACGCGGCGGGTGATTGACCCGGCCGGCATAGCCGACATTCTCGCGGCAGAGCTGGCACTTCGGATAGACCGGAGGCGGAAGCAGCCGGGCCATGGCGATTTCCTTCGGACTTTTCTCCGGCTTGGAGAGGTTGATCGTCATCTCAATATCCCCGTACGGCGACTCTTGAAGCCAATACACATTCTTCGCCACACGGTCCATACGGATATAGTTGGAATCAATGCTCAGCTTATAAAAACGGTCCGTTGCCGCCTGAATGCCCTGCTCCGCCCGGATCGCGGCGAACTCCGCATTCACCTCAGACGGACGGGCCATCAGAAGGCCCATAATCTTCGCATCCAGCAGGTCGCGGTACGTATCCGTATTCTCCGGGATCAGCCCGAGACTGAACCCGTAATCAATCAGCTGGTCCAGCGGGGCCTGCGGGCTGTCCAGCGGCGCTTCAGTGAACTCACCAGGATACGGCTCGCTGAAGCCGAACTGGTCCAGGAGTTCATTGCGGCTGTAATCCACATCTGCTGGCTGGATAAGTCCTGTATGTCCGGCCAACAGAACCAGCTGTTCAATCGCATACAACGCCTTCTCAGCGGCAGCAGCCGTACTATTATCGTTCTGCATTTCATTTTCTCCTTCTATGGTGCCTTATGCGGCGCTTTGCATTCTGTCTATTTCACCTTCAGGCAATAATCAGACCTGCTGCTTACTCCCCGTAACCTTGCGGATTAGCGGAGTGCCAGCTCCAGGCGCTCTGAATAATGCCTTCCAGATCGGCATGCTGCGGGTCCCAGCCCAGAACCTTCCGGGCTTTGTCAGAGGAAGCGACGAGCACTGCCGGATCTCCGGCGCGGCGGTCCTGAACCACAACCGGAATGTCCAGGCCGGTAACCTTCTTCGCGGTCTCAATGACCTGCTTCACAGAGAAGCCCAGGCCGTTGCCAAGGTTGAAGATATTGCTCGCACTGCCGCTGCGCAGATAAGTTACTGCACGGACATGCGCATCCGCCAGATCGCTGACATGGATGTAGTCGCGTACGCAGGTTCCGTCCTCTGTCGGATAGTCTTCCCCGAACACAGCGATATTCTCGCGCTGCTTCAGCGCAGCCTGGAGCACCAGCGGAATCAGGTGGCTCTCCGGACGGTGGTCTTCGCCGATCTTGCCGCTGGCGTGTGCGCCTGCAGCATTGAAGTAGCGCAGCGCTACGTATTTGATGCCGAGCACTTTGTCGAACCAGGCCATCATGCGTTCCATGGTCAGCTTGGTCTCGCCGTAGACATTCGCAGGCTCGGTGCGGTCGGTCTCTTCGATAGGCACCTTTTCCGGTTCGCCGTAGGTGGCGGCAGTGGAGGAGAAGACGATTTTATCCACACCGGCATGCTGCATGGCTTCGAGAAGACACTGCGTTCCATAGACATTGTTATCGTAGTATTTAACCGGGTCCTTCATACTCTCGCCCACCAGGGAGCTGGCTGCGAAGTGAATTACCGCTTCGATCTCATTCTCGGAGAACAGCTTCGCCAGCAGCGCCTTGTCGCGCAGGTCGCCCTCGTACAGCTTGCCGCCCAGCAGCGCCTCCCGGTGCCCTGTCAGCAGATTATCAATCACCACAACCTCTTCCCCGCGGTCCAGCAGCTCTGCTACTGTGTGTGAACCGATGTATCCTGCGCCGCCCGTTACCAGAATCGCCATCTTATTTCACTCCTTTCAATTCTTCCACGCCATTACCGATGCCGCATACATAGAATTCGCCGGTCAGGCCGGTTCTGTTCTTGTAGGCTTCTCCAACTTCCGTTATGAACCGCTGCACATCATCCTCATGTACCAGCGATACCGTACATCCCCCGAATCCTGCGCCGGTCATCCGTGAACCCAGTGTGCCCGGAATGCGCTGCGCTTCTTCCACCATCACATCCAGCTCCTCGCAGCTGACTTCATACAGGTCGCGGAGGGAGACATGGGAGTCATTCATGTACAGGCCGAACTGCTTCAGGTCATTGTTCTTCAGCACTTCAACCGAGTCGAGCACACGCTGGTTCTCTTCCACCACATGGCGGGCGCGGCGTCTAACGGTTTCGTCCGTAATTCTGTCCTGCAGAAGCTCGAACTGCTCCGGCTTCACCTCAGCCAGATAGGACAAGGACGGAACCTCCTGCTTGAGGATAGCGAGTGCCTCTTCACATTGGCTGCGGCGCTCATTATACTTCGAGTCCACCAGTCCGCGCTTCTTGTTCGTGTTGCCGATAACCAGCTTATAGCTGCCTGTCACGAAAGGTACGAGGGTGTATTCCAGCGTATCGCACATCAGCAGGATGGCCTGATCGCGCTTGCCGTTGGCCACAGCGAACTGATCCATGATCCCGGAGTTCACACCGACATACTGGTTCTCCGCGCGCTGGGACAAGAGAGCGATCTCCACCGTATCTGTGTCACCGCCAAGCAGCGTCAGGAAGGCGAAGCCGGTCACTACCTCGATCGAAGCGGAAGAGGACAGGCCGGAGCCGTTAGGAATCTCACCATGGAACAAAAGATCGTAGCCCCCGGATACCGGGTGACCCTTCTTAGCCAGCTCCACCATAACGCCGACCGGATAGTCCACCCATTCGCCGGTCTTGGCTGCGCCAATGTCACTGAAGTCGATGGAAGCTTCATAAGGGAAATTCGTGGATGCGAATTGAACCTTGCCGTCTGTACGCGGCCGCACGATCAGGGTGGTTCCGAAGTCCAGGGCTGCCGGAAAAACATAACCTCCGTTGTAATCCAGATGCTCTCCGATCAGATTCACGCGGCCCGGTGCATAGAATACCCGCGCGGCTTCCCCGCTCTCCCCGTACTTCTTGATAAATGTACTGTTAAGTTCCTGTATACTCATTATTGACACTCCATCCTTTCGCTGCTTGTGCTGGGACTGTGGATTATAGCTTGCGTCCTTCATGCTTACATTATAATAAAATCAGACTTGCCCTGATAATGCAATCATGTGTGCAATATATGGACAAATGTGACTTTCGTCTCTGAAGAGACTATACTCGGTAAGAAGAAAAGTGAACGGGCGCTCCCTATACACTTAGCTATGGAAGCGTTCTGCTCAGGAAAGGCGGCTTGCAGTGCAACATACCTATTCAGTAGGATCAAATCCTGTGTATTACGATAAGCATCTGCTGCATGTACTCTTTGCGGGAGAGAGCCAGACCCTTCCGCTGCATCAGGCGGGTCCCAAGATCTACGATTACTATCTGCTCCATTATATTGAATCAGGCTCCGGGGTCTTCCGGACAGAGGAGCATACGTACGAGCTGGGGGCCGGGGACTGCTTCCTGATCCACCCGGGCCAGCTGGTCAGCTACATCTCTGATCAGCAGGAGCCCTGGCGATACCGCTGGGCTGCCTTCACCGGCAGCGATGCAGGACAGCTTGCGCAGCAGGCGGGCTTCGCGCCGCTCGCCCCGGTGCTGTCTACCGCAGGCGGCAGTGTAATTCCCGGAGCGCTTGCCGGGATGATGTCCGCCTTCTATGCCAATAAGGAGAGCGCCGCCCTGACCTCTCTGGGGTATCTGTACCTCATCGCAGGGGAAGCGGCGGAGCTGCTGGTCTCCTCCTCGCGGCTGCCGGGTGCGGAATCACAGATCAAGCGGACGGTGAAGCAAATGATTCACTACATGGCTTCTCAGTATGCCCATCCGGTCTCGATTGAACAGATGTGCGACAGTCTGGGGTATAACCGCGCTTATCTCTCCCGCATTTTCAAGCAGGAGACGGGGCTTTCTCCAGTCACTTACCTGCTCAAGCTGCGGGTAGAGAAGTCGCGCCAGCTGCTGCGTGAACGCCCTGAGCTGTCCGTGGAGCAGGTAGCAGCATCGGTCGGACTGACCGATGCCCTGTATTTCTCCCGGCAGTTCAAGCGCTTCTACCGCCAGCCCCCCACCGCTTACCGCCAAGCTACAGTGAACCCTGGGGAGAAATAGCCCTATCACCTAGAGCAATAGCCCGTCTCCTGAACAGGAAGCGGGCTGCTTGCGTTGTTATTTATGGAAGCCGGACCTTAAGGCAACTCTTAGGCTAAGTGCCTTAGGCTTCACTCCTCTGTCTTAAGGATCGTCTCGATCCGGTCCAGCTCTTCCTGCGTGAAGTCACTATGAGACAGAGCGGCGATATTCTCCTCGATCTGGCTGACCCGGCTGGCGCCGATCAGCGCCGAGGTGACCCGGCCGCCCCGCAGCGTCCAGAGCAGGGCAAACTGGGCCAGACTCTGGCCGCGCGCTACCGCCATCTGGTTCAGCGCGTGGATTCTGCGCAGCACCTCCGGCGTAATCCGGCTCTCATTCAGCGCAGCCGAAGGTCCGGCTGCCCGGGAATCTCCAGGGATGCCGTTCAGATATTTATTCGTCAGCAGACCCTGCGCCAGCGGAGTGAAGGCAATACTGCCCACCCCATGCTCCTCCAGCACCTCCTGAAGCCCGCCTTCAATCCAGCGGTCCAGCATGGAATACCTCGGCTGGTGAATCAGCAGCGGAGTGCCCAGCTCCTTCAGAATCGCAATAGCCTGCCGGGTCTGCTCCGCCGAGTAGTTAGATAAGCCAATGTACAGCGCCTTGCCTGAGCGAACAGCATGATCCAGCGCTCCCATCGTTTCTTCCATAGGTGTCTCCGGGTCCGGGCGGTGGGAGTAGAAGATATCCACATAATCCAGTCCCAGCCGCTTCAAGCTCTGGTCCAGACTGGACAGGATATATTTACGTGAACCCCAGTCGCCGTAAGGGCCGGGCCACATCGTATATCCCGCCTTGGTCGAGATCACCAGCTCGTCACGGTACGGCGCGAGATCCCGGGCCAGCACCTTGCCGAACAGCTCTTCCGCCGATCCGGCCGGAGGCCCGTAGTTATTCGCCAGGTCGAAGTGGGTAATCCCGAGATCAAAAGCGCGGATAATCATCTCACGGCCATTCTCATAAGCATCAATGCCGCCGAAATTATGCCACAGGCCCAGTGAGATGGCTGGAAGCTTGAGACCTGACCTGCCGGTGCGGTTGTAACGCATTCCTTCATACCGTTCATCACTAGCCACATATACCATGTTATATCCCTGCCTCTCGTATCTCTTTTGTGAATACCCTTCTTTAAACACACGGCCTCATAAGTAATCTTGTTCTACAAGTGGAAACGGCATTTCCGTCCTTTTAAAGGACGGTACCGTTTCAGCGAGAAAGATAAGGATAATTATCGCGCGAAGCATATACATTCTTATCTTTTAAAAAAAGACTGGGCGTTAGTCCAGCAGTCCCTGCACTCTACCCAGCACCTCTCCGATCCGCTCTGTTATAATCAGATCTGCCTGATCGTCATACGGGGTAGGCTCGCCATTAAGCAGTACTGTATGCTGTCCCCTGAAGTAAGTGACCAGGCTTGCAGCCGGCTGAACGGTAAGCGAGGTACCGCCGATGATCAGCAGATCGGCTGCTGCAATGGCATCCACAGCTTCAACCAGCACTTCATGATCGAGCGCTTCCTCATAGAGCACCACATCCGGCTTGATGATGCCCCCGCAGTCCTCACAACGCGGTACAGAGCCATCCTGCTCCAGCCATTCCTCCAGGCCGTAATAGCGCTGGCAGCCCATGCAGTGATTGCGGTGGATAGAGCCGTGCAGCTCCAGAACCCGGCGGCTGCCGGCAATCTGATGAAGACCGTCGATATTTTGCGTAATGACCGCCTTCAGCCTGCCGCTCTCCTCCAGCTCCGCAAGCAGCCGGTGGGCCCCGTTCGGCTTCGCTCCGGGATGAATCATCTTGCTGCGGTAGAAATCAAAAAAAATGTCCGGCGAGGACATAAAAAAGCTGCGGCTAAGCATCACCTCAGGCGGATAGGGAGAGTTGTGCTGTGTCTGGTACAGACCGGCTGCCGAACGGAAGTCCGGGATGCCGCTCTCCGTCGATGTTCCGGCACCGCCGAAAAAGACGATATTATTGCTTTTTTGAATCCAGGAAGCCAGTAGCTGTAATTGTTCCATGATCTACACCTGTCCTCTCTGTACCTATTCGTAATGCATTCAGATCGTTAAGCGGAGCGCCGGATAGCCGGATACCACAATATCCGCATCCAGCAGATGGTCTGCCCTTCCGTCCGGTGAGATTCCGACTGCAAGCCGCAGTCCAGCCCCCCGGCCCAGCTGCATATCCGCATTGCTGTCACCGATAATAACCGCCTCTTCGGGCAGCAACTCCAGCTCCCGGCAGGCCTTCTCGGCCATCTCCGGTGCAGGCTTGCCGCTCTTTACCCGGTCGCGGGTAACCACCGCCCCGAAGTATTCTGAGATGCCAAGCCATTCCAGATGCTCGCGGGTGGTGGAGAGATTGTCAGAGGTTACAACGCCAAGCTTCAGGGAAGCGGCGGCACACTGCTCCAGGAATGGTATTAATCCCGGCATAGGTACAGCGGTACGGCGGCGGCGAAGCTCATTCATGGCCTCCTTGGAGATGGCATTCACACGCGTCACCGCTTCATTCCAGGGGACACCCGTTGTATAGAGCTGCCAGGCCAGAATCCCGGTGGATTCCTCAGCCGTTGCCATGGAGAGCGGACCGGCGGGATCATATCCGGTGATTCGTCCGGAAGAATCATGCGTCGTCCCCAGCACCCGGGCCAGATCAGCTCCCGTTACGGTTCTGCTGCCAATCAGGGTCAACTGGCTGCCCAGCCCTTCAAGCACCAGTTCGGCCCAGCTGCCCCAGGTGGCCAGAAGATCAAGCAGCGTGCCGTCCTTATCGAACAGGATGCCGCTTACGGGAACGGAGAGTTCATTGATGTGAAGTACAGGCATTCCAGCGCTCCTTCCGCATACGATATATTACTTCAGGTATTCGTTGTTCATTTGCTCTGGCGCAGATTCCCCAGCCAATCCAGCATCGCCCGGACAGTCCGTGTCTGCTGTTCTTCTTCGGTAATCGTAGCGGTCCCGTCACCCTTTTGCACCCCGTAGCTGCCGAATTGGGCATGGTTACCGCCGTCAACCGATACATATACGGTATTGCCCGGCAAATAGGAGCGCCCTTTGTTATAGCTCTTCTGGTCTACGACTTCATCCTGCGTGCCAAGCACAGACAAGACGGACAACGTGGTGTCCTTCAGACTGCCTTTCTCATCGGGATAAGAGGCCAGAAAAAAAACGCCTTCCAGTTGGCTGGCATGATCCGCAGCGAAGCGTGCAGCCATTACGCCGCCGAGCGAATGTCCGCCCAGGACGAAGGACTGCTTCGGATGCACGCGGATAATCTCTTCGGCGGCATCCCCTTTGATTACAGCCAGATTAAGCGGCATTCTGGCAATGTAGAACGGGTGACCGGCAGCGGCAACTTTACGGGCCAGCGGCGCATATGCTTCCGCCTTGACCAGTGCTCCCGGATAGAAGATTACTGCGGTGCCGAGCACCACTGAAGGGTCGAACGAGATCCAGTTGTCATTCTGCTCGACAGTCACGCCCCCGGCAGAGATCAGTGCGGTTTCAGCCCGTGCCTCCGGCTTATACGGGGTCAGATACCTCCATATAAACACCCCCGCCACCAGTAGAACCAACACCACTCCAATAAGCACACGGCGTCTGATTATATTCTTTTTCATTAGTGTTCACTCCCGATTCCTGCATACTGAAAATTATAAGGGAATCAGTGAATTCAAACAACCTTCAAGACTTCGCCACATCTGGCCCCAGACATTTCCAATAATAGCGCATACTATTGTGATGTATTTCACAATTTACTGTCCGGAAATCATGTATTTTAAAATTAAAGTATTAACCCCCGCAAACCTAATTTCATTGGAGGTTACGTCATGACCCGCGAAAGCCCGCTTAACACGCGCGGAGAGACCTTTTTTCTTAATCTGCGCTTCATGCTTATTGTAACTGTCTTTGTGGCCAATGCGATCGAACCCCTGATTCAAGAAATGAGCGGACTTCACACGCTTTACCAGTGGATCTTCAGTTTTCATATGCCGCTGTTTGTGCTGGTGACCGGATACTTTGCCCGTTCAAGCTTACATGGATCGCCTGGACGCAAGGTGCTCCTGCAGATTGCCCTGCAATATGTTATTTTTCAGAGCCTCTACTCCCTACTTGACGCCTCCCTGTTTCATGTCAATAATATACAGCATTCGTTCTTCGCTCCTTATCTGCTGCTCTGGTTCCTGGCCAGCCATATCTGCTGGCGCCTGCTGATGCTGGGCATGAGCCGCTGGACCCGCAGCGCCCAACTGGCCTTCGCTGTTACCGCAGGGGTGGTCGTAGGTTATCTGCAACTGGACGGGATCTGGTTCAGCATCAGCCGCACCTTTGTCTATCTGCCCTTTTTTGTGATCGGGTACCATTTCTCCTTCGGAACTTTCATGAAGCTGTATCAGCGGTATCTCAAGAGCATTGCCGCCGCCGCTTCGCTCCTGCTGCTCCTTGCTTTCGGCCTGTTTGGCGGTAATCTCCCCATAGGCTGGCTATACGGCAGTATGACTTATATCCAGCTTGGCGCCCATGAATGGTACGCGGGTCTATTCCGGCTGGCGGTTTATGGTCTGCAATTCATCGCTTCCCTGACATTTTTGGGCCTGGTGCCTTACGGGTTAAGCCGCATGACCGGCCTCGGACGCCGGACCCTCTATGTTTTTCTGCTGCATGGCTTTGTGGTCCGCACGGCGGTGATTTCCGGCCTGTATGCCTATATCGGCAACCCTGCAGGAGCAGCATTGCTGCTCGCCGGTGCAATAGGATGCACGGTGCTGCTTGCCCAGCCTGCGGTCAGACGTCTGCTGAACCCGCTCGTGGAGCCGTCCGTAGACTGGATGATTTCCCTGCAGCGTGCCGCCATCCGGCGCTCTCTATAGAATGAAGCTGCCATGCTATATCAATTTGCTGAAGTCTATCCTAATACGGAATAGGCTTCTTTCTGTATATTAGCCCAGACTTTACATGCGTGACTCCCCGACAAACTTCACACTGCCCGGTAGAAAAAACAGGCTTTTTGTGATAGACTCTCTATTAACGTTCGTAACCAATCACCGCAGGGTACGTATATTTCGGGATTGCAATGCGTTAATGCGGCACTATATTCGCTTCACCATTACTGTTAGGGGGAAAAGTCATCATGGCAAACAAGAAAATGCGATCAGATATGATCAAAAAAGGCTTCGACCGCGCTCCTCACCGCAGCCTTCTGCGGGCAGCAGGCGTTAAAGAAGAGGATTTCGGCAAACCGTTCATCGCGGTCTGCAATTCCTATATCGATATTGTTCCGGGTCATGTGCATCTGCAGGAATTCGGCAAGATCGTAAAAGAAGCCATCCGTGAAGCCGGCGGGGTTCCGTTTGAATTCAATACGATCGGCGTAGATGACGGTATTGCCATGGGTCATATCGGTATGCGTTATTCGCTGCCAAGCCGCGAGATCATTGCCGACTCTCTGGAAACGGTAGTATCCGCGCACTGGTTCGACGGTATGGTGTGCATTCCCAACTGTGATAAAATCACCCCGGGCATGATGATGGGCGCGCTGCGCGTCAACATCCCGACGATCTTCGTCAGCGGCGGGCCGATGAAGGCCGGCGTAGACAGCAAAGGCAAGAAGCTCTCCCTTACTTCCGTATTTGAAGGCGTAGGCGCGCATCAGGTCGGCAAGATCAACGATGCTGAACTGCTTGAACTCGAACAATACGGCTGTCCTACCTGCGGATCATGCTCCGGTATGTTCACCGCGAACTCCATGAACTGTCTGGCCGAAGCTATGGGTCTTGCGCTTCCGGGCAACGGTACCATCCTGGCCGTAGCCGAAGAACGCAGAGACTTCGTCCGCAAATCAGCAACCCAGCTCATGGAGCTGATCAAGCTGGACCTGAAGCCGCGTGATATCGTAACCCAGGAATCGCTGGACAATGCCTTCGCGCTGGATATGGCGATGGGCGGCTCCACCAACACCGTGCTGCATACGCTGGCACTGGCTCAAGAAGCCGAAATCGATTATCCGCTGGAACGCATCAACGAAGTAGCTAACCGGGTTCCTTACTTGGCCAAGCTGGCTCCGGCTTCCGATATCTTCATCGAAGATGTGGACCGGGCGGGCGGCGTAAGCGCCGTGCTGAACGAATTACTGAAGAAGCCGGGCGCTATCTTCGGAGATTGTATGACGGTTACCGGCAAGACACTGGCCGAGAATGTAACCGGCCATGAGATCCAGGATACATCTGTTATTCATACCATCGATAATCCCTATTCCCAAGTTGGCGGATTGGCCGTACTCTACGGCAACCTGGCTCCGGAAGGCTCCATCATCAAGGTGGGTGCCGTGGATGCTTCCGTTGGCGGCTATCACAAAGGACCGGCTATCTGCTTCGACTCCCAGGAGGAAGCACTTGAAGGTATCGCGAACGGCAAAGTCAAAGAAGGCCATGTAGTCGTTATCCGTTATGAAGGTCCGAAGGGCGGACCGGGCATGCCGGAAATGCTGGCTCCGACTTCGCAAATCGTCGGTATGGGCCTGGGCGCCAAGGTCGGCTTGATCACGGACGGACGCTTCTCCGGTGCCTCCCGCGGGATCAGCATCGGTCACATCTCGCCGGAAGCGGCTGAAGGCGGCCCGATCGCTTTTGTAGAGGATGGCGATATCATCGAGCTAGACCTCAATAACCGCAAGATCGAGCTGCTGGTTGACGAGGAAGTGCTGGCGGTCCGCCGCCAGGGCTGGAAAGAATTCGAGCCGAAGGTGAAGACTGGTTATCTGGCCCGCTACTCCAAGCTGGTTACCAATGCAAGCAAAGGCGGCGTGCTGAAGATTTAATCGTTAGAGCCGCTGCTTCAGCCCGCGCCTAAGCGGGAGAGATAAGTAATGAGGATAACAGCAGGTCCAGCCGCGAATGCGGCCGGGGCTGCTGTTTTTTGTTGCAGGAATTACAACCTTGGGCTCAAGTGGACCAGTGATTTGGAGGAATTGTTGTATGAACTACAGCAATGGTGAGTGGGGTACCCTTTTAAGAAGGAGAATGTTGCATAAGGTGCAGGAACTAAAAAACCGCCAGCCCAAAATAGGCCAGCGGAGATGGTAATCAATATAAGTGCATTAAACTGCGTATGCTTCGTCTTCAATGAACTACCGTTGCTGCGGGAAGCTCAGCTTCAAGCGTCAGTTCCTCTTCGTGTACCCGCTCCACATGCTTGTGCGGAAGCTGACGGTTCATCTGGTCCAGAAGCTGCGATACCGGCATCAGGATCATCTTGGGCACCAGTTGGTCACTGCGTTCCTTAAGTCTTGCGCCGCCTGACGGATGAATCACACTCATGAGAATACTAAGGTAGAACTTGGTGCTGCTGGCGAACAGTCCGCTGGGCAGATCCAGTACGATGAAGCCGAACTTCTCCGGCCCGCGGTTGATCATGCTGACTCCGTAGAGCGCTTTGGCTTCAGCTAGCTCCACATCACCGCAAATCCGCTCGGCCAGCACCGGCAGATCCTTCTCCATCCGGCGGATCAGGCGGATCGCCAGCTGGGCAGTGGAACGGGAATGAACTCCCAGCTCGAATAGCTGCCTGTTATCGAAATGCAGCTCGATCACCTTGTCGCCCTTGCTTAAGGTCTCGCCATTATCCATGTGGACCGTTCTGCCCTGGTACTTGCGCAGCCGGTAATGCAGGAACGGATCTTCCTGCGAAATTGTCTTGATCTGGAACAGCAGCTGAAAGAGCTTCTCCCAGCCCAGCCATAAACCGACAAGCAGCCGCTTGCCGAAGGACAAATGCGTGATCGGGGAGCGCTGCACCGCCTTGATCATCTCGTCAATCCGGACGCTGTGCAGTCCGCGCCGCTCGGCCTCGGCTAACATCCGCTCCAGCGCAATCAGCATATGCTCCGGTGCATTCGGATCAGCGCCGATCGTCGTACCGCAGTCATGCAGCAGCAGCACCTCCCCCGGGCCGAGCTTCGCAATGAGCTTCTCGGTCAGCTTCTCCGCTCCAAGCTTCTCCTTCCAGTCGCCGAACATCGCCGACCACAGCACAATCTGCACCTGACGGCGTTTGGAGAAGTCGAACAGGTTCACGATTCCCCAAGGAGGACGGTAATAAGTGCTGCGCTCGCCGGTAATGGAGAAGATGATCTCGTCCGTCCGGTCAATCTGCTTCCTCACCGTGGCGGGACGCATCAGCCAGTTCGTCTTGTGCACATAGTTATGAATTCCGATCAAATGCCCTTCGTCATGCATTCGCTTGATGATCTCGGGGTGCTGCTCCGCGTGCGAGCCAACGACAAAAAAGGTCGCCTTCGCATCGTAGCGTTTAAGCAGATCGAGCAGCAACGGTGTATAATGCGGGTCTGGCCCGTCATCAAAGGTCAGGCCGTAATCCGTACGCCCAATTCCTTTACGGAAGACACGATAACCAAATAAACGGCTGATCATACCGGGAATAAAAGCATAAAAGGTTGAGATATAAAATAGCCAGAGCAGCAAAGTCTGCATGTACAATCACCGCTTTTCCAGAGTTGACTTTGGCTCGCCTTACGTCTGTTAGAAGATAGATGTCATACGGCCAAGTAGAGTAAGTAGAAGCGACAGCTTTAAAAAAACATCACCTCCTAGTTTAACACAGCTGTCAAAGAAATAGACGTTTTTTATTAAAATCGTGTACAATGAGTTGAAGTGCCGGATACAAATTTTTCTTCACAAAGGGGTCGTTTAAATCTATGCTGCCGCTGTACAAAAAATATTGGCGCACCTTTTTCGACATTGGACTGCTTATTCTAACTGTATATTTAGTGATGCTCAGCTTCAGCAAATTGTACCAGCTGGCTGCGCCGGTGTTCCTGTCCTTTTTTGTATTTCTGCTGATTGAGCCGCTGGCCCGCTTCCTGAACCGCAAGGGAATGGCCAAGCCCTTCGCCTCCGCGATCTCCGTGGTCCTCTTCCTGGTCATTCTGCTGGGCGTACTGTTCGGTGCCGGACTGCTGATTACGACCCAGGCGATTCACCTCCAGAATAATCTGCCCAAATATACATACGTGGTCCAGCAGCATTTCGCAGAGACTACGACCTATCTTCAGCACAAAATCGATTCGCTTCCATCCGATGTGACGGATAAGCTGAACGGCTATTTCACAGATGCCACCAATATTCTCTCGAAGTGGATGGTCGCTTTCTTCAAGTATATGGTCGGAGTGCTTGGCTCTTTCTCTTCCTTTATGGCTAACTTCGGGATTGCGATCATTCTCGCCTTTTTCCTCAGTATGGAGATTAAGGACTGGCGCCGAATTGCCCACGAGAAGCTGCCGAAGACGTTCAAGACCGCCTACGCCTTCCTGCAGGGGAATGTGTTCAAGGCTATCGGTTCTTATATCAAAGCACAGATGATCCTGATCAGCATCACCTTCGTCATTATTCTGGCTGGTCTGCTGATCCTCCAGACGGGCAATGTACTCACCATAGCGCTGATCTGCGCCGTAGTCGATCTGCTGCCGCTACTGGGCGTACCTGCGGTGCTGATCCCTTGGATCATCTATCTGTTCATTGTCGGCAATACGTCGCTGGCTATCGGGCTCATCGTTCTGCTGGCGGTGGTAATGGTGGTTAGACAGCTGCTGGAGCCCAAAATCACAGGGAATTCGATCGGTGTCTCCTCTGCCTTCCTGATGCTCTCCTTCGTAATTCTGTCCTCCTCCCTGTTCGGGATAGCAGGACTCATTCTATCGCCGATTCTGCTGATTCTGCTCAAGGAGCTGCTCCAGCAGGGATATCTCCAGCAGTGGATCTATCTGCCGCAGGAGGAGTTCGTCGTCTCGCCCTTCGCGGCCTCGGGGACCTCTACGGCAGGCGGTCCCGTCAGCGGCGGAGATGGTCCGGCCGGGAATGCCGCCCCTAATGCAGAGCCTGTCGGTCCAAGATCTCAAGCCCCGGTTGATCCGCCTTCCAGACCCGACAACAGCTCGAATACCTGACCAAACAGGCGGGTGGCGGCCTGCGGACTGTCTGGAGCTACATTCTCGATCGCCACAGACACCGCATATTTCGGCTGGTCCACCGGACCATAGCCGATGAACCATTGATTATTGCGCGGCGTTCCATGTACCAGTGTCTGAGCCGTGCCTGATTTGCCGGCGAGCGGCCAAGCGGAAGGCTTCAGCATGCGGCCTGTGCCCTCTGTGACTACGCTGCGCATCATGCCCAGCAGCACACGGGCAGTGGCCGGAGAGATCCGGCCCTCCGGTGCTGGCGCCAGATGTCCCGGAAGCTCCTTAAGCGTCTGTCCATTGGCAAAAGCAACCCGCTCCAGAATCCGCGGCGCTCTCACCTCACCGCCATGCAGCAGCGTGACGACCAGATTCGCCGCCTGCAGCGGAGTGATCCGCACATCGCGCTGGCCGATCGCCGTCTGGACTCTCGCCCCGCCGTCATCCGGCAGGAGCGTGGTGAAGATGGTTCCCGGCTGTTCCCCGGCCAGCGGCCGGAGCAACGGCAGACCGAGTGTATTCTCCGCCTCCCACCCGATGCTCCGGCCCAGTCCAAGGGCAAGCGCGGTAGCTTGGAGCTTCACACCGCTCAACCGCTCGGCCAGCGTAGCAAATACAGTATTACAGGACACGGCGAACCCTTGCTTGAGCGTAAGGGCGCCGTGTTCTTTGCCGTGCGGACAAGACAATCCGTATTTTCCATACGCTCCTGCACAGAAGAAGGGCTCCTCCGGTGCGGTCAGCCCGGCTTCAAGTGCGGCAGCAGCCGTAACAATTTTGAAGATAGAGCCTGGAGCTGCCGCTTGTAGTGCACGGTTATTCCATTCTCCTCCTTGCGGAGAGACCTGCTGCGGATTGTAGAACGGTAAGGAGACCATCGCTGCGATATCCCCGCTCCGGCTGTCCATTACCACAATCGCCCCTTCCTTCACCCCTGCTTCCGCCGCCAACTGCTCAATGCTCTCCTGAAGCTTCAGATCAATTGTGGTATATAGAGACAGCGGGTAATAGGGGTTGCCCGGCGCTTTGATTGTGATCGGGCTGCCAGGAACCCGTTTGCCGCGTGCATCAACCTGGGCGGCGGCTTCCGTATGCCCCACACCCTGCAAGAGCGGCTCCAGCGTCTTCTCCAGCCCGTCTGTGCCGGTTCTTGGAATTCTCAGCCCTGTGGGGGATTGGGCGATAGCTTCCCCCGAAGCTTCAGACAGATAACCGAGCCACTGGCGGCCGGATGCAGACCCGTTATATCTGCGGGCAAAAGGCAGCACCTTGACGCCTTCGATCGCAAGCGCCTCAACTTCTCTGGCCTGCGGCAGAGTCAGGGCCAGCGGACCAGTGCCTTGGCCGGAAGGCCAGAGCAGCGGCTCCTTCAGCCCTAGCCGTCTTGCTTGCAGCTGACTGTAGCTGACGCCAAGAATCTCCGCCAGCCGGTGAAGCTGCTGGTCATCGTTATATTCACCGGCACCATGAGGCCGGTGAAGCTCCTCCTCCGGCGGGAACAGTGCAGCGGTCCAGACCGTCTCTCCGGCCAGCGCCTCCCCGTTCTTCGCATACAGCCGCCCTCTTCCGCTATCCAGCACGGTCTCCCGCTCACTTTGCAGCTCGGCCATCTGAGCTACCGTATACCGGGTGCCGCTTACTACACTATCCTTGAGCAGTAGTTGTACCCAGGCCAGCCTGATCATCAGACCCGCCAGCAGCATACACAGGATCAGGCATCCCCAAAATATACGTTTATGAATCAGCTTGTGCAATTGCTATTCCTCCATCAAGTGGGCTGCAGAACCATGGCTAATATTATACCCACCTGATACAGCAAAATAACCGCCTTCCCTCTAGGGAAAGGCGGCGCTGATGAACAGATCACACGTTGAACTTGGATAATCGCTCCCGCAGTCTGGAGGAAGCATTCTCCAGCTTACCGGAGAGGGTAACCAGATATTCGCTTACATTCTCCTGTTCTCCGGTCAGGGAAGCTACCTCTTCGGAGGCGGCCGAGGATTCTTCGGAAAATGAGCTGACATTGCCTATAGTCTCTGACAAGACTTGCTGCGAGTGGTTCAGGCCGTCAATCGAAGAGGAGACCGAATCCAGCCTGGTGATCAGCTGATGCATCTGCCCCTGCACACTAATGAAGATCTCGCTGGTGTTCTGAACATAATCCATCTGCTCCCCGAACAGCGGCGCAACCTCGGACAAGGCGTCTACCGTCTCATGCATATCCCGCATGATCCGGTCTGTAATCTCGCCCACAACGGCAATGGAACGCTTGGACTGCTCCGCCAGCTGGCGGATTTCATCGGCGACAACCGTAAAGCCCTTGCCCGCTTCGCCTGCCCGCGCCGCTTCAATAGTAGCGTTCAGCGACAGGATATTGGTCTGCTGGGTGATGCTCTGCATGACCTCCAGCACCTGAATGACCGATGAGGCGGTATCCTTAAGTTCATTCACCTTAAGAACCAGCTTGCCTGTCCTGTCGCCAGTCTCTTGTGTTCTGCCCAGCAGCTCCTGCAGCTTGACCACCCCTTCTGCACTGGCTTGCTCCACGCTATGCGCAGTTCCGCCAATCTCATGGGCCACTGCAATGACGGCTTCCATTTTCTCCGAAATCTGAGCCGTCATCTCATTGCCCCGGTCCGCCTCCAGTGAGAGACTGCCGGCACCGCCGGCAATCTCTTCCGTGGCTGCGGCAATATCCTTCGCTGCCACCGCTGTGTCCCGGGAGGCATTGCCAAGGGCTTCCGCTGCTTCCGTAACTTCACACGCGGTCTCATTGGTGTGGACGACCAGCTCTGTAATCTGCTCCATCATCAGGTTGAAGGAGCCGGACAGCTGGCCTATCTCATCACGGGTGACGACATCAGTGCGTACGCGCAGATCCCCGTCTGCCCCCTTGACCATCAGATCCCGCAGCCGTGACAGCGGACGCGAGACCATCCGTACCATCCAGAGTCCAATCAGCACGGCAACGGCGGCTGCGGCGGCCACCGCTATGTAGGTCGTGTTAAGAATCCGTCCCGCATCCTTGGTCAGGTTGCCCGAAGGCACCACACCGAGCAGTCTCCAGCCGGAGGTATGCAGCGTGCCGTAGACTGCGAGAATGGATTTGCCCTTCTCATCCTTGGTCGGGAGAGAGCCGGAGGTATCACTTAAGCCCTTGAACAGAGTGCCGCCCAGACGCAGATAGGTATCAGTCTCCTCTTGCTGGGAAGAGGCGATCAGCTCATCTGTGGACGTCAGCAGCTGAATGTAGGACCCCGGGCCAAGATCAACCATTTTCAACTGGCTGTCAAGCTCGGTAGTCTTAATATCGCAGACTGCCAGATAACCGGAGTGACCCGCTTCCGCCGCCACAGACTTAGCGAAACGCACGACTCCTGCCGCTTCTCCCTGCTTCAACGCTTCGGTAATCCACTGGCTCTGAGGCTTCTCCTGTAATTGCTTGTACCATGCTGTATCACGGATAGCCGCCAGGAAATCATTATCCACTTCACCGGCCCCGGCTGCGGGCAACACTTCATTCAGCGGAACCAGATACACTGCCTGCACCCCGGGTACCGCCGACAGCCATTGATTGAGCTCCCCGTTAATCGTTTTGGACAGCTCAGTGCGCTTTGCTGAATCTGCAGCAGCAAGACCTTCCAAGACATTAGCCTGTTGAATATCATCATTGTAGAACAGCTGACTCAGATTATCTTCATAACGCAGCAGGATCACATCCAGCTTCTCTGCCGTCTGCTCCACGGTCTGCTGATTAGCGGACAATGCATTGTTCTCAATCGTATGTCTGGCCACAGAGTAGGAAATATACCCCAGAGACAGCACAATTCCCATCGTCGCGATGAAAAACACCAGAAAGAGCCGCATCCCCAGCGACTTGGAGGGATGCAGCCGAGTAAGAATAGATGAACTGCGAACTGTTGACTTGCTCAAAAAATCACCGCCAGATTCTATGTATTCTTGAACGGAAGGAGCCCGTTACAAGGTCATGAACATCTGAAGCGTCCGATCAGAAAGATAGGGAAGATATTCATGACCATATTCATGATATACCAACAGATCTTTTACGGCTGTGATTTTGTTGTATGCGGCGAATTGTGTCGATGGCGGACAGATCGTATCAGCAAGACCCGTTACCCATAATACCCTGCCCTGTATACGTCCGGCTAAATTCTGGATGTCAATATAACCGAGCCGGTTAAAAATCTCTTCCTCCCGCAGATGATGCGGGTCGAAGAATCGGAAGTAGTAATTGATCATGGCCGCGGACAGTCGTTCCCCGGACGGTCAGATTATCCTCGGACAAGCCGCCCTGCCCCCGGCAATCCATGGCCAGCACGCTGATTCCGTGAGCAGCGTAAGCCACCTTCTCCATCCAGTCCCCGCTGTCGCAGGAATAGCCGTGGAACATTACAACTCCCGCACCTTGGCCTGCTCCTGCCTTCTTCGGTCTTACATATTTACAGTGCACTCTGGCACCGCCTACTCCGGTAAAATACAAATGAAAACACTCAGCCAGCTCACTGGTAAATTCAGCGGGTACAAGTTCATAAGCCAGTGTCTGTTCATCCAGCTCTTGAAGCGCACGCTCCCAATAAGCATCGAAGTCACCGGGCTTCGGGCTGCTGCCCTGATAATCCAGCAATTGCGGTATAGATCTTTGGTTCATCTGAGTGTCTCCTCTCCGGTTGTCACCCTAGATTCTGCCGGGACCGGCATCATCACCAACCTCTTCATGAGTCTCAATGACGTAAGTAACGATTTCATCAACGGTGGTGTAGGCAACACCAACATAGGTGTCCGCAGCCCCGTAATAGATGGCAATCCGGCCGGTATCCGCGTCACTCAGCGCAGCACAAGGGAAGAGTACATTGTTGACAAAGCCTCTTTCTTCATACCATTCTTCCGGTGTCAGCACGAAGTTCCGGGAGCGGTATTTCACTCTCGAAGGCTCATCCGCATCGAGAATAACAGCTCCCATGCTGTAGACAAGGCCGTTACAGGTTCCTGTAACCCCATGGTAGAACATCAGCCAGCCTTCCGAGGTCTCAATGGGCGCAGGTCCGCCGCCGATCTTGGTACTCTGCCACCAGCCTTGCCCACCCTTGGTCATGACATGGCGGTGCTTGCCCCAGTACACGAAGTCAGGGCTCTCGCTGAGGAAGACATCACCGAACGGGGTATGTCCGCTGTCGCTTGGACGGGAGAGCATAACGAAATTGCCGCCTATTTTCTTCGGGAACAGCACGCCGTTGCGGTTGAACGGCAGGAACGGATTCTCCAGACTGACGAAGTTCTTGAAATCCTGTGTCTTGGCAACGCCGATTGCCGCACCGTAGAAATCCGTGCACCAGATGATGTAATAGGTATCCTCCACCTTCACCAGACGGGGATCATACGCGTAACGCGGCATGTACGGCTGGCCTGCTTCGTCTATGAATTGGATCGGAAGCTCATCAATGACCCAATCCAGCCCGTCCGCGCTGCGGCCTATCCGCAGATGGGGACGGGTCGTGTGATCTTCCACGCGGAAGACTCCCAGGAAGCTGCCCTCGTAAGCGATCACCGCGCTGTTGAAGATACGGGCGACCCCTTTGGCCGGATTGCGCTTAATTACCGGGTTATCGCTATGTCTCCAGACCGGATTGTCATTCCCGGCAGGTCTGTCCTGCCAAGGCATATTCGGCAGACTCTGGCTGCCAGTCAGTTTAACTTCTCTCATAATAGAATCCCTCCAATAATAGTTGCAGCAGCCGCTGCGATGGTGTGTTGCTCCCCGGCTTGCCGCTTTATTTGACCGACCCTTGGGCGAAGCCGTTATAGATGTATTTCTGCAGCGCTACGAACGCGATCAGCGTCGGAATGATGGCGATCATAATCGCGGCACAGATGACCTCCCACTGCGAGCCGTAGGGTCCTTTAAATTTGAACAGCGCGGTAGATACGACCTGCAGGCTGCTTTTTGGCATATACAGGAACGGGGTGTAGAAGTCATTGTAGATATTAACGACCTTCACGATAATCACCGTCACAATGGCCGGACTCAGCAGCGGAAAAATAATCCTCCAGTAGATCGTCCAGTAGGAGGCCCCATCCAGCATTGCCGATTCGTCAAGCGATTCAGAGATCGAGTCCAGGAACTGCATGAAGATATAGACAGCGATAATATCGGTCCCCAGATACATCAGAATCGGCGCCCAGCGGGTATTGAACAAGTCCAGGGCATTGATGATCTGAAAAGTTGCTACTTGCGTCGTTACTCCGGGAATCAGCGTAGCCAGCAGAAAAGCCCCCATCAGCGCCTTGCTGCCTCTGAATTTGAACCGGGCCAGAATGTAAGCCATCATCGAGCCGGTAAGCGTAGCGCCCGCAATGGAAATAATGACGATAATGATCGTGTTCATGAAGCCGAGCAGCATATTCCCGTCTACGAAGGCCTTAGAATAGTTGGCGAAATTCAGCCAGTTCTCCGGCAGGGTCAGCGGACCGGTTGAGGCATACTCAGCATTGGTTTTCAGGGAAGCGAAAAAGACCACCACAATTGGTATCAATGCCATCAGTGCGCCCAGCACCAGGGAGACATATTTGAACACAGCGGCCAGGTTGTATTTGAAGGTATGCATCGCTCTATTTCTCCTCCTTGATCAGAATGCGCTGCAGGATAGTGACCAGCACCACAATACCAAGCAAGACCACAGCCATTGCCGAAGCCAGCCCCAGCTTGCTGTATTTGAAGGCTACATCGACGGTCTGGATGACAAAAGTACCGCTGCCGTTGGAGCCGCCGGTCATCACGTACGGAATCTCAAACACACCGATCGCCCCGCTGACCGCGAGGATCAGATTGAGCTGCAGGATGCGTTTGATGCTTGGAATGATGATATGCCGGAACTGATGCCAGCGGTTAGCCCCGTCTATCTCAGAGGCTTCATAGATATCGCTGCCGATCGAGGAGATTGCGCCAAGGAAGATAATAAAGTTCATCCCCATGTAACGCCATACCGAGGCAAAAGCGAGAGAGATGTTAATCAGCTGCGGATTCAGCAACCATTTTTGTTGCAGCGCCCCGAGTCCCAGCAGATCAAGAATGGTATTAAGGGTGCCTTCCGGCTTGAAGAAGAACAGGAAGATGAACCCGATCGCCACACCGTTCAGCAAGGTCGGAAAGAACAGAATCCCCTTAAACCAGTTCTTCATCCGGACATTAAAGCTCAAAATCGTGGCAAAATAAAGCGCCAGCACCATCTGGACAAATGTGGCAAAAAAGTAGTACAGACTGACCTTGAACACGGCGAAGTACTCCGGCTTGGTAAAGATCGTCTTGTAGTTGTCAAAGCCGATGTACTCCATATTTTTGCTTAGCCCGTTCCAGCTGGTGAAGCTGTACTGAAACATTTTGAACACAGGTAAATAGGAGAACGTCAGCAGCAGCACTACGGGTACTAGCGAAAATAAAAAGATGATCAGAATCCGTTGATTTTTATAGCTCATGTTAGACAATTTGGGCACTCTCCACACCTCCTGAAAACTTACTGCTCTTCCTTGCGCTTCTATCCCTGCAAAAGTGAAGGGGACCATGCCGTTACCGGCATCTCCCCTTTCTTTTGATCTTTAATCTACTTGGCAGTCACAATTTTGGCTCTGGCTGCTTTCCATTTATCATTCAGTTCTTTCATAATGTCATCATAGGACTCTTTCCGGTTGCCAATCGCTGCTTCGATGATTACCTTCTTGAAGTCAGGCTGCCACAGGCCGATTTCAGCCTCTTTATCAATGGCATCCACCCAGCCTTCCTCACCGGCTTTGGCTGGAGCAAGCGTATCGAAGGTGATGTCTGTACCTGCAAATTGCTTGAGGATTTCAGGCAGCTCGGCTCCCTTTACCGGGCTCATGCCTCCGCCTTCTGTAGTCGGATAACCGGATTCATTAATGAACCAGTCCACCCATGCTCTGGCGGCTTCTTTATTTTTGCTGTGAATGCTAACCCCCAGATTATAGTCGTCAGACAGCGGAACCAGGATCTTGTCGGCATTGGTCGGGAATGGCATGAAGCCTACATCATCCGGGCTGGCCGCCAGCCCTTTAATCTGCCCGATGGCCCAGGAGCCAAGCATCATCGTACCGATTTTGCCGTTCGCCAGATCCGCCTTGGAGGATTCCCAGTCGGTTGTAGTCGGGTCTTCTTCAATCAGACCTTCTTTGGCTGCATCGTACATCACTTTGTAGAGCTCATAGTGCGGCTGGCCTGGAACGAAGTTATCATCGGAGGCTACCTGGCCGATGTTGACATATTCACGGTCTCCGGCAACGGTAGCCAGATCTGCCTCCCACTGGGTCAGCGTCCAGCCTGCAGCATAGTTCGTGTAGAGAGGAACGGCATCCGTCTTCTCCTTGATGCTCTTCAGTGTGGCGGAGAACTGATCGAAGGTTCTTGGAACCTCGGTCACTCCGGCATCCTTGAAGACCTGCTTGTTATAGATCACGCCGGAGAAGTTAACCGTAATTGGAATGCCGTATGAAATCCCGCCTACCGTCCGCTCTTCGAGGCCTGTATATTGCTGCTCCAGATCAGACTTTTTACCCAATGGCTCGAAGAAATCCGGCAGGTCTTTGATCGCTACGCTGGTAGGCAGGAGCAGTACATCTCCGTAATCACTGGTGCTCATGCGGATTTTGATCTGATCCTCATAGTTCGATAAGGCTTCAAAATTCACTTTGACATTTGGATATTTCTCATTGAATTTGGCGGCGTAGTCTTTGAACACGGTATCCACAATATCCGTCCGCTGTGTAATAACCGTAATATCACCCTTGATATCCTTGGCGGCATCTCCCTCTGGAGCGGCTGTTGCCTCCGCTGCGGTGCCTGTGTTCCCGCCTGCATCGATTGCTGCCGCATTAGTGGCATTATTGTTGTCAGATGCACAACCGGAGAACAGCCCGGCCATCAGTGTCAGCGCTGTCAACCCGGTAACTGCTTTGGTTTTTTTCATCATATTTCTGACCCCTCTCTTCATTTGGAACGGAATAGTATAATAACAAAAAAATAACAACATAACTCATCATCCTACTAAACTGAACTCAAATCGTCCTGAATTCATCTTAAATTCTTGTTGTTATCGCTTTCATTGCAATTATAGACCTTAATATCCCTTTAAACGATGGTTTAAATTGCTTTTTCTGGTCTTCCATTTGTTATTTTTGTTATATAAAATATAGCTTACAAGAAAAATACACCCTGCGGGTGACAGATGCTGTACTCCGGCTCATGTCCCCTTGCGGCTGCGTTGTATTCGGTTTTCCGAATACAATAGCCCATATGCCTGTGACGTTGCCCAATGTATTCGGTTTTACGCATACATCAGTCTGTGTCCTGTAAAATCCGGTCCACTCTTCCTCCTGGTTCTCCTTGAGCAGACGCTTGTTCAGCAATAAAGTCACCTTCACCACAAGGAAAAACACTACCCTATCACTCCTTGAAGAAGTGAACAGGTAGTGCCAGTGTGTAGTATCGTTAAAATAACTCATATCTTGATCTGTACCGGCTTTTATATTCCTTGGGAGTCATGCCGCACATCTTCTTGAACAGCTTATTGAAGTACACCGGATCGCTGTAGCCGACTTTGTCAGCAATCTCATAATTCTTCAGGTCCGGATGATGGAGAAGCATCTTCTTGGCCTCCGCAATGCGGATGCCGATCAAGTAGTCGGTAATGGTCTGCCCTGTCTTATGCTTGAACAGCCTGCTGATATAACTTGCATTCATTCCCACGGCCTCAGCCAGCCGCTCAAGCTCGAAATTAAGACCGTAATCCTGCTCAAGAATGCTCTTCATCTGCTCTACTACATAATGCTCCCCGCCTTCGGAAGGCTGATGCGGCACTTCATCGGAGGGAGCAGCCGCAAGCGTCTGCCGGGTCGCTTCTACACTTTTAAGCAAATCATATAATTGTGCCTTATCAATGGGCTTCAGCAGATAATCAAGTACACCGAAGCGCATGGCCTTACGGGCGTAGTCGAATTCACTGAAGCCGCTCAGCACTGCTATAGGCAGCTGCTTGAGATGTCCTCTCGCCTCTTCAATCAGCTGGAATCCATCCATTCTCGGCATCTTGATATCTGTAATAAGAAGATCAATCTCCTCCAGGCTCAGCTCCTGCAGATGGTTCCAGGCCTCAAGCCCATTGCCGTACGAGCCGATTACCCTGACCTCCACATCCATTCTGGAAGCGATCTTCTCCAGCCCGCGGCGGATCACTTCCTCATCATCCGCAATCATGATCCGGATTACCACCCTATCGCCCCCGTCGTTTCATCTCTGATGATAGCGCTATCAATACAATTATAGACTCTGCATAACCATTAGAAAATGTGCCCCTATCCACTTTTATAGTCTTCAATTGACTTCATCCAATTCCCGCTTGAATTCCCGGCTGAAAAGGGTTATAACATGGTTATATATCGTTATCATTATATACTAATATAATAATAACAATTATAAAATAATAACTCCAACACCCGCAAGCACTATTAAGGAGTGAACAGTACAAATATGAACAATGCAACCGAAGTATGGCGCACCCGGCTGGAAGCAGAGCTGAAAGACAATATTCTGGGCTTCTGGATGAAGCATACCCTGGATGATACTCATGGCGGCTTCATCGGTGAAATGGACAATCAGCTGCAGGTGATGCCCGGTGCGGACAAAAGCCTTGTACTGAATGCACGGATTCTCTGGACATTTGCAAGTGCTTACAGCGTGTACGGAACCGCAGATTATCTGGCTATGGCTGACCGTGCCTATGATTACCTCATTCAGAATTTCACAGATTCCGAATTCGGCGGCTTCTTCTGGATGGTAAATGAACACGGATCTGCTTCCCAGCCCAAGAAACAAATCTATGGACTCGCTTTTGTCATCTATGCCTTGGCTGAGTACCATCATGCCACCGGCCGGGACGGCGTCCTGCGCCAAGCAACCCAATTGTTCCATTGGATTGAGAAGTACGGTTATGACCCTCTTCACAAGGGGTATATTGAAGCCTTATCGCGGGAGTGGGAGATGACCGATTCCCTAAGTCTCAGCGCGAAGGATATGAATGAGAAAAAATCCATGAATACACATCTGCATGTACTCGAAGGATACACCGGCTTGTACCGGGTATGGAAGTCAGAGACACTCAGAAGCAAGCTCGCTGAGCTGATCGAAACCATGCTGGAGCATATCCTGGATTCGGACGGCAGGCACTTCCATTTGTTCATGGATGAAAAGTGGCAGGTGAAGTCAGAGCATATCTCCTTCGGCCATGACATAGAGGGAAGCTGGCTGCTCTATGAAGCTGCGGAAGTACTTGGAGACGAAGCCCTGCTTGAACGCGTGCGCAAGGCATCCCTGTCGATGGCCGAAGCTGCACTGACTGAGGGGGTGGCGCCGGACGGCGGAATCTGGAATGAGGCAGATCTAAGCGGCTTCATTGACAAAGCCCGCGAATCCAGAGACTGGTGGCCGCAGGCTGAAGCTATGGTCGGATTCTACAATGCGTATCAGTTAACCGGAGATTTGCGTTTCCTGGTAGCCGCTGAGAACTCATGGAGCTTCACAGAGAAATATATTATTGATCATAAGCTGGGCGAATGGCACTGGGGGGTGGATGAATCCCTGCAGCCGCTGGCCCATGCACCGAAGGTCAGCGCCTGGAAATGCCCCTATCACAACAGCCGGGCCTGCTTCGAGATGATTAGACGGCTTGGCGAAACCTCAGAGATAAAGGAGACTATTCAATGAGTACCATTTTTGAACAACGCAAGCAGGCCTTAACTGAACGTTATGAAGCCCTGATTGGCCGCACCAATGAGAAGCTGCCTTACGGCAACGGTATTTATGACCGCTATAAGTACCCCCTGCTCACTGCGGAGCACGCCCCCCTGATCTGGCGTTACGACTTCAATGAGGAGAGCAACCCGTATTTCGCAGAGAGAATCGGAGTGAACGGCGTATTCAATCCAGGAGCGATTGAACTGAACGGCAAATTCTACATCGTTGCCCGGGTGGAAGGCAATGACCGCAAATCCTTCTTCGCCGTTGCCGAGAGCAGCAGCGGTGTGGACGGCTTCCGCTTCTGGGATCACCCCGTAGTGCTTCCTGAGACCGCAGACCCGGATATCAACGTCTATGATATGCGCCTGGTAGAGCATGAGGATGGCTGGATCTACGGCCTGTTCTGCACCGAACGCAAGGACCCGGACGCTGCCCCTGGCGATTTGTCCAGCGCCGTTGCGCAGTGCGGCATTGCCCGTACCAAGGATCTCAAGACCTGGGAGCGTCTCGCCGATCTTAAGACCGGCTCCGCCCAGCAGCGCAACGTGGTCCTGCATCCAGAGTTCGTTGACGGCAAGTACGCCTTCTACACGCGCCCGCAGGACGGGTTCATCGACGCCGGTTCCGGCGGCGGCATCGGCTGGGGCTTATCAGAGCAGATTGAGAATGCTGTTATCACCCGTGAGACAATTATAGACCAGCGCTACTACCATACCATCAAAGAAGTGAAGAACGGTCAAGGGCCGGCCCCGATCAAAACACCGCTCGGCTGGCTGCACATCGCTCATGGCGTCCGCAATACGGCTGCCGGCCTGCGCTATGTGCTGTATGCCTTCTTGTCTGACCTTGCGGAGCCTAACCGTGTGACTCATGCCCCAGGGGGACATTTCCTTGCTCCAGACGGCGAGGAACGCGTCGGCGATGTATCCAATGTTGTCTTCTGCAATGGTATAATCGCCTGTGACAACGGAGAGGTATTCATCTACTACGCCTCCTCCGATACCCGTATCCATGTAGCTACCACCACCGTAGACCAACTGCTCGATTATGTCATGCATACTCCTGAAGATCCGCTTCGTTCCTATGCTTGCGTACAGCAGCGCATCGCTTTGATCGACCGGAATTTGCAGGTGAAATAACACACACAAGCGGTACAACTCTTTATTGCGTAGTGGAATCAACCTGAGGGGTGTCCGAACCGGCCATTTCTTGGCTTTTGGGTCAGCTTCAACCCCGCGGCTTCCCCACAGAGTCCCGGTGGACGATATCAGCGGAGATCAGAATTTTCTCCAGCGGTGCAGCGGAATTCTGGATACGGTTCAGCAGCTTCTCGACAGCAGCACGGCCCATAGCTTCCTTAGGCACATGAACGGTTGTAAGCGGCGTAACCCCCCGCAGGGAATCCTCGATATTGTCAAAGCCAGTGACCGAAATATCAGCGGGAATACCAAGCCCGGCTTCCCGCAGTACTTCACTGACATCGAGGGCTGTGAAGTCGTTCGCACACACAATTGCCGTAGGCAGGGTATCCGATTCTTTCCGGGTGGCTACCCAGCGTCTGAATTCGTCGCGGAGCATTTGGTCATCCATTCCCTCCAGCAGCAGTTCGTCACCTATGGCCGGGACCATCAGATGATTCTCCTCCAGGGCGCGGCGGAACCCGATCCAGCGGTCACGGAAGCTGCGGGAGTAACGGATATTGCCGATAAAGTGAAATAGAGTATGTCCGGTGCCTATCAGATGATTGACGAGCCGGGTCATGGAATCGATGTTATTCGCAAATATAGTATCACATGGAATTAAAGCATCCTCATGATCGATCATGATCAGGGGAAGCCCGATCCGGTGCACTTCGAGCAGCAGTGAGGTGGAAATCTGCCCTACTCCGATCAGACCGAGCAGGCCGTCAGGATTGAGGACATTAACGAAATTATCAGCCCGGTGCTCTGAAATGATCACCATGCCCAGCCCCTCCTGATCCAGCGCCAGCGCAATGCCATCGACGATTTTGCCCCAATATAGTGAATCTTGGGTCTGAGAACGGATATTGGGCATCAGCACCAGCACGGATTGCTTATTGCGGTCTTGCTCTCCCGTCAAGGAACGGCGCTTCGGACTTTGTACATAGGCGTTTTTTTGGGTGAAATATCCCAGCTGAGAAGCAGCTTGAATCACCCGCTCCCGGGTGGTCTCATTGACCCCCTCCTTGCCGGAGAGCGATTTGGATACGACGAACTTGGAGACCCCAAGATGATCGGCTATTTTTTGCATCGTTACTTTTTTGGCCACAACAATACCTCCAGAATTTGATCTTGCTTAGTGTACAGAGTCCGGTGGTTACGGAGCAGACTGCTGACTCATACGCACTTCCTTCCATTTCGCATTCAACTGGTCAAAGGACTTCTGCAGATCCGGTGCGGCGAGCACATCCTGAATATAATCGCCCGACCAGAAGCTCAGCTTCGTCCGGTTCGCCAGATCAATGAACGCATCCGTCTGCACCGTAGCCTCAATCAGCTTCGGGTGGTAAGAGAGGAACTCACTATATTGCTGTAAAGCGGGTTCATCCGAACCCTTCACCGGAAGAAACCCCCAATCTTTGGCATACGAAGTTTCTGTGATGAAATACTGAAGCCATGCCATCGCAAGCTCTTTATGACGGCTGAATCTGCTAACCCCCATGAACCAGTCGGGATTGAGTGCCGCATAATGAGCCTTACCGTTGTCATATGGAAAAGGGAAGAAGCCTATATCCTCCGGCGAAGCGCCGGCATCCATAATCTGCCGGATGGTCCAGTTCCCCTGCAGATACATGCCGGCCTCTCCTTTGGCAAGCCTGGATTTGGAGATCTCCCAGCTGTTGGAGAATAACTGCTCCTCAACATAACCCTTGGCCATCATCGTTCTGGCAATCCCCAGAGCCCGCCCCCATTCGTTACCGATCTGCCAGGGGCTGTCCTCATGAACCATATCATTCAAATAATCGGGGTTCCCCGTCATATAATTAACCAGATTATTGCCCCACTCCCGCAGCGGCCAGACAGCCCCGTAATTCATATACAGCGGGATGATGCCCGCCTGCTTCAGCTTGGCACAGGCCGCGTAGAATTCATCAAGCGTCTGCGGCACCTGTTCAATTCCCGCCCGCTCAAAAGCCTTCTTGTTGTATACTATCCCGCTCGTGGTGTTGCCTGTAGACAGCCCGTATCGCTTGCCGTCAAAGGTTGCAAAGGTCGTGAACCGCTCCTGCGCCGCCAATTCCCCACTCAGCGGCTCGAAGAAAAGCTCCAGCTCCTTCGCAGGCAGATTGACCGGAAGCAACAGGACATCCCCAGTATCCTTGGTGGACAAGCGGACCAGGATATCCGTCGCATAGCTGGACAGCCCCTCAAATTCCACATGAGCTTCAGGATACCGCTTCCTGAATTCCTCCGCATAGCCCTTAAATGTTCCATTCTCAATCAGGTCAATCCGGTTCGTCAGCATCACGATCGTACCGGACAGCTCAGAAGGCGCTTCCTCTCCGGCAGAGGCTGCCGGGGCCGGGGCCAGCCCCCTGCCGCTCCGGCTGTCACAGCCGGTTGACAGCAGCAAGAGCAGCAGCACAGCATACACCGGAAAGCGTACAATCATCCGTTTCAAGCCCATTCCTCCTCAAGGGGTCTCCCCTTCAATTACGGGAGTAATTCCCGGCAGCGGCAATGACAAGATTACATCCGTACCCTCGCCAGGCTTACTGAACACCTCAATCCCATAGGCCGGCCCGTAATGAAGCTGAAGGCGCTGGTGTACATTTGCCATGCCAATCCCTCCATTAATGCTCTTCTTCGGAGGGGCTTCATGCCGAAGTCTCTCCCTCAGCTTATCCAGCGTAACCTGATTCATTCCGCAGCCGTCATCACGGATATGGAACAGAAGCCTCTGCCCTATATACTCACACTTGATGCTCAGATGCATCCGGGTCTTGGTATCATCCAGCCCGTGATATGCAGCATTCTCAATAATCGGCTGAAAAACCAGCTTAATCATGGAATAGTTGTCAAGCGCCTCGGGAACATCAATCGTCAGCTCAAATCTGCCGGGATACCGGCTGCCCAGCAGCTCCACATAGTTGCGCACATACAGCAGCTCCTGCTTCATCGTCGCCCAGCTGGTCAAGTCACTGGTGCTGTAGCGGAGCAGCTTCCCCAGGATGGAGATCATGTCAGCGGCCTCCACATCATCATTAATCTCTGCGGTCATCCGGATAGTCTCAAGCGTATTGTAGATAAAATGCGGATTAATCTGGCTCTGAAGCGCCTGTAGCTCCGCCTCCTTCTTCTGTTCCTCAATCTGGTAAATATCCTGAATCAGTTGACGAATGCGGGCCAGCATACGGTTGAATTGATGCCCCAGGAGACCAATCTCGTCACGGCGTTTAATGCGGAAGGTCACATCGAGATCGCCGCCCTGCACTTTTTTCATCAGCTGGATCATTTGGGTCAGCGGCTTGGTCAGGGCAAACGACAGAAGGAGCGAGATGATCAGGGCCAGCACAATGATGATTAGAGTAGCGCCTATAGTCGCATTACGGGTCAGCTTCACTCCACGGGTCAATTCGTCCACCGGTATGGATATAATCACCTTCCAGTTCGTCTTGGTTGAGCTTGAATAGATATTAAGCCGGTCCTTGCCGGATACGGTATCATAAAAGCTCCCCGAGCTCCCTTCCGCAGCACGGAATAAGGAGGAGCGGGAAATATCCGCAGTCAGCAGCTTCTGCTCACTGTCGTAGATGACTTTGCCCGACTGATCCACAAGGATCGATTTCCCCCGGGTCACCTTGTCCAGCTCCGCCACCTGATTCTCCAGATTACTGAAGTTAGCCTCCACTGCAATCAGGCCGGCTGGCTTCCATAGCCCGTCCAGAATGGGACGCACCACCGTAAAGGCATAACGGGTACTCTGCAAATTGCTTGTATACGCCTGCGTTCCAAGCAGGGTCGCTTCTCCGCCGGAGCCTTTTACCTGCTCGCTCCAGAACCTGTAGCTCTGCTGCAGATCCAGCCGGATGCCCCCGTCCTTGGCAGAATAATAACCATTCCCGTAGGCATCAAAAATATAGACCGAGTTGGTTCCCCGCTTAATATTGTTAATAAATGAAATATTCTCTTCGATGCCCCGCTGAATGGACAGCAGGAGATCCAAATCGCCGGGAGCCACCTGAGCTGGGTCCTGCTTGCCTTCCATCATCTGCTTTTGCTCATAATAGCGGTTCGAGCGGATCAGGTTCTGCTTAATTTCATTGACGTAGGCAGGCATTGAAGAGATCCGTTTCATATCTTCTATATAATCATCGATGGAATCCATCATTTGATCAATCAGCTTCTCGGAATAGGCGATTGTATTCGCCTGGATGGATTCCGAATAGCTCTTGAAGCTGATCACACTGATGAATGACAGCGGGAGCGTAATAATGACCAGAAATACCAGGAACAGCTTGCGTTCCATGGACATATCCACGATATAAGACCACCAGTTGGAATTGCGTGCTGCTCTCATTCGGCCTTCTCCCTGATTCAAATTACATAACTAATCCAGCAAACAACAATAACAAAACCCTAACAAAAATATTATACGCATTTGCTTAAGGATGTTCAAGGAAGGAGGTACTGTCAGAAGAAAATAAGTTTCTATTTCTATTATATTTTCAAGTTCAATCTATTGAGACAGACCATCTAATGGATAAAATCACCCTGCGACTGAAGGAATCTGTTGCCTTCTCTCACCGGTCGCTTGTAAGGAGTAGTATTGTTGCACTTTTTACAGGATTCCTTAAAAAATGGTACTGGCTAAGCCAGCTGTGAAGCATGGGGCCCATCTCTCGGTGCAGCAATCCTAAACATCAACTAAAAAAGGGCGTCACGCAGCCAAATATCGGCTTGCGTGACGCCCTTGCTTCAGAGCCGGAACGATTCTGATGTTTATTTGATCGTAAACAGCGACAATTTGCTCTCCAGTTGTGTAGAAGCCCCTTGCAGCTTGTTCGACAAGGCTACGAGATGGTCACTGACATTCTGCTGCTCACTGCTGAGGGAGGCAACCTCTTCCGAGGTTGCCGAGGATTGCTGCGCTACCGCACTCACATTCCCCATAGCATCGGATAGCACGCCCTGTGAATGGTTCAGACTGTCGATGGCCCCTGTTACAGACTCCAGACTCGTAATGAAGTCCTCCATTTGACCCTTAACGGACACGAAGATCTCACTGGTACTCTTCACGGATACCATCTGCTCCTTGAACAGCGGAGCCACTTCAGACAGGACAGCAACCGTCTCATCCATCTCAGCTACGATCTTATCTGTAATTCCGGCGACCAGAGCAATGGATTGTTTGGATTGATCGGCAAGCTGCCGGACCTCCCCTGCGACTACCATGAAGCCACGTCCGGCTTCGCCTGCTCTCGCTGCTTCAATCGTTGCATTCAGAGACAAAATGTTCGTCTGCTGGGTAATATTCTTCATCACATCCAGCACCTTGATTACGGAATATACCGTTTCCTTGAGGTTATTGACTCTATCCACCAGGGCAGAGGTCATTTCACCTGTACGTCCGGTCTGATCCAGCAGCGCCTCCAGCTGTACAGCACCCTGTCCGCTGGCTTCCCCAACTCCACGCGCTGCCTGATCCATCTCAGAGTTAGCTGCAATGACACTCTGCATCTGCGTAGCAATCAGGTCTGTCAGCTCATTGCCGCGCTCGGCTTCCTGGGCCAGACTTCCGGCACCGCCGGCAATCTCTTCCGTGGCCGCAGCGATCTCCTTGGCGGAGATCGCCGTCTTGCGCGAGGCATCCCCCAGCTCACCCGCAGTCTCAAGGACTTCGCGGGCTGTATCTGTAGTCTGGGCTACCAGCTCAGTAATCTTACCCATCATCATATTAAAGGAAGCCGACAGCTGGCCGATCTCATCCTTCGAGACATACTGGGTACGGACACTCAGGTTACCTTCGGCTCCCTCCAGCATCAGGTCCTTCAAGCGTGCCAGCGGCTTGGCGATCATCTGAACCATCCAGAAGCCGACCACCATGGCAAGCAGGGCTGCTGCTCCGGCAGCAAGGAAGGTGGTAACCAGAATCGGCGTGGCAGCTTCAACCAGTTGTCCGGTAGGAACTACACCGGCAAGCTTCCAGTCTGCCTTCTGCATCGGGTTGTACACAGCAAGGATATTCTTGCCGTTCTCATCCTTCGCTTCCGTGCTGTCATTGTTCACCTTGCTGTCCTTGATGAAATTCAGTACGGTGGCTTTGCCGTCCTCTTCAGGCTGCGAGGATGCCACTACGATTCCATCCGGAGCAACCAGTTGAATCCGCGAGCCATCCCCAAGCTGCACACTCTTGAAGGCTTCTTCCAGGAGGGTGCTCTTAAGCTCCAGCATGACTACATAAGAGGCATTGGAGCCCAGATTCTTAAGCGTTCTGACCATGGCCAGGTTCTTGCCGCCGCTGCCTTCAACGGCTGTAGGGAACCAGTAGTTCTGGGCGGATTTGGCTTCTGACGTATAATAAGGCTCATAAGAGCTTGAATTCTTGACCACGGTCTTGTACCATTCCTTTGCTCTCACATCATCACCTGCAAGACCGGTGCTTCCGCTGGAGACGATCCCCATCTCAGGGTCCTCCGGAATGAGTGATATGGCGACGATATTAGCATCTGTTGTAGTCTGGCTGGACAGCTTCTTGCTGATTGCATCCGTAGCCACGAACTTGTCATAGCTGCTCTTCGCTGAGGACAGCTCTGTCAGATTCGCCTGCATCTGTGTATCAAAATATAACTGAAGCGCGAGACTCTCATACTGCTTCAAGGTAATATCCAGCTTCTCCGAGGTCTGAATAATCGTCTGCCGGTTGGCTTCAGACACATTCTCTTTAATTGTATTCTTCGCTTTGTTGTAAGACAGAAGTCCTAAGAACAGGACCACCACCACGATAGAAGATAAGAAGATAAGGAACAGCTTCACCCCCACGGATTTGGTCGGGTTCACCCTTTTCACCTGGCGTAGCGAGCCGTTCAATACTGTCTTGTAATTTCTCTTCTCTGCCGTAGTACTTGTTGTCTGTGAAGCTTCTGTCTTCTGGGCCTTAGCCTTTTGTGTGCTCTTTGGCTTTTTACTGTTTTTCGCCACTTTTACCCTACTCTCCTTCGTTTTATCTGTCTTGTTGTCCGGATTGGGAGCTCCCATAACCATCACCTGCCTATCGCCTAGAATGGAAGATATATGTAAGCGTTACCTGCCCTATATATCGGCACAAAGTCTCATTTTTCTTAGCATTATTTGCAAATTGCTTCAATACTCATATATTTTTGTCGAATTGCATAGGCAATTTGATACAAAACAACCCCGCAAAGTGGAGCTTTAGCTTCGATGTTTACTCAGATACTTTACGGGGGCCCCAAAATATCTCCTTTTTTAGCATGCAAAAAAAAGAAATGCCCTTGTGTAAACGGGCATTCCTTAGTTTGTAAAGCTATTATTTTCGCTTGCGCATCATATCGAAATAAGCAACAGGCTGATCTACCTTCATCCGCACACGCTGAAGCGGGTGACGGGCCACATCCAGCGGATTGCCGGCCTCGTCCCACAGCTCTCCAACGGTCTGCTTGAAGAAGGTGTCATCCGGGCCGAAGAACTCCACTTCCTGTCCCGGCTTGAAGTTATTGCGCTGCTGAACGAGCGCCATTCCGCTCTCTGCATCATACTCCAGCACCAGTCCCGCGAAATCATACGGAGCCGCCTTCTCTTCCGGTTCATAGATGTGGTCCTCATGGTCCGGTGTGTCGTAGAAGAAGCCCGTATTCAGCGGACGGTTAGCCGCCTTCTGCAGCTCCTCCAGCCATTCAGGCTTCAGCACATACCCTTCCGGGTCAGCCATGTAAGCATCAATGGCTTTACGGTAGGCATTCACTACGGTTGCCACATAGTGAATCGATTTCATCCGGCCCTCGATCTTGAAGCTGTCAATTCCGGCTTCGATCAGGTCGGGAATACTCTCCAGCATACACAGGTCTTTCGATCCCATTGTGAACGGGTTATCCTCGGGCTGATGCAGCGGCAGCTGGGTGATTCCGGGCTGTAAGGCCTGAGGTGCCTCAGCTTGCTCCTCTTCGGATACCCAGTTCCCTTCGGGACGGGCATCTTCGAACAGATCATACTTCCAGCGGCAGGATTGGCAGCAGCCTCCGCGGTTGGAGTCACGGTCGGTGAAGTGGTTGGATAACACACAACGTCCGGAGTACGAGGAGCACATCGCACCATGGATGAAGCTCTCGATCTCAATATCCACATGCTGCTTGATCTCGGCGATCTCCTCCAGGCTAGTCTCCCGGCCCAATACTACGCGCGGCAGACCTTCCTCCTTCCAATAAGACACTGCCTGCCAGTTGAGCGTGGACTGCTGAGTGCTTAGGTGCACCTCAAGACCCGGCACCAGGCGCAGGGCAGTATCGACAATCACCGGATCGGCTACGATAATCGCTGCAATTCCGGCCTCATATAAATTACGCAGGTATTCTTCAATCCCCGCGACATCTTCATTGTGAGCATAGATATTGGTGGCTACGAATACTTTGGCACCATATTTCTTGGCAAATTCAACACCCTCGCGCATTTCCTCGAAGGTAAAGTTATCCGCACCTGAGCGCAGGCCGTACTTTTGTCCTCCGATATAGACTGCATCCGCGCCATAATGCACGGCGAATTTTAATTTCTCTAAGTTTCCTGCCGGAGCCAGGAGCTCCGGTCTGTCCAGACGGTAACGCTTGCCCTTGAACTGGGGCTTGGTCATGGTTCCCATTCCTGTTCTCCTTTCTGTGTCTCATCTTCTGCAAGATTTTAAAGCTGACATCGGGTGGTACACGCCGCTGCGGTGAATTTGGACTTTCGGCCGCTGTTGTCTCCAGATGTTTAGAATTATTCCGCTTAGCGGATAACATCCGGAGACAAAGGCGGACGCTTCGCTCCTGCAGTTCCAAATTCCCCTCCGCTGCTGAACCCAATGATGATGGGATCAACCTTACAAGAGCTGAGACAAAACCTTTTATTTATATATTAATATACCTGCTCTTTGTAGAAGAAGCCGAACGACAGTTCACGCTCAGGGTCCTGCAAAGCCCGGACCTCCTCCAGCCAAGATTCCTCGAATGCATATTCAGCGGGATCAGCGGCGTAGACGTCCATAGCATGACGGTAAGCTTTAACGACAGCCACATTATAAGCCACCGGCTTCAGCAGTCCCTCGATCTTCAGGCTTTGTACGCCAGCTTTTAACAAGAAATGAAGATCCTCCAGAATGCAAATATCATCCGAGCTCATAATATGCGTGCCGTTCTCGTCTTCATAGATCGGGAACTTCTCATTCGGTCGCTCCGCTTCAATCAGGAACAGCCCGCGCTCCTTACCCAGGCTTCCGCCATCGCTTGGACGGCCCTGGTGGGACATATAGCTTGCAACCAGCTTGCGCTTGGAATGATAGATATTCGTCATGCCATGCACCTGGACCTGGGCTTCCACCTCAAGGTTAGGAACCATTTCGGTCATCTCATCCATATTGAGCTCACGGGCCAGAACGACCCGCGTGGCTCCCTTGCGGCCCCAGTAATTCGCTGTAGCATAGTTGGTCGAGGTCATTTCCGCATTCCAGTGCAGCTTCATTCCCGGCGCTTCGGCTTTGACGGCCGCCAGTACGGCGGGATCACCGAACTCTACCCCATCCACACCCAGCCCGCCGATCGCCTTCACATAAGCCGGAAGCTCCTCCAGCATCGTATTGGGAATCAATCCATTAATGCTAACATATACCTTACCGCCCCGGGCATGTGCCAGCTGAACTACTGCGGCGGTATCTTCAAGTGTAAAATGTCCGGCAAGACGCATACCAAAGCGGTCATCGCCGACCAGCAGCGCACTCGCTCCTGCATCCAGCAGCGCTGCCGCTTCTTCCAGAGAAGCCGCTGTCGCCAGCAGCTCCGGTGTGTTATTCATTGTGTTACCTCCTGTGCATTGCTCATCCTTACTATTGTAGCGGGTTCTTACGGATTTTGTTTGCTTTTTTGAATATTGGCTAAATGTTCCTTGTAGGTTCTGGCAAATAAATGTCCCTGTGAGCCGTCCTTCTTAGTCACATAGAAGAAATAATCGGAGATTTCCGGCGTCATAGCTGCTTCAATCGACGCCAGCCCGGGGCTGCTGATCGGTCCAGGCGGCAAGCCTGCCTGCTTATACGTATTATAAGGACTGTCTACCTTCAGATCCTTCTCATACAACCGCTCCTTCTGCTTGTCCAGCAAGTACTGCACGGTAGCGTCGATCTCCAGCTTCTGCCCCTTATCCAGCCGGTTATAGATAATACCGGCCACCAGCGGACGCTCCTTGTCTACTACCACCTCACGCTCCACCAGTGAAGCTACGGTCAGCAGCTCATGCAGGGAGAGCCCGCGGTTCGCCAGCTTCGCCTTCCACTCAGGAATCGTATCCAGCTTCTTCACCAGCTGCTCCAGCATCGCCCCGATGACTTCCTGCGGGGTGCTGTCCTTAGACAGTTCATAGGTTTCCGGGAAAAGATACCCCTCCAGCCGGTGGCGCAGCAGCGGATTGTCCGGAATCTCCAGCTTGCTTACGGCTTCCATGCCCTTACCGGAATCAATCAGCGCAAGGAAGACCTCCGGCTTCTGATTCCATGCAGCGGCCAGCTTCTGTGCCACCTGGACCGCAGTATACCCTTCAGGAATTGTAAAAGTAACGGTAGCTTCCTTCACCACATCTCCGGCATTCAACCGGCTGATCAGCGTATCGTAGGAGTCGCCGGGGCTTACCTGATACGTGCCGGCCTTGAAGCTGGAGCCTTCCTGGACCCATTTCAGATAGCCTTTGAAGAACAGGCTGTGCTTGATAATGCCCTCTTGCTCAAGCAGGTCGGCGATTTGCGAGCTTCCCATACCCTTCTCTATCGTAACCGTTACGGCCGGCCCTGCGGGCTTGACCGGCTGCATTCCATTCCAGATGTACCATGCTCCTCCTCCTGCAGCAGCTGCCAGGACCAGAATTAAGATAAGCACAGTGCGGATCACGGCTTTCAAATGTTACGCCTCACTTTCCGACTATAAAGTATAAAATTGTATTGTCCAAAATTCAACCTATTTTTATAGCATAAGCTTTTTTCAGGCAAACGGAAAGATTATTTCGCTGCTCATAAGCAAAAAGAGCGCGGAAAAATTCCGCCCTCTTCCGTATCTGCCATACATGAAGATGCTACAGACGCTTACTCGCTATCCGCAGGGAAGGTGAGCTCATCGTACAGCTCGGAAATATCCTCCCACTCTTCATCGTCCATAATGCTCTCCAGTTCCGGGAGTCCGTCCGGAGAAACTACGATGCGCAGAATTTCCTGCTCCGCAGCTCTTCCCGATCCGGCCAGAACGGCATAAGCACGGTCACCCACAGCAAATTCTGCAATAATATCGTAAACGGAAGACTTGCCCTGCTCATCCTCCAGTTCTACTGTTTCTCCATATACTTCCTTGAGCTTAGAAGTCCATACCGCTTGATCAGCGGAAAACTCAGTCATTCTCTGCTCCCCCATCCAGCTCGTCAACCAAAGTATTGAAGGTCTCCTCTACGATGGCCCACTCCTCGTCGTTCTCAATCATGAAGAGCTGCAGATCGTCGCCGTCTTCCTCGTAACGGAACGCGTAGACCTCATCTGTCTCCTCATCCTCGGAATCGAGCGGAACCACCATCATATACTTGGCATCCGATCCGTCCACTTCAAACTTCATGATGACCTCGAATTCCTCTTCATTACCTTCCTCATCGGGAATATAGATAATTTCCGGTTCCTCTTCTTGGCCGATCTGTTCGTTTGTCATATCCGCGCACCCCTCACCTTTTACTGTTAGCATCCAAAAAATTTTGCAAAATCAGCGCTGCGGCCATTTTGTCCACCAGCCCCTTGCGTTTCTTCCGGCTGACGTCCCCGTCTATCAGCACCCGCTCAGCAGATACCGTCGTCAGACGCTCATCCCAAAGGTGTACGGGTAAATCGAGTTGCTCCCGCAGCTTATCTGCGAATTCGATGCAAATTTCACCACGGGGTCCTACGGAGCCGTTCATGTTCTTCGGCAGCCCGACAACTATCTCGCCGATTTCGTGCTCCTTGACCAGTTCACGGATGCGGTCGAATTCATTGCCGTTGCCGCGCCGCTCAATGGTCTCCAGAGACTGTGCTGTCCATCCGAAAATATCGCTTGTGGCGACACCGATTCTGCGGTCGCCGTAATCCAGTCCCAGCTTCTTCATCATTTGGGCTGGTCCACCCGATGATTGGCCAGATAGAAACGAACCAGTTCTTCGATCAGCTCATCACGCTCTTTCCTCCGGACCAAACTTCTCGCATTGTTGTGGCGCGGAATGTAAGCCGGATCTCCTGAAAGAAGATACCCTACGATCTGATTGATCGGATGATATTCTTTCTCCACCAGCGCGTCGTACACGGCGAGCAGTATTTCCTGGGGAGAGGCTTCCTTTTCGTCGCCCTTCACATTGAATTTGACCGTTTTGTCCATGGAGTCCATGTGGTGACACCTTCCTTCTGCAAAATCACCCCTATTCGGGCGGCTTCGCAAAGTTGCTGCTGTACAGCTCACTTGCTGCCCTCATCATAACATATTCATGCCCCAACGAGGAAATCCTGCCATGGTTAAAGCGCTTTTTTTGGCATTTTGTCTACAAAAATAGATGTTTTTTTGGGTTTTAAGCTATTGCAAGCCATGGGTCAATAATGAATAACCCCAAAAAATATACATTGTGTGAATAAAGCAGCGGCACCGAGGAATTGCCCTCAGCACCGCTGCTTCCCAACCCTTGATAGAAATCCACAGTTTCTTACAGACAGGAATTACTGCATACTGCTTAAGCCAGTGCGGCTACCAGTTCCTCGGCCTTCTTCAGGGCTTCGCCCAGCTTGGAAGCGTCCTTGCCTCCGGCCTGCGCCATATCCGGACGTCCGCCGCCGCCGCCGCCGCAGACTGCTGCGATCTCCTTCACCAGCTTGCCGGCATGGAAGCCCTTCTTCACCAGCTCCTGAGGCACGGCTACCACGAAGTTCACCTTGTCATCCATTGCAGCACCGAGCACCAGGATGGCTTCTGGGAGCTTGGATTTCAGTTCGTCCGCTGTCGAGCGCAAAGCATCGATATTGCCGGCTTGCACAGAGACCGCAAGAAGCTGCGTTCCTCCGCCTACTGTGATTACACTGCTGGTCAGCTCTGCTGCGAAGGTTGCGCTCAGCTTGGACTGGAGCGATTCATTCTCACGGCCCAGCTCGCGTACCTGGGCATGCAGGGCTTCAATCCGCTTCGGCACATCGGTCAGCGAAGATTTGAGCAGGGCTGCCGATTGCTTCAGCAGGTCCAGCTGACTCTCCGTGAACTGATAGGCGTAACGGCCAGTCACAGCTTCAATCCGGCGCACCCCGGAACCGATGCCGCTCTCGCTGAGCAGCTTGAAGATTCCGATCTGCGCTGTATTAGACACATGGCATCCGCCGCACAACTCCAGGCTGTAATCGCCGACTTGAACGACACGGACAACATTGCCGTATTTCTCTCCGAAGAGGGCCATCGCTCCCATCGCTTTGGCTTCATCTATCGGCTTATTCTCAATGACTACAGGAAGGCTGCGCCAGATCTGGGCGTTTACCCGCTGCTCGATATCGCTGAGCTCCTCAGGAGTGATGGCTCCAAAATGCGAAAAGTCAAACCGCAGGCGTGAGCCTTCTACTAAAGAGCCTGCCTGATTCACATGACTGCCTAGCACTTCCTTCAGCGCCTTGTGCAGCAAGTGAGTGGCCGTATGGTTCTTCACGATATCCTCGCGCTCCGCCCGGTTCACTTCGGCACGGACGGTATCGCCGACCTTCAAATCGCCTGCTTCCACCGTAACCAGATGAACATGCTGGCCGTGCGGTGCTTTGAAGAGGCCGTTCACCTTAGCGGTCACCGATCCGCCGGTCAGAACGCCGGTATCGCTGACTTGGCCGCCGCTCTCCGCATAGAACGGTGTTGACTCTAGGATCACCTGGCACTCGGCGCCTTCGCTTACTGTATCCTGAAGCGCACCGTCTACCACAATCGCCAGGACCTTGGACTCTGTTACCGTGTCATTATATCCAACAAATTCACTTTTAACCGTCAGCTCGGCGAGCGCACCGCCCTGAATCTTCATGCTGGAGCTGTCCTGACGGGCAGCTCTCGCCCGGTCACGCTGCTCCTGCATCGCGGCATCGAAGCCGGCACGGTCTACGGCAAGCCCCTGCTCGGACGCGAAGTCCTCGGTCAGGTCAAACGGGAAGCCATACGTGTCATAGAGCTTGAATGCATCGGCACCGGCAATGGTGCTCAGGCCGTCTGCTTTGGCTTTGGCGCTGATCTCCCCGAGGATCGCCAGACCATCGGACAGCGTCTCGTGGAAGCGTTCCTCTTCCAGTCGGATGATTTTGGCGATATATTCACGGTTCTCGACCACGGAAGGATAATATACTCCCATAATCTCTCCAACCGTCTCAGTCAGCTCATGCAGGAACGGACGATCCAGTCCCAGCGTCTTGCCGTAGCGTACAGCACGGCGGAGCAGACGGCGGATAATATAGCCGCGTCCTTCATTGGAAGGAAGCACGCCGTCACCCACCGCAAATGTAACGGTACGTACATGGTCGGCAATGACTTTTAGCGCAATATCCTGTTCAACATTATCCTTGTAGGTTACCCCGGCAAGCCCGGCAGTCTTCTGGATAATCGGCTGGAACAGATCGGTATCGAAGTTGGAATCCACATCCTGGAGAATGGAAGCAAAGCGCTCCAGGCCTGCGCCGGTATCAATATTCTTATTGGGAAGCGGCGTATAGCTGCCATCCTTATTATGGTTGAACTGCGAGAATACGAGGTTCCAGACCTCCAGCCAGCGCTCATTCTCACCGCCCGGATACATCTCCGGATCACTCATATCACTGCCGTACGCTTCACCGCGGTCATAGAAAATCTCCGAGCACGGGCCGCACGGGCCTTCGCCGATATCCCAGAAGTTCTCGTCGCCCAGCTTGATGATGCGTTCTGCGGGCAGGCCGACCTTCTCATTCCACAGCTTGAACGCTTCTTCGTCCTCAGCATACACGGTCACGGAAATCCGGTCGCCGTCGAAGCCGATCCACTCCTTACCGGTCAGGAATTCCCAAGCCCAGGTGATGGCCTCTTCCTTAAAGTAATCGCCGATGGAGAAGTTGCCCAGCATCTCAAAGAATGTATGGTGGCGGCGCGTCTTGCCCACGTTCTCAATATCATTGGTGCGGATACATTTCTGCGAGTTGGTCAGGCGGGGATTCTCCGGAATCTCCCGTCCGTCGAAGTAGGCCTTCAGTGGCGCCATACCTGCGTTAATCCACAGCAGCGAGGGGTCATTGTGGGGGACGAGCGAGGCGCTCGGCTCAATACGGTGGTTCTTGCTCTCAAAAAACTGCAGCCATTTGGAACGGATTTCACTTGCTTTCATCATGTACAGCTCCCGTCTCTTCATTAAAATGCGGCACGCTGGCCGGAAAACACAATCTTGCCGTAACCGTTACACGAAAAATCAAAAACAAAAAACGCCCCTGAATATATATTCAGGGACGATGATTATCGCGGTACCACCCTGGTTATCGCCTTGATCCGTGAACCACGGACAACTGCAGACGATCGCCTTGTGCGGCTGTTAACGGGTGCCCCCGGCGGGATTGTCCCCGCACTCCGAAATTAGCTTTCGGCCGGTCTATCTCCCAGGTTCTCACACCCGATGCGGACCATCCGCAAAGGAACCTGTTCTCTGATGAAGCATTCTCCGGCGTACTTGTTTTCATCAACGCTTTGTCCGATTTGCTTTTTAACATTTCAAGTATAGCCAGCGGGTGGATATCTGTCAATCAAGTACCGGGAAATTGATGGACAAGGCGGATAGCCTGTGCGAAAAAGTATATTTACAGCGCTTACAGACAGGCGTATAATTTACATTATTCACAGCGTCGAGACGTAGCTCAGCTTGGTAGAGCGCTTGCTTCGGGAGTAAGAGGCCGCAGGTTCGAATCCTGTCGTCTCGACCATATTTAATTAAGATTCGCGGCATTGGGGCCGCGATTTTTTGGCGTTGGGAGATATTGCGTTGAGGGGCTAACGTAATTTATAAATGCTTGAAGCTTCTTGCGCACCTTCGCCAATCACCCGCTCTGATCAGACGATTACCTCCGCCCTGCCCATAGCCGTCTTCTCAGCTCCATCTCCTCATAGATACGCTCCAGCGGCAATTGCATGGACTGGCCTGTAATGTTCACAGGTGTGCCGGCGAGACGGAGGTTGATGGCCATCAGCCACCGCTTTAGTCCGCGTTGCCGGGACAAGTAGGCTTTGGGATCAGCGAGGAAGATGCAGATGTTCAGTTGTCCATAGTAACGGATAAGGCGGATGTCTGAAATGTCCTCCCACATCAATCGTCCTCCGGGAATCGCCGAAGACTGGTCATCAATGCCCTGGGCATCCACCACTAGCAGCGGGGAGCGGCGCAGCAGCATGATAAGATAGACGATGGCCGCCAGGCCAAACAGCACAGTGCAGGTAATTCCCAGCGTCTGCAGAAGAATAGAAACATCCGTCTTAACCTCCCCCGATATCTTAAGCAGCCAGATTCCCAATATTACAAAGAGCAATGATCCCGCTAACAGGAAAAAGATCTTGAACCAGAACGGCTTCACCACGAGCGGCTGGTAACCTCCATCGTTATACGGCTGATCGTCCATTTCGTTGTCCTCCTTCAGGGCCTGCCATTGAACCGCAGCAGAAGAGGCTTCCCCTCTTGTTTTGGATTATAACTATAAATCCTACCCGATCACTCTACCCTTCGCAACAATGGATCTCAGGGAAATGAGATATAATTACACTTGCGCGCCAGCCGCGCTATTTTCGTATTTTTGGCAGGAATGCCGCCGGGATTAATGCCAGCATCGAGAAGGCAATCGTCCACATAAACGAATGATCGAAGGCATTGGCCACTGCGGCCGGGTCAGGAGTCAGGACGGAATTCAGCTTATTTTGTAAAATAATTGCGATAACTGATACGCCGAAGGCGCCGCCAATCTGCTGCATAATACGGGTGGTGCTGCTGGCGTGCGGGATTTGCTTCGAGGACAGACCGATATAGGCAGAAGCCATAACCGGCAGAAAAACAGCCCCTAATCCAGCCCCCCTCACGATAAGAACCGCACTCAGAAAATAATAACTCGTATCCCCGCCAAGCTGTGTCAGCGGCCAAGTGCCAAGGATGGTAAGGACCGTTCCGGCAAGAACCACGGGTCTCGATCCGATCTGATCTGTCAGTTTGCCGGCCAGCGATCTGGTCAGCAGCATCCCGATGCCTTGGGGGACGAGCAGCAGGCCGGAGATCAGCACAGATTCACCGCGAACTTGCTGGAGATAGAGCGGCAGCAGCAGCATCGCCCCATAGGTCGTCAATCCGGATAGAAACAGCAGCGATGAGGACACGGTTAAAGAGCGTACCCGGAACAGCGTGACATCAATCAGCGCTTCATCTCCCTTGCGGAAGGCATGGATCACGAATACTGCCAAAAGCGCCACACCTGCTATAACGGGAGCAAGAACCGCAGTATGGCCAAACCCGTGGCGGGAGCTGACTTCTCCAAGACCGTACAGGGTAAGCACGATAGCCGGAGACAGTATCAGCAGTCCAGGCACATCCAGCCGCAGCGTCCGGGAATAGTGCTCTTCTTTGGGGAGCCCCTTCCACGCAACAATTATGGCAGCTAGGCAGAGCGGAATATTGACCCAGAAGATCCATCGCCAGCTCAGATGATTGACGATTAATCCTCCCAGCACCGGTCCCAGAATAGGCCCAAGCAGTGCTGGCATAGCTATGGTCGCCATTCTTTTGCCCATATTCTGGCCTCCATAGGCACGTACGGCCAAGGTCTGCATAATCGGCATCAGCAACCCCCCGCCGATCCCCTGAAGGGTACGAAAAATAATCAGGCTCTCCACGTTCCACGCCATGCTGCACAGCACAGAGCCGAGCAAAAACAGACTCAGCGAAAATAGCCACATCTTCCTTCCCCCAAACCGTTCCACAGCCCAGCCTGTTATCGGAATAACCATCGCAAACGACAGCAGATATCCGGTCATCACCCACTGAACAATGGATACCGAGGTGTTAAGTTCCCGAACCAGTGTATCAATCGCCACATTGGTTATCGTCGTATCGAATATCGGGGCCAGAATACCAAGCATAAGAATCCACATCAAATTCCTGGCTGCTGCCTGCTGTTCAGCTGGTTCAAGTGCTGGTTTAGCTTGCTTTTGCAAGTTGATCATCTCCCTTTGGTCGCTAAATAAGAAACTTTAAGTTTCTTATTCGAGCCTATGATATACTATCCTCATAAGAAACACAACGAAATTCTCCAAAGGTGGTTGAGACCGGTATGTCCACTTCTCAAGAACAGGATAAATTGAAGAACAGACGCAGAGGCAAGGAGCTCGAAGCCGCTATACTCCAGGCCGTACGGGAAGAGTTGACTGAGCGGGGGTATTCCAATCTTACGATGGACAGTGTGGCCGAGCGGGCGGGAACTAGCAAAGCCGTACTCTACCGCCGGTGGGCGAACCGCGCTGAGCTTGTCCTTGGCGCCATCCGGGAACGTGTGCCCCTGCCGCTGGAGGAAGTGCCTGATTACGGGAATCTGAGGGACGATGTATGCGGGGTGCTTCGGGCCATGAATCAGAATAATATACAAGCAATGTTGAATGCTTTCTACGGGCTTGTAGCAGAAATGGGCGATATGCCGCTTGCCTCCTATATTTTCCCCCATGGGCGTCAAAACAGGACCATGTCGATTTTGCTGGAGCGGGCTGTGGAGCGGGGAGAAGTATCTGCCGAAGCCGTGACTCCCCGAATGCTCACTTTGCCGTCCGATCTGGCCCGCCATGAGCTGATGCTGTATAACGCACCTATGTCGGAGGAGACGATTGCCAATATTGTGGACGAGGTGTACCTGCCGCTGGTGTTGAAACGGTAATTCTTCATTCCCGGCTCTCAGCTGGACAAGCCACACACAGCTTAGAATAAATAGAAAGCCCAGAGTCTGCAAGGAGGTTCCACCTTGATGCTCTGGGCTTGATTATGTTCCTGCTATCCTCCCAAGTGCTCCGGCCAGACATTTTAGCTCTGCCCAGCCCACAGCCGTCTTCTCAGCTCCAGCTCTTCATATACCCGCTCCAGCGGCAGCCGCATGGCCTGACTCGCAATATTCACGGGAGTGCGGCGAGACGGAGGTTTCGGTTTTTCGATTACATTGGACCTACGTACCACACTCTGTCCCAATGTGATCGGTTTTTCGATTACATTGGGATCACGCTCCGCCCTCGATCCCTATGTGATCGGTTTTTCGATTACATTTGGCCTACGCGCCGCCCTCGGTCCCATTGTGATCGGTTTTTCGATTACATTTGGCCTACGCGCCGCCCTCGGTCCCATTGTGATCGGTTTTTCGATTACATTCGGCTCACGCTCCGCCCTCGATCCCAATGTGATCGGTTTTTCGATTACATTCGGCTCACGCTCCGCCCTCGATCCCAATGTGATCGGTTTTTCGATTACATTCGGCGCTGGGCGTAATGCGAAACAGCGGTGCCCCCGTAGTGGGTGCACCGCTGTCCAGTTACTTTCTTCAAAAATTTCAGCCTCTCACTCAGGCTACAGCTTCCAGATCCGGTACAGAATCACCGCTGCTTCCGCGCGGGAGAGGGTGTCCCCCGGAGCAAGCTTATTGTTCTTACCGTTCACTACGCCGTACTTCAGCAGGGCGGTCACGCTGTCCTTGGCATAGGCGGAGATTTGACCGGCATCGGTGTAAGATGCTATCGATCCGCTGCCTTCCGCCGTGATTCCGGCCGCCTTCAGGGCACGCGCCGCAATTACCATCATCTCCTGGCGGGTGATGACGCCCGCTGGCTTGAAGGTATTGCCCGCATAGCCTGTGACGATACCAAGCTGCTTCGCGGCCGCAAGCTCCTTGCTGTATGCTGCGTTATTCTGTACATCGCTGAAGCCTGCAACTGCTTCAGCAGCAGCTTTAAGCTCCAGCACCTTCACCAACGAGGCGGTGAAGTCTGCTCTGTTCATAGGTGCCGCAGGCATGAAGCTATTGCCTCCCGGAAGGATATCGCGCGCCGCCATGGCAAAAGCTGCCTGCCTCGCCCATGACAGGCTGCCGAGATCTGTATAGGACGGCGGAGCGAAGGCTGCGGCAAATGTACCTAACTCCGGAGTACGGAACAACAGCGCTTCCTTCGCTGCATCGTAACGGCTGTTCACCACAGCAGACCACGTGCCGTTGCCGGTGAGCGAACGGACCAGAATGGACTCCAGGCTGCCAAGCTCTGCTGCTGACGCTGTGTAAGGAATAGAGACGGTCATCGCGCTGCTGCCAGACAAGGCTACCTTCTGCCCGCCTGCAAGCAGGCTCAGTTCCACCACTGGACGGCTGCCGGTCTGCTGGAGAGCAGCGGCATTCAGGCCTTCGGCTGTGGACTGCTTGACCCGGATGCTAACATATTCAGTCGTTGCTGTAATTCCTGCGAGCTGCTCACTTGGAATAGACAGCGTAGCAAGGCCGTTCTGGAGGACAAGCAGGTACTTCTCCTGCGTCTTCAGGCCTTGAAGCGGCAACTGGGCTTCATAGGAGGCCACGCCGGTCAGGTTCGCCAGATCGATGATGATCTGCTTCCGTCCGTCTGCTGCCGGGGCCGCCTGCTTCAGGGCCTGCTGCCACAGCTCAGCCGTAACTACGGCCTTCGCCTCTGTGCCTTCGGTCTTCACGACAGGTCTGAGCGTCACTACGCCATCCTTGCTGTCCATCTGCGCAGGCTTAGGCGCAGGAGTGCTGGTGCTATAGCTGGTTCCGCCAGAGACTGGTGCAGGTGTGGCTGTTGGTGTTGCTTCCGGTGCCGGTGTTGGCGTCGGCTTCGTCGGCGGCTCAGCGCCGTCTTTGGCCTTAAGCGTCAGCACGCCGAAGACGGAGGTGTCCTGATAGCCGTTGCCAGTGGTATCATTCCAGGCGGCCACACTTTGCCGGACGCCGCTCTTGGCATCGTTGATCTGAGTGTCGAAGCCGACCTTGGTGCCGCCGGCTGGCATGATTGTTTTGAACGGAATCTTCATTTCAAGCGTATAGTTCGTTCCGGTTACCTTGGTTGCCGACTCGAAGCCTGCACCAATGGCTGCCGGACTGAAGGAGGCTTCATTGTCGTAATTGACCCGGTATTGTCCGTCATCGCTCTCATAGAAGGTCGTGCGGCCGAAATTCTCATCCAGGAAAATCTCGACAGAGTCCTGCTCCCATGGATTCACATTGCTCTTGTCCAATTGAGCGTCATTCACTTGGACCAGCACATACAGATTCTGGTCATCCCACAGGGTACGCGTGGTTCCGCTTGCGCCCTGCCAGGCCATCTGATAACGGTTCACAGCCATCTCAGGCGCAGAGGCCCAAATTCCATCCGCTGTTCCGTCAATAACCGGCGTGCCGTACACCGCCTCTGACACGTTGGCTTCCGCCGTATTCGGCTCATGCTCAGCCATGAATTTGGCCGGATCAATGACCGCGTAGTAGGCTGGTTTGGCCTGCAAATCCCTGTCGAACAGCAGCGGGCTTGACTCCGCTCTCCAGCTTGTGCGGTCGTCCATACCCCAGAAGGTTACCCGCGCGATATGGTCAGCATGGGCCTTGTAAATATCCATTAATTTGGCATACAGATAGCCTTGGGCAATCTGTTCCTTCTCCGTCTGCTTATTCCCGCTGCCGGCCTGAATATCCAGCTCGGTAATGCTGACTTCTACGCCAAGGGAAATGAACTTCTCCAACGACAGCTTGACATTATCAGGATTCGTATTGATATTGTAGTGCGCCTGCATCCCCACACCATCAATCAGCAGCTTGCCGGGATGGGTTAGTGCGTACTTCTCATTCAGTTCCTTGACCATACTGTAGATGGCCTGGGCCTTGTTCTGGTTATCGTCATTGTAATCATTGTAATACAGCTTGATATCCCACTCCGGATGCTGGTCCAGTACTTCTCTGGCCGCCAGGAACGCCTGCTCCAGATAGTCCGGACCGATGGCATCATACCACGGAGCCTTGCGCAGCGCCGCTTGCCAGTCGGAGGGATTGGACGGGTTATCATTCATCGCCTCGTTGACCACATCCCAGGAGATCACCCGGTCTCCGAAATGCTCCATGACTCCCTTGATGTGCGCCCTCAGGTTAGCGAGTGCTTCGTCACGCCCCAGGGGAACGCTTTTACCCGCTGCATCCGTGGTCAGGTTCATCCAGTCAGGCGACTGCTGATACCAAACCAGCACATGCCCGTGCATCTTCATGCCTTCGGCAAGCACCTTGTTCACCATCGCATCCGCCGCTGTAAAAGTGAAATTACCCTTAGTCGGCTGCAGCGCATCCGGCTTCATCGCATTGCCTGCGGTAGCAACGTTGTGATGCATTTTCAGCAGGTCCAGCCGCACACCTTCCAGATCCTCGGCGGATAGCGCGTTGCCGATCAGGAAGTCATTTTGATAGGTTGTTTTTAGCGGAATCAGATCTCTCTGAATATCCACCGGAGCGGTACCGGTATGTTTGAAATTAATATCATCGATATAAAAGGAAGCGGTTGCATTGTTGGAGCTTTCAATGTAAAGGGTCAGATGTTCGCCGCCTACGCTGTTATAGCGGTAGCTGCCCTCATATTTCACCCAGCCGTCAGCCGTACTGATTGTCTTGGGAGACAGCGCCACATAACTCGCTCCTGAATCATTGCCCACCTGCGTGGACAGCTGGAGCTGTGCGCTCGCCGGTTCGATCAGCTTCACCCAGGCAGACAGGGTATATTCGCTGCCCTTGTCCACATACTTCTCCACACGCAGGGAAGGCCCGTGCCAGGTATTGCTTCTGCCCTCGACCTTCAGGGAATATGAACCGCCCTCGGTATGATTCGCTTCATTCGTTACGGTAAGCGTCTCGGTTCCGGCTCTGCCGGTAAAGCCGCCTAATTCCTGATCTTCAAAAGTAACCTTACTGAACGGCAAGGCCGGTTCACGCACAGGCTCTTCCCCGCCGCCCGGAGCGGACTCTGTCGTTATCAGAAGATCACCAAGGTAGAAGGGTACTGTGGCTCCCTTGTCATTGGAATTGATGCGCAAGGAGTGGTCCCGCTTGTCAAGGTCCGTGGCACTGGTGTCCACCGTGAATGTCTTCGTCAGTGTGACCGATTGCCCTGCCACATAAGGTGTTGCTGCATAATTCCCGTAGCTGTTCACTGTCTGCAGCGCCGCTTCTGCTCCCTCCGGGAGTGTCACCTTCGCGTCAACGTAGACAACAGCCGTTACGGTGTAAGTTTGTCCATGCTTAAGGCCGAGATCGGTGAACTTGAAATCCACCCCGTCCCAGTTATCCTTCCGGTTGCTTACGTATAAGGCTGCACCATCGGCATTCCCTGCAAAAGGAACCTCATTCACCGCACTCAGGCTGGCTCCCCCGGAATGGCTCGTCTTGCCTGTGCCATTCGCAAAGGTCTCGTGATATACCGTGGTCTTAGCCTCGGCTGCCTCCGCCACCGGAAGATACCCGCCTGCCGGAAGAAGCAGAAGGGCTGCCAGCAGCACCAGAGAGACTTGCTTGATTATTCTCTTCATGCATTGCACTCCTCTGTAAGAATTTGGGTTTCAATGAGTTAAGCGCTTACAGCTAATGTGGAAGCCTCCCCCTTCACCACCCAAATCGTAGCATACGGACCCAAGTGCGTCTTACCTGAAATTAAAGGTTGTACCGTGCTTTTTATAGTCTTTTTCGCCGGAGGGTAAGATTGAGCTAAAATAAAGAAGACCCCTGTATCAGGGATCTCCTCGTTATCATCCTATGCTAGATCAGCTTGTGCGCATACCACTTCTTGCCCCGGAAGCGCCACAGGAATACTGCTCCGCGGACCGCCCACTCGCAGTTCATCGCCAGCCATACCCCCAGCACCCCGTAGCCCAGTACAATCCCGAGAATATAGCCGAACACCACCCGGAACAGCCACATGGTCAGCATTGAAGCAATTGAGGTGAAGCGGGAATCTCCCGCTGCCCGCAGCGCGGACGGCAGAATGAAGCTGAAGGCCCAGAGCGGAATCTGGGCAATTGCATTGACCAGCAGCACCACGAACAGATCATCGATAATCTCCACAGGCGGGGAGAAAATAGACACCAGCGGGTGGAACAGCGGCATCAGGATCAAGGCCACCAAAGCGTAAGAGGCGGAACCGATCCACAGGAAGGACTTGATGAACTTCCGGGCATCCTTCACATCCCCCCGTCCGATACACTGGCCGACCACGGTCACAATCGTCAGCGACAGCGCACTGGCCGGAATCTGAAAGACCATCGCCAGTGAGCCGGCAATGGCATTAGTAGCAATGGCATACGTGCCCAGACTGACAATGAAGATCTGCGTCAGCAGCTTGCCGCCGTTGAAGAACATCTGCTCTGCGGCGAACGGTACGCCGATGAACATGATTTTGCGCAGCATCGTAAGCGGAACATGGAACAGGTCGCGGAAACGCACACGCAGCACCGAATCGAACTTAAACAGATAGATCAAGGCACAGGCCATCCCCACATAACGCGCAATATTGACCGCAAGTGTCATGCCCAGCACACCCATATCCAGCAGGTTAATAAAGACGACGTTAAGGATAACGTACAGCACGTTCATAATCAGCGACAGCATCAGCGAAGCCCGTGTCCGGCCCACGCCCCGCAGCGCACCGCATACCGCCTGAACCACGGCAATCCCCAGATACGACATGCTGCTGCCGATCATATAGACCCGGGCATTGTCCAGCACATCGGCGGAGGCCGTCCCGAACAGCAGATTCAGAATGGGCGTATGGAAGGACATCAGCAGCAGACCGATTCCCACCGCAAGCAGCGAGACCGAGGTTACCGAGCCGGCTGTAGCCTGGGAGACCATGCGGTCATTCCCGCTTCCTTTATACTGCGCAACCACCACCGTCCCCCCGGTCGCAATCGCCACAAATACATTGATCAGAAAAATATTCAGGGAATCCACCATATTCACCGCACTGACCGCCGCCATCCCCGACGAGCTGATCATTGCGGTGTTGACCAGGTTCAGCCCGATAATGAAGGCCTGGTCAATGAGAATAGGCAGAAACAAGGCGATAATTTGCCGGTAATCCATGCTGTCTCCGGACAGATATTTTTCCAGCCATTTCTTGGCCGGTTGAGGAGCTTGAAGCTGCATACATTGATCACATTCTTTTCTGTAGAATAATTGCAGGCGTACAATACATTCCTTCCAGTTTACTACAGATTCCGCTCCAAGTCTGTGTTATATATGGATTTCGTTCAGATTACCGGATAACATTCCCTGCCCCCTAAGTAAATTCCTGGGTCCGGCCGAAATATAAAATGAGAGTATTTACTTACGGAAGGAGGAGCCTATTATGAATAACGAGATCGTCAAAAGTCTGATCCAGCAGGTGACGGAAGATGTGTTATCCGAGAACCAAGCTGCCTTGGAGCAGAGTGGAAACAGCCAGGCCAGCATTCAACTAGCTGTGCAATTGTCCGCTGTTACCACCCTTAAGATCCTTGAAAAGCTGGAGCTGATCGATAAAGATTAACCGCACAGCCTGCCTGTGCTACATACCCGTAGGGCACTCCACGCAAAAAACCGCAGGAAGCAAATTTCGCCTGCGGGTTTTTTGCATGCCTATGGGGATTCAGGTGCACTAGTGCTCCACGTTTACGCTCCAGACCTGTTTTTGGCAAATCCAGGTGCAGTAATGCACTTCATTTACGCTGCGTGCCCACTTTCGGCTAATTCAGGTGCACTGATGCACCTCATTCGCTCGCTCAGCCAACTATTTACGAATTCAGGTGCACTTGTGCTCTTCATTTACGTTCTCCTCCCGTTTTCGGCAAATTCAGGTGCAATTCTGCTCTTCATTCTGACGGCTCAGAGGGATTTATCCCCCTCATTTTCGCTCACCGCCCATTTTCAGCTGAATCAATGGGATTTTTCCCTTTCATAGCCTCTAATTGACTCTGATTGACAAATTACTCTTTTCGGCAGCAATTCCACAATACAACTCTTATATACGCTGCGCCTCCAGCTCCCGCCTAAGCTCAAGCGCTTCAATACCCGCCAACAGTACTATTCCGATTCCGTGGGTATCGTTGAGCTGCCAGGTGAGCTGTTCTTTGTAATATAGTTTGTTGAAGGAATAACCCGAGCCCCGGCAGACGCCATAGACATTCCCCTGATGGTCGATGCAGTATTCGGCCAGCGCCATCCAGCCGCGTAACGCTGCATCGGCATATGGATACGGCTCTGTCAGCCAACCTCTACGAACGCCGTGCGCAAAAGCATATACGAACATCGAGGAACAGGATGCCTCCGCATAAGATTCGGGATCGGTCAGAACCTGATGCCATAATCCTGCGGCGTCCTGCAGCCGTAAATATCCTTCGCACAGCAGCCGGTAATACTCCAGCAGTTCTTCCCGCTGCGGATGCTGCTCCGGCAGTACCTCCAGCAGCTCAGTCAGCGAGAACAGCACCCAGCCGTTGCCTCTCCCCCAGGCTACACCGTTCGGCTTGCTGAATTTGTAGTCATACACATGATGCATAATGCCAAGCTCCGGCTGGAACAGCCGATTACGGTAATGGAGAAACTGCGACACCGCATCATCCAGATAAGCGGGATCGCCCGTCAGCAGATAATACCGGCTCAGGAACGGAGTGCTCATATACAGATCATCGCACCACATTGTTCCCTGCATGAAGTCAGTAGTGCCCCGTGTACGGTAGAGCGCCCCCTCCTCATCGCGGGACTGCGTATCTTGAATATACCGGGCGATATACGCAGCTGTATCAGGCGCTCCATGCAGCGGCTGTTCTACATGAGCGGCGAGCATCGTAGCACCGAAGGAACCGCAGTCATCCAGTGAGTCCATGAGCGCCAGCTGCTGGTTGATACCCGGAGCACCATAGCGGCTGCGGTCCCAGAGCGAATAAGTATGAAGCCGGGTACATTGCTCAATATGTCCTCTGGCATAAGCAGAATAATGAGGATCGCCCAGCGCCTGACCGGTACGCAGCAGACCATATAGGGTTACCCCGAGCGGATAATTCCACCGGCCGTACAGCGTACTCTCCAGATAGGGCCTGACTGCGCCGCCAGGACGGTCTACCCGCCAAAAGCATTCCTCCGCCCCTTCGCCGAAGGGAGCATCCATAGCTGCCGCTTCCATAGGCTGAGGTACCGCCGATTCCAGAAAAGGGCCCAGGTACAGCCATGGCCCGGTCTGCCCTTCCACCGGATAGGGACTCACCAGCTTCACTGTGCTGCAGTCTCCACTGGCACCGGCTCCCTTGTTCCTGCTTCCCTGCAGATAGGAGTGTGGTAAAGCTTCCGCAATCCCCCGGCTATACTCCGTCTCCACCTGCACCTCTGCTGTGTTCCCAGCCGCAGCAGCTTCCAGCTCGAAGCCCCAGCCGTCGCCGCCGCACACGGCCTCGACCAGCAGGTCATGGCTGCCGAAGCTCAGCGGCAGCATGCACTCAAGGCCGGCACTCGCTTCGGGCTGGATGGCGGCAAGCCTGCCATCCACGTAGACCTTGAGTGCCGCTACATCCCGGCTGCGGAGGGCCAGCCGGACGTTCATTCCGCCCGGCGCACTCACCGCCGGCCTGCTCCAGGCCAGCGCCTTCGCGCCAGGCTTCGCACCGAGCACGCGCGCGAGATTCCCGCGCTGCGCCTCGTCATCCGGCCAGCCGGCCACCGGATACCAGGCACAGCGGGCCGCCAGCGCAGCTTCGGCGGCCTCCGCGGCTTCGCCGCAGCGGACGCGCTGCGAAGGCTCCGCGCGGTGCGCCGCAGCCTCTCCCTCTGGAGCGCCACCACCCTCCGGCTGCAGCGTCCATCTGCTCTGCTGCGGCGCGCTGTAGATCCAGCCCTCACAGCCGCTGCGCTCCGCAGTCGGGGCCAGAAAATGCAGCGGCGCGCCCTTCACGCTCCCGGTGCCAAAAATCCCGCCGCAGCCGGTACCGGCTGCGGTACACTCCAGCAGGAAGTTATTCCAGCCTGAAGTCAGCCCGGTACGAAAGAACGCCTTACGGTCCGGGAACACATCATCGTTCAGATTGGAAGCGAAAACGGCCACGCCGCCAACATAGACTGTCACCGGACCGAAACAGCTGAGAGCGAGCGGAATATCGCTGTCTGTATCGCTCCACAGCTTCCCCCAGACATAGACAAATTCCCCGTCCCGCAGCTCAGGCAGCCGTTCTTTCAGGTTCATCTCATACCGGCAATCCGGCAGGCGCGGGAAGCTGTTCTCCAGATGAACGCGGTAGACCGGAGGCTGCGGCGGATTTGCACCAATATAGCGGTTCGCTATGATGGCAAGCATCGCTTCCGTATCCTCTCCGGCTGTACGGACGATGGAATGACGGGGATGAAAGTAGGCCCCCATCACAACATCACCTCACCGCCGGGGTACAGGGTGGAGCTGTACAGCCGTTTGGGCTGGGGTAGCGGCTGCCCGGGGTGTACTGCTTGCAGCGGCAGTGCTTCACCGGCATAGACGGCGGCCAGTTCATCCGTATAAATAATAACCTGCTCAGTTCCGCTGCCAATAAGATCCCCATGCACGGCGTAACCCTGCTCGGCGAACTCGGCAACGATATTCATATAGCCGTCATAGAGTGCGGGAAGCACAGCTTCGCCCCGGCGGTACGCCAGAATATAGTCCGGTGCCTCCGGCCAGAACCGGCTGACGGCTTCAACGATGGTAAGCCATCCGTCAGTGGTACGTTCTTCCTTCCACAGCTCCCGGCCGGACTGGTCCAGCAGAAACATGGCATCCTTGCCCCGCAGACCCTTGCCGTCATCCTCGCGGACCAGACGGTCAAGGCCCGCAATCTGCAGACCGGGCAGGTCCGGGCGGAACCGCCCGAGCGCCAGATGCTGCGACTCGACAGAGCCTTCGTACCGCCATAGCTCGCGCCCGTTACGGTCATACATCACCGTCACACTGCCGCCGATCACCAGCTCCCGTACCCCGTCTCCGTTCACATCGCCGACCCACAGGCAATCCGCGTGATCGTCCAGATCCTTGCAGCTCCATAACAGCTTGCCCTCAGCGCTGAGCAGATCATATCCGGCCATCACCTCATCGCGCCCGTCACCGTCCAGATCGTACACCCAGGGATAATGCCCCACATTGCCCTGATGGGTCCAGAGCAGCCGGAACTCCCGGTCCAGCGCCCATAGCTGATGGTAGCGGTCTTTGAGAATGATGTCGGAAGGATAATCGCCGCCTGACAGGTTGGCAATAATGATGCAGTCGTGAGCCTCCTTCGCCGGCAGCGGATGAACCGCTTTGACCTTGCCCGTCGCCCCCTCCAAAATATGAAGCTGGTTATTCATCACACACAGTACCTCTAGAGCCCCGTCACCATCGATATCGGCAATCTGCGCCGGGTAATCGGAGCCTTGGCTGCCTGCGTCCGGGTCCGGCTTGCCCGTCTGCCAAAGCAGGCGGCCATCCAGATTGTACGCCGTCAGGCACTGCACCTGATGCGGAATATAACGCACATCCTGGCGGTTATCCGGCTGCACCAGCAGCAGTTCAGCCCGGCCGTCCCCGTCCAGATCGCCGAGCAGCATTTTACATCTTGGACCGGCGGCGGAGATATCCAGCCCAGCCAGCCGGTGAAGCTTTTGACTATGATCCGTATGATTCACAATACATCCTCCTTCACTCTATCCCCGTTCTATATCAGCCCAGATCCACAGTCTGTCCCCCGGGCACCTCGACTACTGTACCGCCAACCTCCAGCCAGACAGCAGACGCTCCCGGATTATAGACAAAGTCCCTTGCCGCCGAGAACAGCAGCCCCCGGCAAGCCTTCATGTAATGCACCAGCTCCAGGTTCGTCGCATACCAGATGTCGCCGCATCCGCCCGCCATGGCGCAGAAGCGCTCCATCAGCTCCCAGTTGTGGTCATTGTCGAACTCGTAGCTATGTCCCCACACATACATCAAGTACAGATACTGCCGCTTATGCAGCCCCACAAAATCCTCCCCGTGAGCCAGCAGCCCCTGGTTATGATGACAGGTCGCCTGCCACTCCAGCCAGTCCTCCGGCAGGGCGAAGCCCCCGGTGGTCTGTACCGTCCGGGCATATTCAATGCCCAGATGCGGCAGCAGCGCCTTGATCTCCTGCGTATAGGAGCCGTTCGGGTAAGACATACCGCGCACAGGCTGGCGGACCAGCCCCTCCAGTACCCTGCGGTCCTCAATAATCTCCTCCACGACTGACTCCTGCGGGCAGCGCGCCAGCGTCGGATGACTCCGCGTATGCACACTGACCTCATGTCCATGGTAGAGAGCCGCAACCTCATCAGCCCTGATACGGCCCCCTTCGCCAAGCAGCCCCGAATTCAAATGAAAGCTGCCCTTGATTCCATGCTGGTTGAAAAGGCTGACCAGACGTTCATCCGCGTGCCGTCCGTCATCATAGCTCATGGTCAGCGCCTTATGACGGCCATGCGGATAACAATAATACACTCCCGGCATCGCAGTTAAACCTCCTTCGTAAATTAAACTTGTATATTTTCTGTTATGGGATAACCGTGACTCCAGAGAATATTTGGAGTGGACGCATATGTTCATTCGACCAGCCACCTATCCAAGCTTCAAGGAGCATAGACAACCAGGTCGCTATATTCTGCTATCAGCGGGGCCATTTGCCGGAAGCCGATGCGGCCGCCGCCGAGCAGCGGACCGAAGGACGAGCCGTCATCCACCCAGTGCAGCACCGGTAAACCATTGATGGCAAAAGTCACAGCAGATCCCCGCTTCACCACCAGCATCCGGTAGGCCTCGGTCATATCGGCGGTATCCGGCAGCGGGTCAGCGCCTTGGGCGACAAGATGGAAGCCGTAGCTTTTGCGCAGATTACAGGTATGAAAAGCCCGCTCCTCCTCCCACATCCGGCGAAAATACGAGATATGATAGGCATCCATCTCCCCATGGTGGTACTGGTCATATTCGCCCGTGCGGACCGGAAGGGATGGGTCGAACAGATCCTTGCCCCCGGCACCGGCAGCCGCGAAGAACAGAATTGCAAGCCCCGGCTCGCGCAGCGGACGGAACCTCCAGGATATGGCGAGCTCCGCCGGGAAAATCTCAGGGCACCAGAAAACTACGTTCGCCTTCTGCCCTTCCTCAGCCCCCCGGGTGCTCTCCAGCCGCAGCCGTCCCTGCGGAAAAGTGGCCGCGCCATCGCCCTCCATCCGGAAGCCCTCCACCTTCGCGGGCCCTTCCAGGGTATTGCGGTAAATCTTGCGCCAGCCTTCCGGAATCATTGGTAAGTCCTGCTGCACCGTCATCGGACATCCGCTCCCTTCCCGCGACCTGCACCGTCACTAGCTCCTGCCTGTGCACTACCCCCAGCTACGGGATCAGTTCCTGCACCCGCTTTATCACCAGTTCCTGCGCCAGCTTCTGCACCCGCTTTTGTATCAGCTTCTGCAGCTTCTGCAGCTTCTGCAGCGGCTCCAGCTTCCGCATAGCCTTCTTCACCAGTACTAGCTTCAGTTTCCGCACCAGCTCTTGCACCAGCTCCGGCTCCAGCGGCTCCGGCTTCTCCCCCGGAACCTTCTTCTCGCGCAGGCAGAGCTTCAGCAACCAGTTCCAGCGCAATGATCGTGTTCAGTGACCACTGTGAGGCTTCGTTCGTATTCATCCAGTCCACTTCATCCAGCACTTCCATAGAAATCACCTGCTTCTGCTCCGCTTGCAGATTGACGGTGCCGAACGGATTCTCAAGCAGGATGCTCCAGCAGCGTTCCGCCGTCGCCCGGTCATCCTTGACCCATGCGCCATAGGCGGCAATAGCCACACTGAGTACCGGATGCTCGAAGCGCTGCTTGCCTGTAATCGCACCTCCAGATCTAAGCAGCTGTTCTTCCTTGGGCAAGTTATAGAAGACGCCGAACTCAGCAAGCATATCCTCCCACTCCGGGTCCTCCAGCATCATCGCCAGCTCGAACCACACCTGCGGCCCGCCCATACAGATCGCCAGATGCCGTCCCCAGTTGTCATCGCCCATGGGACTTAGAATTCCTGTTGCGGGATCGTACCCATAGGTTGGACCAGAGATCAGCCGCAGGTTTGCTGCTTTGATGCAGTCGATGCCTGTTAGGATTTTGTCTCGGTAGAACGTATCCTCATAACGTTCCCAGCGGGTCATCCAGCCCGAGCTGAACGCGGCCCAGTCCGGCCCCACCCGCACATGTGTCTTGAATTCGTCCTTTGGAAAATAAGCCCGCATCGGGTCCAGCGTCACCGTGGAATAATCCGCATCCTTCACGCCGTCCATGATGTCGCCTATCCGCTCATCGCCGGTCAGGTAATAGTAGTAGCGGTGCAGTCCGGCCATGGCAATCCGCGCTTCCTTGCAGCCGCAGCCCCAGTGCACGACATTATGCCGGGAGCCAAGACCCGCATATTCCCCGAAATGATACACATCCACCTCGCTGGTATGCCGGGTCATCGCTTCCGCCATCCGGTAAATATCCGCGCGCCCAGTCCGCAGGAAGCTCACCCACAGCCACATATTCGGCACCAGCTCGGCGTTTTGCCACGCACAGCCGCCCAGATCATAATTCCAGACATGGCGGACCGGATCATAGCTGTGCATGAAGTCGCCATAATCCCACAGGCCGTACCACTTCCGCTGCTCAATTTCCTTCTGGTAAAAGCTGATAATCCCGTCCAGCCGGTCCTCCAGGTACGCCTTGGCCGGCGTGCTCCGGTCCGGCAGGCTCCAGAGTCCAAACGCCCGGCTGCGGTGGTAATACCCGGGCTCACAGACCAGCAGCGGCGGTTCATCCGCCTGCTGCTGCATCTGCCGAAGCTGCCTGGAATGAGGCGTCCGCGCGGTACACCACAAGGTCAGCTCGTTCGTATTGGCGATCCCGTAAGGGGTTGCACGCAGCTCCTCCGCGCCTTCATAGGAAGACTCGACATGCGTCTTCGTATCATAGTGGCGCAGGTCCATCGCCTGCGCCTCCGGCGTCCAGAACCAGACCGTTAACGCCGCTTCCGCGCCTGAGGTGCCGCTGATCTCCAGCCCGGACGGAGGCTTCTGCCAGAAATCCTTCACTCCGGCAGCCAGACCTCCGCCGTCACAGCCGATATAGCCTAGTCCTCCGGCCCTCCGGCCTTCCGCACCCTTAATCCAGGTGCACTCCGGTCCCGTCCGCTTATGGACGGCATAATGCTCAGAGGAGTCCTGCACCAGCCGGAAGTCATCCCATACTGCCGAGTCCTGGAGCAGGCTGGTGAAATAGGCATCCTCCACGGGATCGAAGTACTGGCTCTGCCCCTCAAGCTGCCCGGCGAACATATCAGCATATTTGCCCCGCGTTCTGCGGGTCTGGAGCGTCTTGGGAGATTCGCTGAAGATTCCCCCGCTGCCCGCCAGCCGGACATGGCGGTTATACAGCGGACCGCTGAGCGGCACCTTGAACAGCAGGCCCAGCCCCTTGATGAAATCCTGCTGCGGATTGCCGTCATAATGGAAGGTATGCACCAGCCGGATGGACACAAGCCCGGCATAGAAATAGAGCCTTAAAGTATAAGGAAGCCATTCCCGGGCCCCCCTTGTACTTCTATGCCGCCCGTCCAGCCGGATCACAGCACGTACCGGTCCCTGCTCTTCCAGGCTAGCCTTCAGCGTCACACCGGTGAACCGCTCCTGCCGCAGCGTCAGCTCCCCGCTGAGGATGTCCCGCTGCTCGCGGAGACAGACCAGCTCGCTTCCGCTGCACACAAGCTTACTCACACCCGCACCTGATCCTAATCCCGTCTCCGCAGCTCCAGAATATCCATGATCACCATCCGGTCCCCCGGATTCCGCCGTTCCCCGGCGGATAATCCGCGAGATCACGCCCGGGCCATGCTTGACCACGGTGCAACGAATGCTGCCGGTATCGACAATATAAGCTTCTTCCGTCTCTTCCACGGATACCTGGAAGGCTGCGTGCACAGCCCTCTGCCCGGCAGAGCGTTCCAGTGTATAACCTGCCGTACTCCCTTCAGGGCATACGGCAGAATGCAAAGACCATTTGATGCTGCCGTCCGGCCAATACGCAGCCGGGCGGCTCTGCAGCGGCAGGCGGGAGCCGTCATCCGCCCCGCCAAGATATAGCGCGGCCAGTTCTCCGCGCTTCAGATCTCCCTTGGACCAGGGGACCCCCCAGGTCACCCCCGCAGCCGGAGCAGGCGGCTTCAGCCACCGTAGCTGGACTGGCAGGGCTGAGGATAAAGAGGTCATCTTCTGTCATCTCCTTGATGGGACATCACCCGGACGAATGAACCGTTCCGGGGGCAGGAGGCCTGCGGGCGCCGGATCACGGGAAGTGAGCCACTTTCATTCTCAGCCGTTCTTCCCTTGCCCTCCCCGCACCCCCTTCCCGTTCTCCTTCTCCCCCTCCTGCCGGCTCAGTTCACGGTAACGTGTCGGAGTGATGTCCTCCTGTTTTTTGAAAATCCGGTTGAAATAGCTCTGCTGATAGCCAACCTGCAAGGCGACATCGTTCATCTTCAGATCTGTGTCACGCAGCAGTTCCTTCGCCTTGGTGAGCCGAAGCTCGGTCAGATAATCGATGAAGTTCTGCCCGGTGACCCGTTTGAACGACTTGCTGAGCAGAAAAGGGCTGGTGCCTGTAACATCTGCACAGCTGTCCAGCGAGATATTGTCCATATAATGCTGCTGAATGTACAGCATCGCCTGATCAATCGTCCGTCTTATTCCGGCATCCGAGCGTTCGCACAGCTCCTTCAGGAAGGGAGCAATCACCTGCGTACGGAACCAGGAGAGAATAAGCCCCGGCTCATGGATCTGCGAGAGACTGGCATACAGATTCCTGCCGCGCAGTAACTGGCTCTGGGCCATCCCGGCCTCCAGCACCGCATGAAGGATCGCGCCGAGCAGATGCAGCATCCCCTGCTGTACGTCGATCACCTTCGCGCCGCCTGCGGAGAGCGTCTCCAGGAATTCCTCCAGCAGCCGGTCCGCCTCCTCTGCTTCTCCGGTCCGCAGCGCCTGAATCAGCCCGCGCTCCAGCGCGAAGGAATACTGCGGCATAGGTGTGCCCTGCCCCTCGCGCTCCAGCTGCTCCAGGCTGATGATCTGGTTCCCGCCCCCGTACCTGCTGTGGCTGGCCGCCTGCTTCGCCGCCTCGAAGGACCGCGGAATCGCGGAGATGCTCCCGATCCTTGCACTGTACGCCACCGTGGCCTGAAGCTTAAGCATCCGGCTCAGGGTAGCCGCCAGCTCTTCACCGAAGGCCCCCACGCGGGCCGGGTCTGGGCCGCTTCCCGGTTCCATCAGCAGCATACCGGAGGTAAGGTCATGCAGATTGACCGTCTCTGCCCGGCCGAAATGCTCCTTAGCAAGCTCCCCGATGATGTTTACAGCCGCGAATGACACCAGACTCTCGTCACCGCTGCGGAACTTAGCCTCCAGGCTGGAGATGCCGGTCAGCTGGATATACAGCACCACGAACGTACAGCTCTCCACTTCCCACTTGTACTGCTTCATCCGGCTCTGCAAGTCCTGTTCGGAATAGGCATACAAATACCCCTGGAACAGCTGGTGGAGGAAGCTCTGCTGCACATGCGGAAGCTGCTCCGAGAGCGTGTATTCGAGGGCGTGCTGCTGTCCGTGCAGGTTCTGCCAGTGCCGCTCGATCAGCGTCAGCTCATCCACCCGGTCCCCGGAGGCCGCATGCTCAGGGAGCAGTGTCTGAAGCAGGCGGCGGACCGGCGAATAGATTCTGCGGGAAGCAATCCAGGACAGTACCGCCGCCAGCAACAAGGCGCACAAGCTGACCAGAATAATCATCCGGGACAGCCAGACCACCGGAGAGGTGACGCTGGAGATCGGCGAAGCCGACACATACCGCCATTCACTGGCAATCCGCGAGAAATCACCATAGGTCACCGCATAAGTAACCCCGTTCCAGTCATACAGAAATGACCCGCTATCCTGGCTGCCTCTGGCTGTAATAGTTGCCCGCAGCGCCGTAACCAGCGGCGTGGGCGCATCCATCCCGCCCCCCGAGATGAAGAGTCCGCCGGATTTCTGCTCCATGAACACCTCCCCCGTGTTATACGGGGTCATGGTCCGCAGCATCGCCGATACCTTCTCTGTATCCATCCGCAGCAGCAGCACCCCGAAGGGCTGCAGACTGCCGCCGGGGATGTGGTGCACCAGCGTCAGCTCCTTCTGCTCAGGGTACTCCGGATCAAAAGCCCATTCCGTCCAGTAGGTGCTCCGCTCCTGCTTCAGCAGCTTCCCGTACAATGCTTCCTCCGCCGCAGCCAGCGTCCCATACTCTGTGCCGAAGCGCACCTGCTGTTTACCGGCCAGATACAGCTCAACCTGCCGCACCATGGAATTCGAGCCTTGCATGACTACCAGTGTCTTCGTAATATCCCAGGCCCGCTCATGATTCCGGGTGAAATCCATGTTGCTGAGTCCATAGTCGAACTTCGGGTCGAACGCCCAGTGGGCCAGCATCAGCTCCAGATTGGACAATTGCTCATTAATGTTGTCCGCCCGCTGCTCAATCTGCCGGTTATGCATCCTCAGCAGTTCCTTCTCCAGATTCCCCCCGGCCATAAAATAGACCAGCAGCCCGATGATCAGCCCGGGAATGGACGAGACGATCAACACAATAATGAGATTATTGCGGTAATAACGGCCCTTGCGTCCCTCCCGGCCTCCGGTATACCTGTTCCGTGCTCCTGCCGCTTCATTCTCCATTCGTTTCACCAGCCGAATCCTTAGTTTAGAGTTGCAGCCATGCAGCCGCAGCGGGGACAGACCGGACGGAGACTGGAGCAGGACCGGACTTTACTTGCCCGCCAGGGCGTACAATTCATTCATTTCCTTCACAAGCTCATCTCCGCCAGTCTTCCGCCATACTTCAAAAGCAGACTTCAAACCGGCCTCATCGATCTGGCCGACAATGAATTTGATACGCGCATCGTTGATTACGTTATCGAGCTGCGAGCCTTTTTGCGTATAGACTGCCGAGATCAGCGCTTCCGCCGGATTGGTCACAATCGTCGCTTCATTTGTCTTCTGCACCTCGGTCTGCTTCAGCCGCAGCGGGGTCTGCTTCACCTGCTTCGCCTTGTCCTCAGGGATGAACGGCAGCATCTGATTCAGGCCTTCCACTTCCGATTCCAGCAGAACCGTATCGCTGGAGCGTTCGATATATCCGTCCACCAGCTTGTAATGCACGCCTTCAAGACCATAGTTCAGCATCGTCTGCAGATCCTCATCATTCAGCCGGTCCAGGAAGGCAAGCACCTGCTTCAGCTCCTCCTCGGTTTTGACCGAAGACTTCGGAATCGCCAGCATGCCGGAGAAACCGGAGGTTGGGAGGGTATGCAGTGCGCCGTCCACTCCGCTCACACCGCCGATAACATCCATATAATGGCGTTCCGGCTCGTCTTTGCCTTCCTTTTGTAGAGCCGCATGAATCTTGTCGTCCAGCCGGGCCGCGTTATCGACCACATCGACAATGACGCCGGCTTTGTTATTGACGACCGGATCATTCCATTTGGAGCTGTCCATCACCGCGAAGTCGGCGTTAATCAGCTGCTCATCGTACAGCTTTTTCATGAATTTAAGCGCTTCCAAATACCCGGGGGATTCATGCTCAGGCGTAAGCTTCCCCTCCTGCACGCCCCACTTGTTCGGGGAACCGAACCACAGCTTCATCGTATCGAAGCCGCTGGCCCACTGGCCGGTCCACTTGACCAGCACCATGCCGTACGTATCCGCCTGGCCGTTGCCATCCGGGTCCTGCTCCTTGAACGCTTTTAGCATCGAATAGAAATCATCCACGGTCTTCGGGTTCTCAAGCCCCAGCTTCTCCATCCAGTCCTTGCGGAACACCACGCCGTTACGTCCCAGCGCCCGCCCTCTGTAGATCCCGTAATTCTTACCGTCGATGGCCGAGTTATTCAGAATGACCTCCTTCGCCCCGCTGAGATTCGGATAATCCTTGAGATACGGACCCACCTCCCAGAAAGCGCCGGATCTGGCCGCATTGACGAAGCTGGACGCTTTCACGTCACCTACATACATAATATCAGGCAGCTTGCCGGAAGCCAGCGTAATATTGAATTTATCGGCATAGGATGCATTCGGCACCCATTCGAAATGGATTTTGGTGTTCGTCAGCTCCTCCAGCTTGGCGGCGACCGGACTGCCGTCCTTCGGATAATTGGTTTTAAAAATCGGCAGCATCAGCGTCAGCTCAAGCGGCTTCTCCCCCTTGGCTGTACCGTCCGCCTTCCCGTTGTCCCCGGCAGGCTCCTTTTGTCCCGCTCCCGCATTCTCTCCATTCCCGCCGCAGCCGGACAATACACTTAGCAGCATAATCATAGCCAGCAGCATGAACAACCCTTTTTTCGCAGACCGTGAACCTTCACTCCGCTTCATCTTCTTCATCACTTGGCCTCCCTTTATATGTTGACTAACCGCTTACCCTTTGACTGAACCCAGCATCACCCCTTTGGCAAAATGCTTCTGCAGAAACGGATAGACGCACATAATCGGCAGGGTGCCGACTACGATGACGGCCATTTTGATCGACTGCTCCGGCGGCTGCACGAAATTCGGGTCCATGGAGCTAAGATCCCCCGCTGCCGACTGGGACAGCATGACGATCTGGCGCAGCATCACCTGCAGCGGCCACTTGGACGGGTCATTGATGTAGAGCAGCGCCGAGAAGAAGTTATTCCAGTGTCCGACCGCATAAAAGAGCGTGAACGTCGCCAGCACCGGCTTCGACAGCGGCAGCACAATCCTCCACAGCAGCCCCAGCTCCGTGCAGCCGTCGATGCGGGCCGCCTCCTCCATCTCGGCGGGAAGCTCCTGGAAGAAGTTTTTGACGATAATCAGATTGAAGGCGCTGATCGCCCCCGGAAGAATCAGAGCATTCAGCGTATCGAGCAGATGCAGCTCACGGATCACCAGATAGGTGGGAATCATCCCGCCCCCGAACAGCATGGTGAAGATGACCAGATTGAGGATCAGATTGCGGCCCATCAGGTACCGCTTCGCCATCGGATACGCCATGGTAACCGTGAAGAACAAATTGACTGCCGTCCCGATCACTGTCACATACAGCGACACCCCGATGCTTCGGACAATGGTATCCGTGGAGAAAATAAACCGGTAGGCGTCCAGCGAGATAGTCGTCGGAACCAGAAAGACAGCGCGCTTCGTTATTTCCGCCTCGGTGGCGAAGGAACCGGCGACTACAAACAGGAACGGCAGGATGGCTGCGATCCCGATGATGCCCAGCACCAGGTAATTAAAAACGTCAAAGGTAATCTCTCCGGCGCTGCGGTAACGTTTAGCCACAGTCATGGCCTCCTTTTCAATATAATCCGGATTCGCCCGACTTCTTGGCGAGCCAGTTGGTGCCGAGCACCAGCACGACCCCGATCACTGATTTGAACAAACCGACGGCGGTGCTGTAGCTGAATGCCCCCTGGGTAATCCCCAGCGCATACACATAGGTATCGAAGACCTCGGCCACCTCGCGGTTCAGCGCGTTCATCATCAGATAAATCTGCTCGAAGCCGTTATCCAGAATCGTACCCATCCGCAGAATCAGCAGAATAACAATCGTGCTGCGGATCGCGGGCAGCGTAATATGCCAGGTCTGGCGCCAGCGGCTGGCCCCGTCCACTACGGCTGCTTCATATTGCTCCACATCGACACCGGCCAGGGCAGCGAGGAAAATAATCGTCCCCCAGCCGCATTCCTTCCAGATGGTCTGCATAATAATCATCGGGCGGAACCAGTCGGGATTGGCGAGGAAATCAATTTTGCGCCCGGTAACCGTGTAGAGGAATTCATTGACCGCACCGCCCTGTGTTGTAAGGAACACGTAGGAGATACTGGCGACGATGACCATAGAGATGAAGTGGGGGACATAGATCAGCGTCTGAACCGTCCTTTTGTAGAAGGAGAGACGGACTTCATTCAGCAGCAGCGCCAGGATGATCGGTGCCGGGAAAAAGAACACCAAATTATACAGCGACAGCACCAGCGTATTGCGCAGCAGCATGAAGAAATCAGGATTCTGAAAAAACGTGCGGAAATGCTCCAAGCCGACCCAACTGCTACTCCAGAAGCCCAGAAAAGGCTGATAATCCTTAAAGGCGAGCAGCACTCCCCACATCGGCACATATTTGAACAGCAGGAAATACAGGAGTCCGGGGCTGAGCAGAATGTAGAGCCATTTGTCCCGCTTCAGACGTCTGAAGCGCTGCTCCCGCCTGCGGCGGCGGAAGCTTGTACCTACGCTTACCTCTGCTGCCTCCATTGCCGCTCCTTGCTTCATTTACATTCACCTCCGTATGGATAGACAGCCTGGCTACTACACTTCACTACATTGCCGTGGCTGCGCTTTCTATTATGGTTGGCGGGTGTTTTTCCGGCAATCGGACTTTTTGGACAACGCTTTGTAAGCCTTCTGCGCCGCTGCCGCAATAAAGTCCAAAACCGGCAAAACTTTACTATTGCATGTGGGGGGCAGACACTATATAGATTGAAATGATAATTTCATTTTTGGGAGAGTCGTGACTCCAGAGAAGTTTTGGGCTTCCGGCCGCTGCCCTTCTGCAGATTTCTTGATTTATACCATTTTTAACGGTTGAAATCCGCAGACAGCCTATGCTTCCGATGTGAGCTTTCCTGCGGAAAGCTTTCAGGCGGACGCTACCGCTCCTCCAGCTCCAAAATTCCCTTCCGCCACTTTCCCTGTCTGTATATTTTTAAATCCAATTGATATAGACAAAAAAAGTAAAAATACATCGCCCGTGTGGGGCTGTTTCAAGGAGGTCAAAAGAATGAAACAAAAGCTATATTACGGTGCCGCATGGTACCCTGAGTTATGGGGGGAAGCTGAGCGGCAGCAGGATCTTCGGCTCATGCAGGAAACGGGCATTAATCTGGTAAGGATGGGGGAGTTCATCTGGTCGCTGCTGGAACCGGAGGAGGACTCTATCGATGTCCGGCCGTTCGCAGACCATATCCGGCAGCTCCATGACCATGGGATAGATACGGTCATGTGTACGCCGACTGCGACCCCGCCGGTCTGGCTGACTCACGGGTACCCGGAGCGCCTGCACATCCGGGCAGACGGAGCAGTGATGAGCCACGGGTCCAGACAGCATGTCTGCACGAATAACCCTTATTTCCGGCAGCGGGCGGCGCTGATCACGGAAGAGCTAGCCCGGGTGCTGGGGCCGCTCCCCGGCCTAGTCGCCTGGCAGCTCGACAACGAGCTGAAGGCACATGTGGCGGAATGCATGTGCGGGTCCTGCCGCTCCCTGTGGCAGGAGTGGCTGGAGCACCGTTACGGCAGCATAGGCGGGCTGAATGATGCCTGGGGGACCGGCGTGTGGAGCCAGACCTACCAGCGGTTTGATCAGGTGCCGCAGCCGGTAGCTACACCTTTTCTGCATAATTCCTCGCTCGTCACCCAGTACCGGTTGTTTCAGATGGAGAAGATTGCGGAGTTCGCAGGGGAACAGGCGGCGATCATCCGCCGCTATTCCGGGTCTCCTATCACGCACAACAGCAATGTCCCTTTTCATATGGACAATGAGAAGCTGTTCCGGGAGCTTGATTTCGCTTCGTTCGACACCTACGCCTCTCAGGCCAACAGGCACGCTTATCTGCTGAACTGTGATCTGTGGCGCGGGTTCAAGCCCGGGCGGGATTTCTGGCTGATGGAGACCGGCCCGGCCTATGCCGCGTCGCTTACAAGCTACGGCGAGCCGCACCCGGACGGCTATCTCACCGCTGAAGCCGTGGCTGCCTACGCGCTAGGGGCAGGCGCCTTCTGCTACTGGCTGTGGCGGCAGCAGCGCACCGGCAGCGAGCAGACGCACAGCTCGATTATCAGCGCCTGGGGCCAGCCTGCACTCGGCTATGACAATGTGCGTGCAGCTTCCGCCGCCAGGCTGCGGATTGAGCCGCACATGCTGAATACCCGGCCGCTCAAGGCCGAGGTAGCGATTACTTATTCGGACCGGGCCAAGGCGTTCCTGGCCACGGAGCCGCACCGGAACCTCAACTACCGCTCTCTGCTCGGGGACTTCTACAGACGGATTCTCGATCTGGGGATTCACCGTGACCTGCTGCCGGAAAGCGGCGATTTAAGCGGTTATAAGCTGCTGTTCACGCCTTACATCCATTATCTGTCGCCGGAATACATGGCGCGGGCGCTCGCCTTCACCGCGGCTGGCGGCATCTGGATCGTCGGCCCGCTTAGCGGAGGGCGCACGGCGGAGCATACTCTGCATACAGATGCTGCACTGGGTGAGCTGGAGCGCCTGGCCGGCGTCTGCGCTAAGTTCGTCTACCCGATGGAGGGGACGGGCAGCATCGGGGAGGCCTTCGGCCACTCCGCGCCGCTGTCACTGTGGAGTGCAGTGTTCGAGCCGCTGCCGGGCGGAGCCTCCGTAATCGGTGTCATTACGGAGGGCCGGACGCCAGGCCTGGCCTACCTGACCGAGCAGCCCTATGGCCGGGGAGCCATCGTGATGCTCGGCTCGCTGCCCTCGGGCGATGCGGGCGACAAGCAGCTGTGCACGCTGATTGAGCATTACGCCGCCCGCGCCGGGGTCACCCGGCGCAGCGATGTCACGCCAGGCACCATTCTCTGCCCAAGAAGCGGCGCTGACGGAGAACTGTGGACGCTCGTCAACATGGACGGGCTTGGCGGCAGCGTCACCCTGCCGCACAGCGGGCAGGATGTGTTGACCGGCACTCCCGTACCTGCCGGGCCGCTATCGCTTAGCGCTTATGAATACAGGCTGATCGCCCTGTAATAATGGAACATCCTCCTGCCGATGGCGGAGAGCGCCGCCTCCAAGCAACAAATGGAAAAATGCAGCTTGTTATGCTAGTCTCCAAGAAATTTCCGGAGGCAAGTGGATAAACAACAACTAATTATGTCTGTTTAAGCTGGTTTAGGGGAAATGGGTTCATTTAAGTGCTGTTTATCCAATTGCTGTTTTGGCAGAGGGCCATTCTCGCTCAGCAGATGGAGTTTATCCAACTCTTTCCCTCTCGTATCATACGCGAGTTGTCTGGTCATAAAGCACGTGAAGATTACACTGGCCGGGCCCTCCCCCATAGCGGTGTTTCACCAGCAAGAGGAGGAGCGCTTACCTGGGCCCACGCCCAGCAACAACACAAAAACACCCGGCAGTATCTCCCGCTGCCGGGTGTTTTCCTTTTACCATATCTGATTATCCGTTAATCTTCTCTGCTTCTTCCGCCTGCTGGAGCAGCCCGATCTGATGCAGATGATTCAGCAGCTGCTGGTAATGGTCGGCCTTCTTCTGAACGGTAAGAACCAGCTTACGGAACTGGTCTGTGTCCTCGCCCGATTTCTCCAGAATACGCAGCAGGTCGCTGTTGATCTGCTCCACATCCTCCATGCTGCTCTCCTGGGACTCCTGGATTTTCTCCAGATGCTCGAAGACCTGCTCCTCTGCTTCTACAATCTCATTCATGTATAACGTGGACTCACCGATCTTCGCCGTGGTCTCGTTCATCGCGAGCGTTCCATCCCCGGACTTGCTGTGAATCTGCTCCATGACGCGGGTCATTCCTGAGAGTGAACCCATGATCTCCTTCACATGGCTGCGGGTGCTGTCAGCAAGCTTGCGGATCTCCGTGGAGACAACGGCGAAGCCGCGTCCATGCTCACCGGCCCGCGCTGCCTCAATCGCCGCATTCAGCGAGAGCAGATTCGTCTGTTCGGCAATATCCGTGATAATCTTGGCGAGCTGCTCAATGCTGTGGAAATGCTCCCGCAGATCCTCATTCAAAGCAACGAACTCAGTAAATACCTCCGAGGCCTTCTGCATTTCCGCAGAGATCTGGATATTGGCTTCCTTGGCAAATTCGATTTTGTTGGATGAGTAGGACAAGCTGCCATACATTTCATTAATCAGATCTTCAGTCTGTCCGTTGTTGGTCTTCAAATGCTCCAGGAGCTGCTGAGTCCCGGCGATTTGGCCGATCATCTCCCCGCCGCCTGCCCGCAAGACCTCGAAGTCCTCCACCAGTTGGGCCTCTTCCTTCAGGATAGCTCCAGTCTCAAGGCGGATCTGCTCCGCTAAGGTATAAGCATGTTCCCCATAAGACACCGTGCCTGAAGCATGTGCAGAGGGTTTTTCGCTATCTTTACCGCTGTAAGGTACATGTGCGTTAGCGCCTGCTTCCTCTACTGCGGCTTTTCCCTCTGCTTTAACCGTTTCTGTTGATACGACCGTATCCTTAGCCGCGATCACATGCTCTGCCATGGCTCTCTCCGCTAACCCGCTTGTATTACTGTGACTTTGAACGCCTTCAGCAGAGGGGGTTCTCCCCCAAGCTATGCGCAGTTTGCTTAACCACTCCATCCGATTTAACTCTCCCTTATTCAACCAGCAGCAGAATCATAGTCTGATTGGCATGCTTAGTATAATATTGCTCTCCATAGCTGATGAAGCCTGTAGTGTTGCCGCAGAACCCAAGCATTTTCTCGTCAAAAGCTCCCCACAGACCGTCCCGTGTAAACAGCTGGTCCCGCAGCGTACAGTTAATATTGAGGACAAACGAAGGCTTGAACGGACTGCCGTCCAGCGTCTCCTCCAGCACTGCCAGCGGATCGGCTGAACTCAGCAGCTCCACATAAGTACTAGACATAATCTGGCTGTAAAATGTGACAGAGCCATCCGGATGAACCGCCTTCGGGGAGGCTATGATCAGATCATCCTCGTATCTTTTGCCCAGCGGGCTGCTCAGAAAATGCTCTGCCAGCTCCTTCTCCGGCACGCCCAGGACACGCGCGTATTCCCCGGCTGCAGGCCGCCCGTTGAAGGAATACACCCGTCTGCCGAACACATCGGCTTCTGTCACCAGCAGCGTCTTCCAGGCCGGCACATATATATTCTCTTTGACCAGGGCGGTGCGGGCAGGCATATTGAAATAAATCCCCAGGTTCCGCACCCGGCGGTTTCCTATATAGAGGTAAGTCTCGCCGCGCTCATCGTCAGCCGCACTGCCGCCAATCACCTTGAATTGCGGGTTCATAAAATACAACGAGGAGAGCAGCATCTCTTCCATCCCGCCTGTGCCGTCACAGAGCAGCATCAGAAATGCGTTCGGATTGCCCCGGACCTTGCGGTAAGCAATCTCCAGCGTACTTGCGCTAAGCACGGGAGGGTGCAGAATGCCCACAATATCTGCTATCTCGGCTTCATATTCAAAACCAGTAATTACGCCGCTGCGGTAGCCCTGCGGAGTATATTCCCCCTTGGTTGAGCACAATACTGCCCGCGAAGGCGCATGACGGGATAATTCCCGGACAGCCGCAGCCGCAGCGAACAGCACCAGCCCCCGGTTCACATCCAGCTCCTCCAGATGGTGCCTGGCCTCGTCCAAGGTGTTAAAAGATACAGCAATCATTATGTATACCAAACCTTCCTTTGCGGAATTTCCTCCCGCATACTGTTACTGAAAAATTAAGCTATAATTTTCAATACTATCTATGGTAAAACCAGAACCAGGTTCATTGTCTGTGAACAATGTCGCAGCCTATGCCGGGTTCCCATGTAACAAGGTTGAGCCGTTCCTGCAAACCCTGTATCATGAATATATCACAGATCACAGAAAAGAGGCCTCGGCATATGACCTATTCCCAACGCTCCACCCATCCTGCCGCCGCATCCGACTACACGTATCTGGAATATCAGATCGGCATAGCTGGCGATGAATTGGCAGTCGCGGTGAAAGCGCAGGACGAGCCCCGGGCAGAAGCTATCCGGCTTAAGATTGCTGAACTCGAAGACAAGCTTGCGCTGCTTGAGGATTAAGTACAACTACTCTATCCCAACGATGGAAGGAAGGCTGATACAATGGCGATACGCGGATATTACTTTGCAATAGAAGATGAACAGGTGCAGCAAATTGCCGCAGGCAGCACCCCGCTGGCGAGCTTGAAAATAGACAAATACCCGGGACTGGATATCGACCGCGCCTGGGAAGCGATTCACTACCTGCTCTGCGGAGATATATCGGACGGACCTGCACCGCTCGGATATGTAGTTCCACTACACTCAGACCAGGGTATTGAGTTCGGGACATACGGGGCATTCTGCCTGCGTGCCGGACAAGTGGCCGAAGCGCTTGACGCTATTTCTGGACTAGATGAAGCTCAGCTGCGCCAGCAATATGATTTCCGGACCATGGCCGAGGAGGAGGTCTACCCGCTGGACCCAGATACGGTGTCTGTCGATGATGCGGATGCGTTCTTTGCCTACCTGCTCCAGTTCTTCACCGAGATCCAGCGGTTCTACAGCCAGACTGTGGCTGCTGGTAAAGGCATTATTTTCTATTTGTTTTGAAGCCTGGCTCGCCCGCCTGATGGCGGGCTGGACGGGTGAGGTGCACTAATGCACCTCATTTGCTCGTTTCGGCCGCTTCGGCTGAATTCAGGTGCATTAATGCACCTCATTTGCTCGTTTCGGCCGCTTGCGCCGAATTCAGGTGCACTATTGCACCTCATTGGATCGTTTCGGCTGCTTGCGCCGAATTCAGGTGCACTAATGCACCTCATTCGATCGTTTCGGCTGCTTGCGCCGAATTCAGGTGCACTATTGCACCTCATTTGCTCGTTTCGGCTGCTTGCGCCGAATTCGGGTGCACTATTGCACCTCATCAGCCTACCTCTTCCCATCCGCCTGCCTCGCTCGCTGAGGGATTTATACACTTGATTTCCTCGCTCAGCCTACTTCCAGCTATAATCAGAGGGATTTATACACTTGATTTCCTCATTCTGCCTACTTCCAGCAAGATTAGAGGGATTTATCCCACTAATCTCATCATATCCAGCCACGCTTCCGGCCTACGGTGATCAGGGAGGAAGGCGGGAGGCCGTCTTACCTTCCGCGACCACCAAAAAAGGCTATCCCCGTCACTGCTGACAGCGGGATAGCCCAATCACTTTGTTACTTAACACCATTCTCACCCTTGCTCATCTAGCCAAATCACACTCATCTGTCTCTCATTCTAGCACAACTAGCTCAATCTAACTCATCTCTGTCTCACTCTAGCTCATCTAGGCTCACCCTAACCACATCAACCTCGTTCCAGTTCACCCTCAGCCTCGTCCAGCCTAACTACGCTCCAGATCTGGCTCAACATCCGGCGAACTGCAACAACCCTTCCGGTAACCGCCCGGAAGCTTCCACTTAGACCAGCTTCACCAGGCTGTAGTTCTTCTTGCCTTTGCGGACGATGATGAACTTGCCGCCGATGGCGTCTTCGGCCGTAATCTCCGTCTCCAGCTCATTCACGCGCTCCCCGTTAATCGAGATTGCCCCCTTAGTAATATCCTCACGCGCCTGGCGTTTGGATGGCTCCACTCCCAGGTCCACTAGCCAGTCTACAATGTTTTTGGTCTCCTTGCCCGCTGTGAAGGTCGGCATTTCCTTGAAGCCTTCCTCGATTTCGTCCGCAGTCAGGGAGCGGATATCGCCGCTGAACAGTGCCGCGCTGATACGTTTGGCCTGCTCCAGCAGCTCCTCGCTGTGCACGAAGCGGGTCATTTCCTCGGCCAGCGCTTTTTGCGCTTCGCGTTTATGCGGCTCGGTGGCTACCTTCTCCTCAAGCGCCTCAATCTCTTCCTTGCTCAGGAAGGTGAAGTACTTCAGGTATTTAACCACATCACGGTCATCGGTGTTCGCCCAGAACTGGTAGAACTCGTAAGGGGTAGTCTGCTTCGGATCGAGCCAGATGGCGCCGCCGGCGGTTTTACCGAACTTGGTGCCGTCAGCCTTCAGCATAAGCGGGATGGTCAGGCCGAAGGCTTTGGCTTCGTTGCCTTCTTTTTTACGGATCAGATCGAGGCCGCTCGTAATATTCCCCCATTGGTCCGAGCCGCCGATCTGGAGCTGCACATCCTCGTTCTGGTACAGATGCAGGTAGTCAATGGACTGCAGAATCTGGTAAGCGAACTCCGTGAACGAGATTCCGCTGTCCAGACGGCTGGCGACTACATCCTTGGCGAGCATCGTGTTGATGCTGAAGTTTTTGCCGAAATCACGCAGGAAATCAATGACGTTCATATCCTTGGTCCAGTCGTAGTTGTTCACCATCCGCACCTGATTGTCGCCATCAGTAATGAACAGCTTCTTCATCTGGGCACTCAGCGCCTCCACATTCTCCTGCACTTGCTCCATCGTCTGCAAAGAGCGCTCACTCTGGCGTCCGCTCGGATCGCCGATCGTTCCCGTAGCTCCCCCGATCAGAATCACCGGACGGTGACCGGCCAGCTGGAAGCGCCGCAGCATCATGAATGGAATCAGGTGGCCGATATGCATACTGTTGCCCGTCGGGTCCACGCCGCAATACAGCGATACCGCCTTACTCTCCGTCAATTCACGCAGTCCGTCCGCATCTGTCTGCTGGTTAATGGCATCGCGCCACAATAGCTCGTCGATAATGTTCAACATGTACAGCCCCTTTTGTGTAAATGATTGTTCTATATCCCTTGGTATCCGTCAAAAAAACAGCAGCCATACCGCAGCAGCCTCTGAAGTTTATGCCCGCCACGCACCCAGCCAGCAAATCCGCACAGACAACAAAAAATCGCCCCTTGTCTATTCAGACACAGGGACGATTATCATTAACCGTGTTACCACCCAAATTGCACAGACCTGGTGCTGCACGCAGGTCCATACCACTCTCAGGCGAGTTATCGTTCGCTTAGCTCCGCTTGGCATTACCCAAGATACTCCCGAGGCGTAATTCGCAGTCCGCTTGTGTGTACCGGGTTCCATCGACCCCCGGCTCTCTGGGAACAGGGACAAGGCTGCTACTGGCTCGTTCAACGTATACCAACTATAAGATTACAGAAAGTATAGCCGCTCCGCAAAAGGTTGTCAATGCAGAGCACCACCGCAAGTAAACCGCCTGCTCCGGCAGCGAGAAAAATGTTACATGCACCTGAATCCGTGATACATTAGGTAGAGGAAACAACCGTTCTTCAAAGCACATTACATTATCTTAAGATAAAGGAGAGTCAGCAGCTTATGAAGAGTATCGCAGTGTTCTGCGGTTCCAGTGAAGGGGCTTCGCCCGTATACAAGGAATCCGCTATTCTACTCGGCAAGGAGCTTGCCGCACGTAACATTACGCTGATCTATGGCGGAGCTACTGTAGGCTTGATGGGCGCTATTGCAGATAGCGTGATGCAGGCGGGAGGCCGCGTGATCGGGGTGCTGCCGCATTTTCTGAAGCAAAGGGAAATCGAGCACACCCGTCTCACAGAGCTGATCATGGTGGACTCTATGCATGAACGGAAGCTTAAGATGTCTGAGCTGGCGGACGGATTCATTGCTATGCCGGGCGGCCCGGGCACGATGGAGGAGTATTTCGAGATCTTCACCTGGGCGCAGCTCGGCCTGCATCAGAAGCCCTGCGGACTGCTTAATGTGAATCATTATTATGATCCGCTGATTGCCCTGTTCAGCAACATGGCCCGGGAACAATTCATGCAGGAGAAGCATCATTCCATCATGCTGAACGCTGCCACGCCGGAGGGCATTCTGCAGCAGTTCGCAGAGTATACGCCGCCTCCAGTGAAACAATATCTTACAGATGAGCGCACTTGAAAAGTCTCTGCCCTCCTTATCACGCAATATACTATGCGCGAGACTGCAGCTATAGCCTGACCGCTATGTAGCCTGCCTGTTCCTGCCAGAAAGAGGTTATACCTATGTCGTTGTCTGCTTATTCCGGTTATGATGCGCTGGGGCTTGCCGCCCTAGTGAAGGCACGGGAAGTCTCTGCGCGTGAGCTTGTGGAAGCCGCCTATGCCCGGATGGATGAGGTAAATCCGCTGCTGAATGCGGTGATACGTACCCGCCGGGAGGCCGCGCTGAAGGAGGCTGCGGAGATGCCCCTTGATTCCGGGGATACCCCCCGTCCGTTCGCCGGCGTCCCCTTCCTGCTGAAGGATATCTCCCAGGCGATTGGCGGCGAACCGCTGACCTCGGGCGCTCTGCTGATGAAGGACAATGTCGCGAAGCGGGACTCTAACTATGTGGCCCGTATCCGGCGCGGCGGCTTCATTCCGCTGGGCCATACGAATACGCCGGAATTCGGGCTCAAAAATATCACCGAACCCCTCCTCCACGGCCCGGCCCGCAATCCCTGGAACCCCGCCTGTTCACCCGGCGGCTCCAGCGGCGGTGCGGCGGCAGCGGTTGCCGCCGGGATCGTCCCGGCCGCCGGAGCCAGTGACGGCGGCGGCTCCATCCGCATACCGGCCTCGTTCACCGGCCTGTTCGGGCTGAAGCCGACGCGCGGGCGCACGCCGGTCGGCCCGGGGATCGGCCGCCAGTGGCAGGGCGCATCGATTGATTTTGCGCTTACCCGCTCTGTGCGGGACAGCGCCGCGATGCTGGATCTGCTGCAGGTGGTGCAGCCGGAAGCGGCTTTTCAGACGCCGCTGTATCCGGGCGTCTATCTGGACGATCTGCTGAAGCCTGCGCAGCGGAAGCTGCGGATCGCCTTCACCACCGCTTCGCCAGTGGGAACACCGGTATCTGCTGAGGCAGTAGAGGCCGTGCGGAAGACGGTCAAGTGGCTGGAGTCCGAGGGCTATGAGGTAGAAGAGAAGCTGAGCCCGGTCAACGGGGTCCGGCTGATGGACAACTACTATACGATGAACGCAGGAGAAGTATCTGCCATGTTCCTCTCGCTGGAGAGCGCCATGGGTCGTGCAATTAAAGCAGAGGAAGTGGATATTGTCACCTGGGTGCTGGCCGAAGCCGGGAAGCAGGTCTCGGCGGCAGAATTCGTACACAGTCTGCACGAATGGGATGTAGCCGCTGCGCAGATGGCCGCGCTGATGGACCGCTTCGATCTGTATATTACCCCGGCCAATGCAGACTCCGCGCCGAAGGTTGGAGAACTGACCCAGACTGCGGCGGAGACAGAGGAGCTGATGCAGGTCAGCGGGCTGCCGAAGGACGCGCAGCGGCGGATGATCTACGAGATGTTCGAGCCGAGCCTGACCTACACGCCCTTCACCCAGCTCGCCAATCTGACCGGCCAGCCCGCCATGAGCGTGCCGGTGCATCTTACAGCCGAAGGAATGCCGATCGGCGTCCAGGTTATGGCCTCCAAGGGACGCGAAGACCTGCTGCTCCAGCTCGCCGCTTGTCTGGAGCAATCCCCGCTATGGGTGGGGATGAGCGGGAATGCAGGCTTTGCTTGAGGCCTGTTCCGCTTCCCTGAATACTATGCAAAGGGCCGTCCGCAGCGTTACTTCACGCTGCGGACGGCCCTTATGCTGTGATCTCTGCGCGCCTCATCAGCCTTCCTCCAGAAAAGTTGCATTGAACTTCTGCAGCAGCTCCCCGAACAGCTGTCCCTCCTCCTCCGACCAGCCCTTTAGCAGTTGTTCGATCATCTCCTGCCGGACCTGCCGGTTCTCCTCCAGACTCGCTTGGCCCGTCTCCGTAATCTGCAGCGAATAAGCCCGCCCGTCCACAGGGTCCGCTACCCGGGTGATGTACCCCTTACTCTCCAGTGAGGCAGCCTGCCGGCTGACCGTAGAAATATCCAACTGAAACTCATCGGAGATTGCCTTTATCCCGGCAGTTCCTTCACGAGATGCAATGTGATGCAGCAGCAGGTAGGCCGCACGATCCAGATTGCCGATTTTTTTGAACGTGGTAATTGAAGTGAGCCGGCGGAACAGAACCGCCATTTCCAGCTCTATTGTCTCAATTGAATGTTTGTCCATGCCGGTTGCCCCTCTTCTCTTTTATCCATTGACTTTACTCTTTCCACTTGTATAATACAAGTATATACTTTCATGATACAACTTATTTCTGCAAAAGCTAATTTTCAGGGGGAACCGGTATGAAAGCCCATGAGTTCATGGTCCGTCAGGTGTACAAGGTTAAGCAGGAGGACACCGTACGGACTTTTATTGAGAAATGTATTGCCCACCGGATCAGCGGTATGCCTGTCGTGAATGACCGGAATGAGATTGTCGCCTACCTCAGCGACGGGGATATCATGCGCTACATCGGCAGACATGAGGATCTGATTGTGGATTCTTTTTTCCAGATTAATGTGTTCGTCGGGGATAATGATCTGTTCGAGGAACGGGCGCAGAAGCTGCTGGGTCTGAACGTAATGGCTATCGCCAAGAAGAAGGTCATCACTGTGCATGCCGAAGAAGATATTGAAGCCATCGCCACCATCCTCGGCAAAAAGCAAATCAAAAAGGTTCCCGTTGAACGGAACCATGTGCTGGTCGGCATCATCAGCCGCGGCGATGTGATCCGCCATTCCTTCAAGGCGCTGCTCTAGGATGAACAATCCCCTCCACTAACGCCTGCTTATCCTCATATGCTGCCTGACCGTCCTGCGTCTTTCCCCGGCAGCGGCTACAAGTTCGAAATGGCACTTACGCTCTGCTTGTGATAGTTGCGGCACCCTGCTTTTTATGTCATTGTTGAAGCAGATGTAGTCCATTCGTCAGGTATAGTCTTTTCATAAGGAGAGAACCATCTTTGCTGCCTATTCATGAAGTCATCGCCAATCCCAAAGCCAGAGAGATCTATTTCACGGTCAGAAAACATGGTACCGTCTCCAAGCAGACCCTGCTGGACGAAAGCGGACTGACCATAAGCACATTAACACGCATCCTGGATGAACTGTTGTCCCAGGAGCTTCTGGTTGAGGTCGGCTTCGGCGAATCCACCGGAGGACGCCGCCCTACCCTCTATGAGACGAATCCATCTTACGCTTATCTGCTCGGACTGGAGATCTCCCGGACCCATGCCAAGCTTGTGCTGACGGACTTTCATCTGCGCTTGCTGGGCGAGCATACCTGGAGCATGGATGCAGGGCTTACCCCCGAGCTTCTAATGGAGTCGCTCCACAGACAAGGCTTACAGATGCTTGACGCAGCCTCTGTCCAGCTTAGCCGGGTCGCCGGTCTGGGCATCGGCGCGGTTGGTCCGCTGGACCGCACAGCCGGAGTTATCCTGAATCCGGCCCGTTTTCCTGCTGAGGGCTGGTCACAAGTACATATCAAGGAACAGCTGGAGCAGCGCCTGGGGGTGCCTGTCTATCTGGATAATGGAGCCAATACGGCACTGCTCGGCGAATACTGGGCCGGCAGCAACCGGATGCAGCAGCACCTTCTCTATCTCCATGCCGGAATCGGCCTGCGCTCCGCTATTATGAACGATGGGCGGCTGCTCTACGGCATAACCGATACCGAGGGAGCGGTCGGGCAGATGATCATTGACCGCGCGGGAGTGCCGCCGCAGATTCCCGGCGGCAACGCCGGGGCCTGGGAGAGCTATGTGTCGGTCCGGACGCTGGAGGGGCAGGCCCGCGAGGCCTGGCGGCTGGACAGCAGCACAAGCCTCCGTGCTCTGGCAGAGCATGAGGAGGCTTTAGAATTCGTCCATCTGCTGGAAGCGCTCAAGGAGCGCGATCCGGTGATGGTCCGGTTATTCGATGAGATGGCGGTAGCCTGCGGCATCGGGCTGGCGAATCTGATCAATATTCTCCACCCGGAGGAGGTTATCCTCGGCGGCCCGCTGTTCCTCGCCGCAGATTTCTATGAGACGGCCACACGGATCGCTCTGGAGCGGACCTACTACCGCGGACAATACAACGTCCGCTTCACCCGGAGCAGCCTGGGCGAGCGTGCAGTTGCAGCAGGAGCATGTGCGCTGGTGCTGCACCAGTTGACAAGCTGACGGTGCCCGGAGCGCCCGCTTCCGGCCGAATCAGGTGTATTTATACACCTCGTCCCGCTTGCGGTGCTGGTTGGGCTCCGGCATTGTTGCACCTTTTGCAGGATTTTCGGCGAACCGGTGCTAATTTGAGCTGTGTTGTTGCAGTATGTGCAGGATTTCCGCACTGGTGACTCCTATTGAGGTAGCGAGCTTCCAATCTTATTTATTCCCCTGGCTCCAGACAGAGCCGGAGCAGATCATCCACATGGGCCGTTGCCAGACACTCCACCGTATCGGCTGCACCGTAATAGATTTTGACTTCGCCCGAGTCCTCCAGGATCATCCCGCCGGGAAAAATCACATCGTTGCGGAAGCCGCCTGCCGTTTCATACACCGCTTCGGGCACCAGCAGCGGTGCTGCCGCCCGGCCAATAATCCGGCTGGGATCTTCGAGGTCCAGCAACATAATACCGGCGGTGTAGCGTTTCTTCCAGGTGTCCTCCCAGCCGTTCTTGCCCCGGGCAGGGTCGAGATCCACCGCATGGAAGGTGGTCAGCCAGCCCTTGTCCGTCTTCACCGGAGGGGCACCGGGACCTACCTTGTCATTGGCATAAGCCACTTGCTCAACGGCCAGCAGCAGCTTATGGTTCCCCCAGTACTTCAGATCAGGGGAATCGCTCATCCACATATCGAAGCGGTCGCGGCCGCCCCGGCTGTACACCGGAAGCGGGCGCTCCAGCCTTACATACTTGCCTCCGATCATCTCCGGGAAGAGCACCATATTGCGGTTATCCGGCAGCGACAGGCTTAGCACTTCAAACGAACGGAAATCGTCAGTGACAGCGATCCCGCCGCGCAGCCCGTGACGCGTATCGACTGCGAAGCACATATAACAGCGGTCTCCGACGACACTCAGGCGCGGGTCATACACCCGGACCACCTCTTCATCATGCCAGGACCAGCAGGGCTCCGGCTGTACCTCCCAGCTTACGCCGTCATCGCTGAAGGCCAGGCCCAGATTGGTCGTATGATGAGGAGCCACGATTCCCTTGCTCTCATCGCCATAATCATTGCGGAACACCATGACATATCTGCCCTTGAATTTTGTCACCCCGGCGTTGAATACCATGGCCGGTCCATAGGGTACATCAGAAGGCTTCAGAATCGGGTTAAGCGGATGCCGGACCATTACCGGACTTGAAGTCAGCGTGCCTGTTGTCAGATCGTTCATTGTGCAGATTCCCCTCTGTAAGTTAATAGATGAAAGCGCAACCAGTGACTTTGCATCCCTATTATGCATCATATTGCATGGTTAATCTATAGAATGTTCACATGAAATCTTCCATTTTCAGCTAGTAGCGCATCAGAGCTGATATTGTGAATATGACCATTACCAGACCTTATCGAGCCAGCGTCTCATTCGCACAGCAGTCATTCGGATGCTGTAGGCGCTGGAACGATAGTAACTGCATTTTGTACAATGGAATACTGTAAAAAAGGCTTCGAAATAGAATCTATTGTATTCTGTACAATTGAATGTTGAACAAAGGCCATTTTTCACCCAAAACACAACATTCTACTGTATGAAATACAATAGAATCTCATTTTACGGTCTGTAATCCATTTTCCATTGCAGGAAATACAATCAGATACTTAAATGTAAGAGTAAAAGTCGGCAACGGGTGCAGGTTCAGCCTAATACTAGCTCGATGTTCATACTCAGACTTTAACACCTCTGAGGTTCATTCTTACAGTTCTAAATCCGATGCTCTACTAGTGCAGCATTTCGCCCCGGAGCGCAGCCGCCAGCCTGCCACTGAAGCGGCTGCCCAGCAGCTCATAGCCTTCGGGGCCGGGGTGCAGGCCGTCGGTCAGCAGCTCTCCGTCCGCCGGACCGAACCACTCCAGACCATCCAGGTAATGCAGATGGCGGTCTCCCCGCGCCCGCAGCAGTTCCACCGTATCAGCGATCTCCCGGCGCATTAGCGGCAGGGTGAAGCCGAGCGGGTTCTCCTCTGTCTCACGCTCCGTTCCGTAGATCGGCGAGATGATCACCAGCGGTGTCTCTGCATGCTTCTCCCGGATGGTCTCCAGCAGACCGATCAGCAGCGGCTTGAACATCCGCGGGCTGGAAGACGCTGCGCCATAGATGTTCACGCCGACGCATAAGGTAATCAGGTCAGCCGGCAGATCCCGAATTAGCCGGCCTATCATCGGCTCCATCAGGCAGTTGCCGGAAAAGCCGAGATTGGTCAAGTGATAGCCGATCTCCCCGGCGGCGATCACCGGCCAGGTGCGCGACGGGCTCCGCGCCGCCACACACTGGGTAATCGAGCTTCCATACGTCACCCAGCGGGGACGCGTGTCCGCCAGCGGTTCGGCAGCAGCGTCAGCATCAATGGCAAGACCGCTGAGCGTCATACCGGTGTTCTGCGGCAGATAGATTTCCAGTTCCTTCACACCAGGGGCAAGCCCGGTGAAGCGGGCCTCCGCTGCCCCCGCAGCAAGCCGGAGCGTCTGTACCAGCCGGCCGTCAGCCACACAATCCAGCGAAGTGTCCTCCGCAAGCGGCTCAAACCATAGGAGGAGGGTCTCCGAGCCGGATGCCAGCCGCAGCCGGATGCCGGAGCAGATCTCCGCCTTGCCGCCGATTCCCTCCGGCGGATACAGATCATAGTCCCGGAAGGGAATCCGCCAAGGCTTGATTCCCTCCTGCCGGTGCTCCAGTGAGACCGCCCCGTGAAACCACGCCTCTTGCAAAAGAAGGTGCTTCACGCTCTTTACGTCCTTCATTCCGCCTGTCCCGCTTCCCTATCCCGCTCCGCCGCCCCGGAAGCGAAATTCTCCCCGAGCCACACATCCTGCTCCAGCAGGCGCTGCTGAAGCTCAGGAACCGAAATGCTGCGGGAGTCCGTGCCGTCCCGCAGCGCAAGCGTTGCTGCCATGCCGCAGGCCTGGCCCATCGAGAAGCAGTTCGGCATTACCCGAAGCGAGCCTTGCACCGCCCGGTCCGAGGACACCGAACGTCCCGCAACCCAGAGATTGCGGATGCCCACCGGAAGCATCACCCGGTAAGGCACCCCGTGGGAGACGCCCGGCGGCAGATGATTAAAGGTCATATCACTTTTGCTGGTCGCCAGATGAATATCAATGTAATACGCATTGCGGGCGATATCGTCCGGAAAAGAACGCGCTGCCACAAAGTCGTCCACAGTCAGCGTATAATCTCCCTGGATGCGCCGCGTCTCCCGGATACCAAGCTGCTCTCCGCTTGCTACCAGATGCGCCTGCTCGAAGCCGGGCACATACTTCCGGAAGAATTCAAGCTGCCGCAGCACCGTCCGGCGGCCTTCAATGGCTCCGCGCGTCAGGTCCTCGGCCTTCGTTCCGTCTACCCCGAACACATGGCCGAAGTTCACGCCGACCAGCTGATCGCTCACCCAGGCCAGGCCGGAGATCGATTTGCGGCCTTCCGGCAGCGCCCCTTCCAGAATGGCCTGCTCCACGGTCCGGTGCAATTGACTTGTATCTCCCGTCTCCGCCAGGAAGCGGCTGAAGCTGGGACGGTCTACATTCGCCAGCAGATAACACATGCTGCCCGGCTGAAGCTCCCCGTCATCGCCGCCCTTCTGGAACGGCACGCCCGACAGGGCCGCAATGTCGCCGTCGCCGGTGCAGTCGATGATATAACGGCAGCGGATAAATGACCTGCCGGATTTGTTGACAATCATTACGCCCTCTATGGTCTGCCCGTCTGAAGACCGCACCACATCGTAGACAAAGGTGTGGAACAGCGGCGTCACACCACTCTCCAGCACAGCGCTGTCATAGACACGCTTCAACACCTCAGGATCAATCGGCACCCAGTCGAGCTGCTCGCGGTATTCCTCCTGATACTCCGGGTCACAAGCCTGCTTCATCCGCTCCATCAGCTTCAGGCCGAGGCCACGGATAATCGGCTTGACCTTGTCCGTATAGGGACAGAAGGCAGGCACCAGCGCCACGGTGCCCATTCCACCCAGATACCCGCGCTGCTCCACGATCATCGTGCTTGCCCCGCCTTCAGCCGCCGAGATCGCGGCGGCAATCCCTGCCGCCCCGCCGCCGATAACCAGCACATCAACCTCGCTGGAGACAGGCACCTCAGCCTGCGGTACTGTAATATGTCCGTAATTCATCGTTATCCTCCTAAAAGTTTTGATAGCGTAGCTTCACCTGAATCCACCTCGCAAAACTCGCTTCGGAAGCATAGGCTTATCTTAAAGTTTATTACCCCTTCACCGAACCCGCCGTCACCTGAATGAAGGTTTTATTCGCAAGAATATACGCCAGCAGCATCGGCAGGATGGACAGGCAGGCCCCGGCCATCATCAGATGAATCTGCATCGCTGCTGAAGAGCCGTAGCGGAGATTCGCCAGCCCGACTGTCAGCGTCTGCAGCTTCGGATTGGTCATCGTGAAGACCAGCGGCAGAATGTATTCATTCCAGGCATGGCGGAAGGCGAACAATCCGGCCACCCCAAGCCCAGGGGTCAAGAGCGGCAGAATAATACGGAAAAAGGTGCGGATGAAGCCCGAGCCGTCCACCATCGCCGCCTCATCCAGCTCCCGGGGAATCGCCTTGAAGAAGCCCTGCAGCATGAAGAAGGTACTGGAATGGGCACTGACCAGAATCAGAATAACCCCCCACAGCGTGGTATTCAGATTCAGCGCAACCATGAGATCGAACTGCGGGCGCAGGACAATGGCCCCGACTGAAATGAACATCATGGACGCCTGCACTGTGACATAAATCCTTTTCCCCGGAAAATCACGCCGGTCCACCACATAAGCAGCCATCGAGGCCACCAGCAGCGTTCCCACCGTCACCATCACACTCATAAAAGCACTGTTCCAGGTATAGCGGGCGAAATTGGCCTGCTTCCAGGCTTCGGCATAGTTATTAAATTGCAGCTTGGCAGGAAGCAGGGTTCCCCCCGTCATCATCTCGGCCCCGGTCTTCAGCGAGCCGGTCAGCGTCATCAGCAGCGGAAACAGGGTCAGAACCGCCGTTACCAGCAGAAAGATCCACATCACGGTCCGGGTCAATATTCTCCCGGCAGAGCCGGGCGTCCGGTCAGCCGTCTGCGGCCGCCCTGCGGGCTGTTTGGATATCACAGATTCGTTCATTTGGATAAGCCTCCTAATACACCTTGTTCATTTTGCGGCTGAAGAAGAAGTACAGGCCGGTTACCGCTCCGACAATCACAGCGGTGGCGAAGCCCACGGCGCTGCCGTAACCGAGCTGCTGCGTTACCGGTGAACCGGTGGATACAGGGAACAGCAGCTTGTAGAGGTAGAGATACATCACTTCCGTTTTGCCGATCGGTCCGCCTTCGGTGATGACCATGATGCTCTCATAGCCCTTCAGGGAAGCGATAATCGCCAGCATAATGACCATCTGGGCTACCGGAGCCAGCATCGGAAGTGTAATATTCCAGAAGCGTCTTCCGGCGTTCGCTCCGTCGATGGACGCGCTCTCGTACAGGTCCTGCGGAATGCTCTGCAGCCCGGCGAGGAATAGCAGCATATAGTTCCCGACTGCACCCCACACCGCCACAATAATTACCGTCAGCATCGCATGCTTCGGACCAAGCCAGTCTACCGGCTGGGAGACGAGATGCAGCTTCATCAGAACCGTGTTAACCATTCCGTTATAGGAATTGAAGATGTTATAAAAAACAACGGAGATGACCGCGGTACTAATGACCGTCGGCATGAAATATATACCCCGGAGCAGATTAGACCCGCGCAATCTGCCGTTAAGAATAACAGCCAGCAGCAGCGACAGCGGCAGGGTCAGCAGCAGCTTTCCTCCGGCAAAGATGAAGGTGTTGCGGACCGATTCCCAGAACAGGTTATCCCGCAGCAGCCGGCTGAAATTGTCCAGCCCGGTAAACAGCGCCTCGCCGTAACCTGCATAATCATAGAACATATAGCGCAGCATCCAGATGAGAGGATAGATGCCGAGAGTGAGCGTCAGAATGATGCTCGGTGCCAGGAACAGGGAATTCTCCCCAAGCCTTTTCCATTTGTAGATCATAATTAGTCTCCTTCAGGGAAAGCAAAGGGGCTGATCCGGGAATCCCGTACAAGCCCCTGTGTAACCCGTTATTCTCCCTGCGGCTTCATTGGATCAAAGGCCGGGTCCGGTGTAACGGTAACCTCGCCCTTCTCCACTGCTTTGGACAATGCGTCATTGTATCTTGTATTCAGATCAGCAGCAATGGCCTTGGAGTCCCCACCCGAAAGCATATATTTGAAGAAAGCATCCGCATAGGTAGAGCCTTCCGGCGTGACGTTCGGCACAGCAGGCCAGAGCGAGTCATGCTCGCCGACCAGGAAGCCTTCCATACCGCCAATTTCCGGCTTCTGGGCCTGCTCCACAATACCCGGCACTACAGCAATCCCGAAGCCCTTCTCATGATACGTCTTCAGAATATCGTCGCCGTACATGTACTGCATGAATTTCCAGGCGGCCTCCTGATGCGCCGATTTCGCGCTGATCCCGAGCCAGGTACCGGCGGATACGATCTCCGAGGTTCCCTTAATCTGCCCGTCCAGCGTAGGGGCCAGCGCACCTGCCCAGTTGATCTCTGTCGGGAACTGGTCCTGGTATACGCCCGGCTCCGTCGAGAAGCTGAGGTACATGCCGATTTTGCCTGCGGCAAATTGGGCGCGCAGCGGGTCGATATCCAGTGTCTCCGCCCCCGGCAGAATACTTCTGTCTTCGTACATCTGCTTGAAATACTCGATAACCTGAGAGTAAGGCGCGAAGTCGAACTGGCCTGTCTTCAGGTCAAAGCCAAGACCCTGATAGCCGCTCAAGGAGAGAATCTCGCGGATCGAACGGTCAAAGGCCGCCTTCGGGCTTTTGAAGTTCAGCGCGAAGCCGTAGACGCCCTCCGATTTGCCGGCTTCGGTTATTTTCTTGGCATCATCGACCATTTCCTGCAGCGATACCGGAGGATTCGCGATGCCGGCTTTGTCAAAGAGATCCTTATTGTAGATCAGACGCAGGGTGAGGCCGGTATTGGCCAACGAATACACCTTGCCGTCAAAACGGTTGACATTATCGATCAGCAGGCTGCCGAATTTCGTTTTGATCTCGTCGGTCAGGTAATCGTCAATCGGAGCCAGATAGCCTTTTTTGACAAATTCGGGGGTATTGCCGCTCTTCAGACGCAGGATATCCGGTGCCTGGTTGCTGGTGAAGGCAATGTCAACGCTCTGCGCGTAATTCTCAGACATGACTGTCAGTTCCACCTGGATATTCTCGCCGTTCGTCTCATTGAACTTGTTGATCAGTTCCTTGATATATTCCTGGTCATGACGGTCATCCGTCCAGTACTTAAGCTGTACCGGCTCGCCTGTTTCTGCTGCGGCCGAAGCTGTCGGACTCGCTGTTGCCGCTCCGGGTGTTCCCTCTGCCGCACCACCGCTCTTGTTATTGTTCCCGTTCCCGCCGCAGCCGGCGATTCCGGCGGCCAGCATGAGGCTCAGGCTGAGGCCCAACCATTTTTTCTGCATACGTTCTACCCCTTTGATTGACATTTGTATTGTGAGCTCGTTCTCTATTATAGGCCACCCCTCCCGCAAAAGGAGTGCGGCAGACTCACTCTTGAGGGACAGAATTCTATTCTTTGCGGCAGGCGGCAGCGGTCGGGCTCTCCCGTTACAGCAGAATGCCATTCTCATCAAATGTCCGGATATACTCCAATAATTCCGAAAAATAAACCCAGGCGATGCCAACCTTCTGATCCGCAGCGCCATAAGACATAATTAGATCCTCCCCCACGACAATACCACCCGTGGTAAACAGACAAGGCGTAGGGTAATCCTCCGGCATCTCCCAATCCCGCTCGGCATACATCAAACGGTCAGAGCAACGGTGGATAATGACCGGAAAATCATTCTCCTGCTCCCTGAGGATCATGAAGGACTGCGTATAGCCAAATTGTACATTCTTCTTCGCGTGGTAAGCCACCAGCCACTCCCGGTTCCCCAGAGCGACCGGCGGCCAGCTTGCCCCCACACGGTTCTCCTCCCAATCAAACAGCGGACTGGCCAGCAGCCGGTGGACTGCCGCAGGTGAAGCGAAATCCGCAATCGATTCTGCAGCTGCCAGATAGATAGAAGGCTTGCCCGCCCGCTCCCCTCCGGCAAAAGGAAGGACATTCATCGGCCGGTGCAGCATCACATATTGCCACTTCCCCTCAATCCTCATCTTCTCAGGAAACAGGAACACATCGCGGTTATCGCTGACATGCCCCTCGGTAAGCGGGCCTACGTACCCGAAAGCGTCTTCATATTTCCTCTCCTTCAGCTTGGCCAAATCCAGCTTGAACAGAACGCTGACCGTATCATTCGCCCGGGCCGATTGAATGAACGGGTCTGTGCTCTCTCCCGCGAAGATCCAATCCGGCACATATTCAAAGCGCGTCTGGACCGGAGGCTGCTGGCTGCTAAGCCAGTAGGGGCCAGGGGGAAAGGCCCGGCAGGCCACCGTGACATACAGCTCGTTCCCGATATAGAAGATACGGGGGTCCTCCACACAGCCGTTGGCATAATTCCGCACCTTTTTTCCGTAAATGTCCGTGATGTACAATTCATCCTCTTCATACCCGAGGGCCGGAGCCAGAGCTGGTCTTGAAAAATCTGCCTCCCAGGTCTCTCCCCGATCCCTGCTCCGCGCATAGCCCAAAAAAATCGGATAGGGATCATGACAGCCCTCCCTTCTTGCCTGCGGCCACGGGCCGGTTGCCCGAAACAGCATATGAAGGTCATCCGAGTCAGGGTCCTGAATGATCGCCGGATTCAACACCATTTTGTCCGCCCAGTCACAGCCTGGTACAGGTTCAAGCGCCGGTTTGCTCAAATAACGAAATTGTGGTTTCATAGTTCCTCCTGTTTTACCCCCTGAAGCAGGGGCATATTCCGTTTTTCAGCAAACAACTTATCATAGGCCATCCGCGAATTCAAAAGACTTTTCCCCTGAAACCGGCCTTCCGGGCAAAACAGTAAGATCCGTCAAATGAATCAGGAAGATCCATCATTCACGCGGGTCCGGGCAGCGGCTTATAATCATTTTTGCAGGCAAAATCGTTACCAAGGAGGAAGATGAGCCGGATGAAACAGTATGATCTTGTCATCTACGGGGGAACGGCTGCAGGCATTACAGCGGCTGTCCAGGCAGCTATCATGGGCAAAAGTGCGGTAGTCATCGAGCAGAGCCGGAGGATTGGCGGCATGACCACCGGAGGACTGGGGGATACGGATGTGGGAATGAAAGAGGCAGTCGGCGGCCTGTCTCTGGAATTCTACCAGCGGATTGCGCAGAAATATGCGCAGGACGGGGCGTGCTGGCTGTTCGAGCCCAAGGTTGCGCTTGAGGTGCTGCAGGACTGGGTGGCGGAGTATCATCTTGAAGTCGTCTGCGGGGAAAGGCTGGAGCTTAAGAATGGGGTAACCCGGCAAGGCGCAAGAATCACCTCCATTACCATGGAATCCGGGAAGGTCTATCACGGTAAAATGTTCATTGACGCCTCTTACGAGGGAGACCTGATGGGCCATTCCGGCGTGTCCTATGTGGTCGGCCGGGAGCCGAACGCACAGTACGGGGAGACGTTAAACGGCGTTCAGCCCGGCCCTGAACTGAATGAACTCCCGCCGGGAATCGACCCCTATGTCATTAAAGGAGTGCCTTCGAGCGGACTACTCCCGCGTGTCTATGCGGACCGCGGCGGTGATGCCGGCGAGGGGGACTGTAAGCTGCAAGCCTATAACTTCCGCATGTGTCTGACGGACAATCCGGACAACCGGATGATGATCAGCAAGCCTGAGGGTTATAACGAAGCCGATTATGAGATTCTATTCCGGGCCATTGAGCAGGGGCAGCGCTCACGCTTCTTCAAGCTGAACCGGGTCACAGCGGACAAGACCGATTCCAATAACAACAGCGGTATTTCAACAGATTACAACGGGATGAACCACTGCTATCCAGAGGCGGATTATGCGGCGCGGGAACAGATATGGGAGGCCCACCGCATCTACCAGCAGGGATATGTCTGGACGATCAAGAACCATCCGCGGGTGCCGGAGGAGATCCGGGAAGCCTATAAGCCGTGGGGCCTGCCGCTCGATGAATTCACGGACAGCGGCCACTGGCCTTCCCAGCTCTACATCAGGGAATCCCGCAGAATGAGCGGAGATTATGTGGTGACGGAGCATGATGTAAGGCGGGAGCACCCGGTGCCGGATTCCGCCGGGATGGGCTCATTCGCCATGGACTCGCACCATACCCAATACTATGTGAACGAAGACGGGCATGTCAGCACAGAGGGCGGCTTCTACATCCGGCTGGACGAGCCTTATCCGATCAGCTACCGGGCGATGGTGCCGAAACGCAGCGAATGCACCAACCTGATCGTACCGGTATGCTTGTCGGCCACTCATGCGGCCTACGGCTCCATCCGGATGGAGCCGGTTTTCATGATTCTGGGACAATCAGCCGCCGCCGCTGCTGTACTGGCGCTTGAGGCGGACGGCGTGGTTCAGGATGTGGAGTATGAGCAGCTGCAAGCCTTACTCCTTGCGTCCAATCAGGTGCTGTACACCACCGGACTCACCCGGGATTGAACCGGAAGCCGAAGCTGCGCCGGTACTCTCCCGGGGGAGCGCCATACCGTTCCCGGAACATCCGGCAGAAATGGGCGTAGCTCTGGAAGCCCGTATTGTCGGCAACCTGCTCCAGGGAAAGTGAGCTGTAGAGCACCTGCTGCTCGGCAGACTTCAGCCTGACATTAATGCAGTAGGCGAATGGCGATTGGCCAAAAGCGGCTTTGAACAGACTGGAAGCACGGGAGATGCTTAACCCTACGGAGGCGGAGATCTGCTCCAGGCTGAGCGGTTCATGGGCATGATTGTCAATGAACTGCTTCAGCTTGTAGGCGGTTTCCGCCCCTTTGGTGCGCCGCCGTGCCTGGATCACCTGCTCCAGCGTCAAGCAGAACGTTCTAAGCAAATAATCCAGCAGCTCCTCCTGATGCTGCATCACCTTCCTCTTCTCGCCGGCAATATGCTTCCATAGGGTAATGAGCGTATCATCGAAGCCGATATTCGTCCGGGCCGGCAGCCTGCGGTCCTGCCACCACGTGTCCAGCCACTCGCCGCTGGCGATCAGGAAATAATCCGAGGCCGGCTGAACTCCGCCAGAACCTGGATAGCTCCGGGGCTGTACGATCAGCTCGTACGGCTGATCCGGAGCATAGATCAGCAGATCGCCGGGGATGATCGTCTCGTACACTCCTCCTACCAGCGCACGGCAGGTCCCTTCCATCTGAAGTCTGAAGAGATAGAAGGATAAGCCGTCCTGATACTGAACGGTGTGAGGCTGTGTGTGTGTGAAATAGTTGGCATAATGGACGCTGCACCGGTGCGGATCGGACGCTGTCACGGGTAGGACTCCTCCTGGCGGTCCGGGTGGTACCCCGCCCTGAACTCCGACGGTGTCTGCCCCGTGATCTTCTTGAACATCTCGCTGAAATATCTGCGCTCCTCATACCCTACAGCGGAGGCCACCTCCTGCACCTGCGCCCCCTCCACCAGCAGCAGCTTGGCCCGGTGAATGCGCTCTGCGGTGATATACTGGGTAACGGTCACTCCGTTCACCTTCTTGAACAGGCTGGAGAAATAGCTGGGGCTGAGATGAACATGCGCCGCACATTCCCCGACCGTGATGTCCTCGGACAAACGGCCTTTGATATACTCTACCGCTTCATAGATCACCTTCTGCCCTTCCGACAAGCTGCTTCTGCGCACCAGAGCGGCCCCTTCCGTACACAGCTCCAGCAGCAGCCGCTGAAGAGTGGCAAGCGGCAGTCCCGCCGTTCCCTGCACCGCCCGGAACCGCTGGATCAGCGGCTGAATCTCCCCGTACGGAACCAGCTCATAGAAGGTGCGGATCGCTGATGCGGCCAGCTCCTCATACAGAACGAGCAGATAATCGGGATTGTGCCCGGAGCTCAGATTCTGCAGCGATTCTGAGATCGCTGCGAGGATCGCGCCAGTCCGGCTGACATTGCCGGAGCGCAGCGCCAGCAGCAGCTCGTCCTTGTATTCCAGCGCCAGCGGCTCCTGGCTTCCGTTCTGGTGAATATCATCATACATAATGGCGGCATTACCTCCGGTGAACAGATGGTGAGCCAGCGCCCGGTGCGCCTGGCGGTAGGAATCCGGCAGCTCGCTGGTCTCTTCCACCCGGCCTCCGACTCCGGCCGATACCGTGAACTTGGTATACCGTTCAATGTTCTTGCAGCAGCGTTCGGCAATCTCCACTGCACTGGCCGGGCCACAGTCATTCATCACCGCAAGATAGCGGTTATGTTTGGCGCGGAACACCACACAGCGCGTATGCCCGGCAATGGTCTCCTGGGTGATATTCAGCAGGGAGAAGCGGATCAGCTCCACCTCGCGGATAGACAGCTCTGCTGCCCGCTCCTGAAAGTGATCAATCTCCAGCAGCATCACCACGAACCCCTTGGGGTTCAGATCAATGCCTAAGAATTCCCAGCGTGCTTTCGCCTGCTCCCACGACGTTCTGTGGCTGACCAGCAGGGCGAAATATTCCTGCCGCAGCACCGGCAGACTCTCCCGCAGCTTGTTCTCCATCTCCCGTAGGGTATCCTGTCTGGAACGCGCCTCCATAATCTCCGACTTCGCCCGCAGCACCGCCTTCATGATCTCCTCTTCCGTGAACGGCTTGACCACGAAGTCGAACGCGCCGAGCTGTACCGCCTGCTGCGCATATTCAAAGTCGGCATACCCGCTGACCAGAATGATTTTACAGTCCCGGTGGTGTTCCAGTACGGCACGCAGCATGGCCAGCCCGTCCATCCTCGGCATACGGATATCCGTAATGACCAGATCCGGGCGCAGCTTCGCGATCAGGTCCAGCCCATCCTCACCGTTAGCCGCCGTTCCTGCCACCCGGATGCCGTGTTCCGCCCAATTCATGCAGGTCAGGCCTTCCACGACGCTTTTAATATCATCAATGATACACAGGGTTACACTATGATCGTCCATCCTGATGCTCCTCCCGTTTGGGTAAAGATATGATAACCGCCGCCCCCCGGCCAAGGCTGCTGTCCACCCGTAATGCTGCGCTGTCCCCATAGTAGAGCTGCAGCCTGCGGATCAGATTGGATACGGCGTACCCCTTCTCCGATTCCCGCCGGAACAACGCACGGACCGCCTCCTCGTCCATGCCAGCCCCATTGTCACTGACCTTAAGACACCAGCGTGCTCCCTCATCGAAGACTTCGATATCGATCTGCCCCCCGCTCTCCCGGTTGCGGAAGCCATGCAGAATGCTGTTCTCCACCAGCGGCTGCAGCAGAATGCGCGGAATCGGGAGAGTAACCAGCGCTTCATCCTCGACATAGATCTCATAACGGAACAGCCCTTCATAGCAGCTGCATTGCAGCTCCAGATACATGCGGACATGCTCCAGCTCCTTGGCCAGCGTCGTGATCTCCTGCCCCTTGTTCAGCCCGAGCTGGAACAGCCGGGACAGCGACATGACCATGCTCTGCGACTGCTTTACCTGCTTCAGATTCAGCTTCCAGTAGATCGTATTCAGCGTATTGTACAGGAAATGAGGGTCCATCTGCGCCGACAAGGCCTTGATCTCTGCCGAGCGCTTATTGGTCTGCGCCTGTGTGACCTCTCCGATCAGCACTACGATCTGCTCCAGCATCTGGTTGAACCGCATCCCGACCTGGGCCAGCTCGTCTCCGCCCCCGCTCTCGAATCTGGCAGTCAGATCATTGCTCTCGACCCGCTTCATCACCTTCATCAGCCCTTGCAGCGGACGCAGCAGATAACGGGTAAAGGCTCCTGATACCATCATTGTAACCGTGAAGGCGACAAGGGCGACCACCACGAGCAGCCATTTGACATAGATCATATCCTTTAGCACGCCGGCCTTGGACTGAATCGTGATCATCGTCCAATCAGCGATGCCCAGATGCGCATAGTTCAGCAGATACGATTCCCCGCCCAGCTTAAAAGTATTGCTGAGATCGCGGCTGCTGCTGATCATGCCGGTCAGATCACGGCCCTCCACCGCCTGCAGGGCGAGCGGGTCTTTCATAGAATAGACGGGACTGCCTGCCGCGTTCAGCAGGAAGCTGCGCGCCCCTCCACCGGTATCCCCGCTCACCAGCTTGCGGAAGCCGTCTTCACGGATATTGACGATAATATAGACCCCGCGGACCGCTGTATCAAAGATAGGTTCCAGAATCAGTGAAATCACCCGTTCCTTCCCGGAGAAGAGCATGTCCTCATGGCCTTCCACCCATGTATTCTTCTTCTCCTGTTCGATCCGCTCATATAGTAAGGTATCCTTGAACTCCGTCAGACGGTTCCGGTTCATCGAGGAAGGGTAGAACTCCCCGATCGGCGTGGACACATAGATCGAATGGATCAGCGGCTCCGCAATCCGCGCTTGTGAGAAAACGTTATCAAGATCATTCAGGTGAGTATAATACCGGCCCATGTCCCCGGTGACGACATCCCTCATCATATCGTGAAAGGGCTGGCTGATCATGAAGGTCATCATAATCAGCATCAGCTTGTTCAGCTTCTCGTCGATGATCTGCGCTGATTTGACAACGTTATCCTGGGTAAGCTTCAGCGCATTCTTCTCCAGAGTCGCCGCCGAGATGGAATACGACAATCCCCCGGTCATCAGTACGGAGAGGAGAATCACGGCTAAGAATGCAGTTTTTAATTTGCTGCGGAATGATTGCTTCCGGAAATAGTTCAAGTCCTTCACGCCTTCCTGTGTGCAGATGCCCTGCTCTTCGATTATGTCACCTGAACGTTCAGTCCGACAATACGCAGCGGATGAAATAGTGAATTCACCGTATGCGGAGCATGGATCTACCGTATGTACAGGACAACGCACACGTCTCCCCTTCCCTATCCAATAATCCGTTAGCATTCGCTTGGCCGGGCGGATATGATACGATAGACGGGATCGTTCTTCATCATAATTGTCTATGGAAGGAATGAATATAATATGAAATATAGAAGACTGGGCAACACCGGACTTAAGGTTAGCGAGATTGGCCTGGGGAGCTGGCTTACATACGGCACGGCTGCCGAGCAGAAGGCGGCGGATGAGTGTATTGCCGCTGCTTTTGAATGCGGTATCAATTTCTTCGATACGGCCAATGCCTACAACCGGGGCGAAGGCGAAAAAGCCATGGGTGCTGCACTCCGCGCGTACAATCGGTCCGATTACGTCCTGAGTACCAAGGTGTATTTTCCGATGGGGGACGGGGTGAATGACCGCGGGTTATCGCGCAAGCATATTATGGAGCAATGCGAAGCCAGCCTGCGCCGGCTGGGCACGGATTATATCGATGTGTACTTCTGCCACCGCTTCGACCGGGAGACACCTGTAGAGGAGACGCTCCGCGCTCTTGACGACCTTACCGCCCAAGGGAAAATCCTCTACTCCGCCGTCAGCGAATGGAGCGCCGCCCAGATCTCGCAGGCGGCTGGCATCAGCCGCAGACTAAACCTGCGGCCGCTCGCCGCCAATCAGCCGATCTATAACATGTTCGAGCGGTATATCGAGGATGAGGTGCTTGAAGTATCGGCCCATGAAGGCCTGGGACAAGTCGTCTTCTCCCCGCTGGCCCAGGGCATTCTGACCGGCAAATACAAGCCGGGCCAGCAGCCCCCGGCCGGTACGCGCGGCGCGGATGCTTCCGTGAACGGCGTCATCCGCAGCTACCTGCGGGATGATGTGCTGGAGGTTGTCGGCAGGCTGGATACGCTTGCCGCAGAGCTGGACCTCAAGCTCTCCCAGCTCGCACTCGCCTGGGTGCTGCGCCAGCCCGGCGTAAGCTCGGCGCTGATCGGCGCCAGCAGACCGGAGCAGGTGCTTGAGAATGCGCAGGCGGTGGAAGCCGTGCTTCAGCCGGATACGCTGAAGGCGATCGATGCGATCCTCAGCGAGGTCGCCGGCTTCGCACCGGCGCGATAGGGCCGGGGCGTGGTGAGGGCGAGATGGAGTGGAAATGGCTTGGCGGCTGGCGCAATGTGATCGGTTTTTCGATTACATTGGGTCCGCATAACACCATCTGGTATTATCCCCTTTAAGTAGACACTCGAAAAAACCTCATGTGTTAACATGAGGAAATGAGTGAACTTGGAGGGGATTTTGGTATGGCCAAAAAGGGACAAGTGTTTCAATCGTACACGGAGGCATTCAAGAAAGAGGCTATTCAAGCCTATTTTACAGGAGGTGAGAGCTATAAGGTCGTCTCCGACAGGTTGGGGATTGTGAACTGTACCCAGCTTAAAGTATGGGTAAAGAAATATCGGAATGGGGAGCCACTCGATACACAAAAAGGGGCAACAAGCCCTTTAAAAGGACGTCCACGTTCTACATTTGCCAGTATAGAAGAAGAACGAGATTACTTAAAGGCACAGGTGGACTACTTAAAAAAGCGGTATCCAAATCTGTAAAGGGAGGGAAGCTTGGACTGCACGACAAATACGCCGTAATTGAAGAACTACGTGACCAACATGGCATCACCCGCCTATTAGCCATTGCAGAGGTATCGCGGGCAAATTACTACAAGTGGCGAGGTGCAGAGGTTCGACGAATGGATGCCCATGAGCAAGAGCACGCCATTAAAGAGCATATGGTGGCTATTCACCTGGTTCATCCCTATTTCGGGTACCCTCGAATGCAGGCAGCCCTGCGGGAGGCAGGCTACCTCGTCAACCACAAGAAGGTATGGCGGCTCATGAAAGAGCTATCGATCCAGTCTGTCATTCGCAAGAAAAGGAGTCGTGCGGGCTCTACTCCTTCCGTGGTCTACCCGAACCGATTAAAGCGTAAGTTTCATGCGACAGCACCTCAGCAGAAGCTAGTAACGGACATCACATATATCTCAGACGGCACCCGTTTTTATTATCTGTCTGCGATTCAGGACCTCTTTAACAATGAGATTGTAGCTTGGCAGATCTCGGAGCGAAACGACGTAAACCTCGTCTTAGATACCGTTGAACAGTGGACACGGAAAAGAGACGTGTCTGAGGCCGTGCTCCATTCGGACCAAGGCTTTCAGTACACGTCTCAGGCGTACAACACACGATTAGAGGCATTCAGCGTCAAGGGCAGCCACTCTCGCAAAGCAACCTGCCTGGATAACGCCTGCATCGAATCCTTCTTTTCGCATCTGAAGACAGAAAAGTTGTACCTTCACCAGTGTAAGTCAGAAGCAGAGATTCATCAAGCCGTTGAGGAGTATATCTACTTTTACAATTACCAACGTTTTCAGGCGAAACTGAAACAGCGCGCGCCGATTGAGTATCGACACGCGCTGGCTGCTTAGCTTTTTTCATCTGTCTACTTGACAGGGGTATGACCAATCCGGCGCAATGTAGTCGGTTTTTCGATTACATTACACCCGCACACCACCGCCCAGCCGAATGTAGTCGGTTTTTCGATTACATTACACCCGCACACCACCGCCCAGCCGAATGTAGTCGGTTTTTCGATTACATTTGGCTCGCGCACCCTCACCCGGCGCATTGTGTTCGGTTTTCCGCATACATTCACTCCATCCAAAGAAGCCCCCTCCATCCCGGAAGGGGCTTCTTTGCATACGAACTATGGCATACTACAGCCTGTCCTGTGTCTTAACTGTCTGCTTTGCATGAGCAACCTGCACCCTATTAATAAGCTGCTTATACCGATCCTGGTCTTCCGCTGAAGCGTACGGCCGGAATTGCTCGAATAATCTTACGCAGCGGATCACACAGGCTATGCTGCCAAGTGCGGCGGAAGCCTCCAGGCTACCGAAGATATAACGTATCCCCTGCTCTATCTTCTCTGCCTTGAGAGAATACACCGCCAGCTCGAACAGCAGCACAGGGTATTGATCCTGTACATCCCTGCCAGAAGCCCGTTCGGCTTGCCCGAAGGCCATCCCCTCCGGCGTAAGCAGCGGCTGGAAACGGCTGATAAGCTCATCTACCTCCCAGCCATACCGGTTAGCCGCTTGAACTGCCTTAAGCAGCCCGTCCAGCAGTCCCAGCCCGGGGGTGCCGATAGATTCAACAACCTCAGGAAGAACCTCAGGTTCACCGCACATCATACGGTATAGACATGCATAGACTGTACCAAGCCTGCTGAACTGGTCTCTGATCTGCTCAACCTCTGCCGATTCTTCGACAATCCAGCTCATTTCAGAGTAGAGACCGACATATTCCAGTGCCCGCTCATATTCACCGGTTTCCTCGCATACCTTGGATTGCAGCCAGTAAGCATACAGTATATAGAAGCAAAGAGGTTTGGGCGCTTGCCTCAACTCCTTCTTCTTTCTGGTTTTGTAAAATCGGATTTCATACTGGATAGATGTCTTATGACGCAGCTCCTCTGCCAATAGTCTGGCCTTCTCCCAGTGCTGTAGAGCAATATAGATATCCGCCAGCTGCCGAAGCGCTTCCAACTGGTCTATTTCCTCCAGGCGCTCTACGAAATATTCAAACCGGGTCGCCGCGCGGAAGTCCGCCTCCGGGCTCTGGCCGATCCGGATCGTGAACAGCCGGTACTGGCACAGAGCCAGCCGCTCAGAATGCTGATATTTCTCACTGTCGGCTACCCCTTCATACAGCAGAGCCGCTGCCTGAAGCTTGCCTTGCCCGTAGAATTCCTCCGCCGTATCGAACAGCAGCGGGGCATATGTAATATTGTCCATAATAATTTGAACCACCTGCCGGATACAATCCAGCTTGTCCAGCTCCGCACAGCGGTGCAGGAAGGGTCCCAGCCTCCGCCAGTCGGGTGCAGAATGTACCACACATTCATCTATATATAACTCATAAAATGCTCCTTCAGGAAGCCCCATTCCGGCGGTAATCCGGTCCAGCTGCTGCATGGCAATAGGACGGTTACCATTAATAATGCTGCTGAGCGTACCCGAATTGACACCGGAGATTCCTGCGAACTGATTGATTGTCTGGCCTTCTTTTCTAAGAAAAGCAGCCAGTTCTGTTTGAATTGTAGTGTGCTGTTGCAAACCAATACCGCCCCTCAAGAACCAGATATTCAAGTAAAAATCCAGATATTCCTATATCATAAATCCCTTAATTAGGCAGGTCAATCTGGTTTGAACGGTTCAAAAGAGGTTGACAAAGACGGAATATTTGTTATATATACCCAGTTAAAAAATCTTTTGCAACATTTCTGCTGAACCAACGTTTATTAGGGTATAAACAAGTTTGAGAATATTCCGGCAGGGTAAATAAAGAGTGTAGACTCATGCCGTGTAAGATTACGCCAAGGGGGAAATTCATAATGTTAAAAAACAAAAACGTCTACCTGCTTCCTGTTCTGGTCCTGTTGTTCCTTTCCCTCGTGACTACGGCAAGCACAACCATAAAAACCGCTGATGCCAAGAGCGAGGGGGTGGCCCAGCATCTGACGGTGTATATACATTCCTTAGAGAATCATAACGGTCAGACGACCCTTACCGGGGATGAGATCGAATGGTACGAAGGTGCAGCAGCCGATGCGGTCTTCGCCCAGCGGGAGCCGGAATCCGCAGCCGAAATCGGCGGTGCCCCGGACGGTTACTATATCGTGAATGACAGCGACACGCTGACTACTTATACGGTAGCCCCGGATGCCAAGGTCACCATGCAGATTTATGACCGCACCGGCAAGCTCGAAGATCTGGATACGAACTGGAACGAGCCACTCACTTTGGAGAAGTTCATTCATGAATTCGCCAAAACGGATGTATTCGATCTAAGCGGTTCGCCTTATCACATCACGATCAAGGATGGCCAGATTGTATCGATCGTGCAGCAGTACACTCCATAAGAAGCTGCTAGCTTAATCCCTTCCCTACTACAAACCTCAAGCCACAGCCTGTTGCCCAGCAGCGGTTGTGGCTTTTTTGCGTCTCATCTCTCTCCCCCAATCTAACCTTTTCACACATATTCAATCCAATGACTATTTACCCCCAAGCCCTTTATCTATAAGCTTAAATATAGGATATCATCCAGCAGTAACCCTACAGAATCCATAGGAGTGAGGATACAAAATGACAATTACACCCCATCAGCCTCTGGCGGCCCCGATTCAGGGTAAGCCCTTGTACGAGGAATACCGCATGGACCAGGTCCGTGTGTCCGATCCGTATATCGCAAACGCCTTTGCCAAGGAGATCGATTATCTGACCAGCTATGATCCAGACCGCTTGCTGGCGGGCTTCCGCGAGAACCGGGGACTGCCGAAGCGTGCCGACAAATATCCCGGCTGGGAGAACACGGAGATCCGCGGACACACGCTGGGCCACTATCTGTCAGCGCTGTCCCAGGCCTATGCCTGTACGCGGGATGACGGGCTGGCGCTCAGGCTGAACTATCTTCTGGGAGAGCTGTCCATGTGCCAGCATGAGAGCGGTTACCTGTCCGCGTTCGAGGAACACCTTTTCGATCATGTGGAGAACAAGCAGCCGGCCTGGGTCCCCTGGTATACGATGCACAAAATCATCGCCGGACTCATCGCGTCCTACTCTGCCACCGGCAGCAAGACGGCCTATGCCCTGGCGGATAAGCTCGGTGACTGGGTATACCGCCGCACAGCCTCCTGGTCTGAAGAGGTCCATCAGCGTGTATTATCGGTGGAATACGGCGGGATGAATGACTGCCTGTACGACCTGTACAGAATTACCGGAAAAGCAGGCCATTTAAGCGCCGCGCATAGCTTCGACGAGCTGACGCTGTTCACTCCAGTCCATGAGGGCAAGGATATTCTCAAGGGCAAGCACGCCAATACTACGATTCCGAAATTCCTCGGTGCGCTGAACCGTTACCGGACGCTCGGGGAGAGCGAAGTCTTTTATCTGGAAGCGGCGGTGCAGTTCTGGGAGATGGTTGTCCATCATCACAGCTACATCACCGGAGGGAACAGCGAATGGGAGCACTTCGGTGATCCGGACATGCTGGACCGGGAACGCTCCAACTTCACAGCGGAAACCTGCAACACCTACAATATGCTCAAGCTGACCCGCGAGCTGTTCAAAATCACGGGAGATACCCGTTACGCTGACTTCTACGAGAACACCTACCTGAATGCTATCGTGTCGTCACAGCACCCGCATACCGGGATGACGATGTATTTCCAGCCCATGGCGACCGGTTATTTCAAGGTGTACAGCTCGCCGTTCGAGCATTTCTGGTGCTGTACCGGAACAGGCATGGAGAGCTTCACCAAGCTGAATGACAGCCTGTATTTCCATGATGCGGCCAGCATTGTGGTCAACCAGTACTTCAGCTCTACTCTGGACTCTGCCGCGCACGGCCTGATGCTGATCCAGTCGGCCAACTTGCCTTATAGCGATACTGTAGAGTTCAAAATCTCAGTGATGCGGCCTCAGTCTCAGTCCACCACGCTGAAGCTTCGTCTGCCGGATTGGCTGGCCGGAGAACCCGGGCTTCTATTAAACGGGCTGCCTGTTAACTCAGAGATCAGCGGAGGTTACCTTTTGACGGACAGAGTATGGCAAGACGGCGACACGCTGCAGCTCAAGCTGCCGATGAAGCTGGCGCACTTCAGCCTGCCGGATGCCCGCCAGGTGGCCGCGTTCAAGTATGGACCAGTGGTGCTGAGCGCCGCTCTGGGCCAGAGTGATCTGTCTGTATCCGCTACAGGCGTTGCTGTAAGTGTCCCTACCCGCAACATGCTGGTGAAGGACTTCATCACGACGGTGAACGAGAGCCCGCAGGAGTGGCTGGCGCAGCTTCCGGACCGCGCAGTCCGGCTGGAGCAGGATGAACTGGCCTTTGCGCTGCGGGGAACGGATGAGGATCAGCGGCTGGTCTTCACTCCGCATTATAAGCAGCATAGTGAGCGTTACGGCATCTACTGGCGGCTGGTCGAGGCCGATTCGGCTGAGCTGCAGAAGCATATTTTACAGGGGAAAATCCGGCAGCGTGTACAGGATGCTACACTGGACAGCCTCCCAGTCGGCAATGACCAGTATGAGCTGGAGCATGGCATTGAGGGAGAGAACACCTCTGTAGCCACCTGGGACGGATATAACATCCGCAAAGCGGAGAACGGCGGCTGGTTCAGCTACCGGATGAAGGTGGCGCCGCGTACGGACAACTATCTCTCGGTCACTTATTTCTCAGGAAATAATGGTAAGAAAATAGCGATTTATGTAGACGGGGAGCTGATTGCGGGCGAGGTGCTGCATACGGATGAAGCCCGCAGCTTTTACGAGCGGAGTTATCTGATTCCTGCTGAAGCGGTTGGCGGCAAGACTGAGGTGGAAGTCAAGTTCGTGGTTCCAGAGAAGGAAAACGGCATCTTCGACCTGCTGCGCATGATGACCGGTTATGATCACAATGCCGGACTGCGCCAGCTCGCCTTCAGTGAAGGAACGCTGTCCACCTCTTTCAGCGGCGGCATAACCACGTATAGCCTGAGCGTTCCGCAAGCGGTAAGCCAGGTACAACTAAGCGTTACACCACACCATCACAATGCCCTGGTCTATGCAGACGGAATTCTAATCGAGGATTCACTCCCGCGTGAAATCAAGCTGCTGCACAGCCGCAGTGAGGTAAATCTCACGGTTAAGGCGGAGGATCATGTTACGGTGCAAGAATATAAGCTTCAGATTGTGAAAGAATAATACTTGGTATATTGCAATACACTGTTCCACACAAGGGTTATCTCGGATGCAGCTTCCGCTGTATTCAAGATAGCCCTTATTTGATATGGTAATAGGATAAGACTATTTCCGCACCGGGGGGATGATGACATGACTGCGTTCACACTGCTGGTAGATAAGCCTGTACATCTGGAGATGACCGGCAAATTCGTGGCCCCCTCAGCAGAGTGGATTCACTTAAGCCGGATTTTGCAGGATTATGAGCTGATTGTGATGACCGAAGGCGTGCTATACCTGGCGGGTGACAACCAGCAGTTCGTCGTCTCCAAAGGCGAGTTCCTGCTCCTGCCTCCGCTTACCAGACAATACGGGTACAAGTCTTCGGACTGTAGCTTTTATTGGCTGCATTTTCATGCTGCGAACGGTAGTCAGACTGCTGGCCCCGCTCCGGTAACCAACGATAAAGAAGAATATGTTATTCACCTGCCCCAATACGGAACCCTGCGGAATGTGGAGAAAATCATCGTGATGATGAAGCAGCTCCAGGATTCGGTGCGGAGCTACAATCAGACGGTGCTGAGTAACTATATGTCTACCGTTATTCTGTGCGAGCTGTACAGCCAGACCCTTCCAACCGATGCCGATCCGTTCAAAAGAACCAAGCAGGAACAGCTCTACAACGATATTGTAGACTACATCAAATGGAGCCGCAGCGAGCATATTAAGGTATCTCAGATCGCCGCCTATTTCGGCTATAACGAGAAGTATCTCTCCCATCTGTTCACCGTCATCTCCGGGATCTCCCTGAAGCAATATATTCTGCAGCAGAAGATGGAGCTGGCGAAATTCCTGCTGACCGACACCAACCAGAACGTCAGCGAGGTCTCATTGCAGCTAGGCTATAAGGATTGCCATAACTTCATGAAATCGTTCAAAAAGATTGTCGGCCTCACTCCCACCGAGTTCCGCAACGCTTATGCCAAGCGCCTGCTGTTCTACGAATGAGCGTGAGAGCATCCGCCAGCTCCTGCCTCTTCTCGCTCTCTCCACAGCCCCTCCAGAGACTAACGATTTCTCTGGAATAGGCTGTGGATATTTTTTTGAGAGCATAATGAACTTTCCGGGCTGCTACGCACTCTTATCTGTGAAAGGGGTGAGCACATGAATATAAGCCGTCTTGTCAGAGCCGCACAGCGCGGTAACAAAGAAGCATTATTAGAACTAATCCTAGCCGAACAGGACGCTTATTATCGTCTTGCCTATAGCTACATGAGGAATGAGCATGACGCGATGGATGTAATGGAGGACATGATCGTCACGCTCTATGAGAAGCTTGCGCAACTGAAGAAGAGCGAGGCCTTCTACAGCTGGAGCAAAACCATTCTGGTCAACCGCTGCAAAACGGTCCTCCGCAACCAGAACCGGTTCGTTCCCCTGGAGGAAGACGAGGCACCGGAGCCTTCGCTTGAGGCATGGACTGCAGATAACCCGTACCGCTATACCGAGTCCGAAATGGATCTGTCCGTCCTGCTCGCGCATCTGAATCCCCGGCAGCGGGAAGCGATTGAGCTGCGTTATGTCCACGATCTGCCGTATCAGACCATTGCCGATATCACCGAAGCGCCGGTCGGCACGATCAAGTCCAGAATCTCGCAAGGGATACAGAAACTGAAAGCTATGATTGGAGGTGACCGTTATGAGAACGATCGAGGAGAGATTACAGGAGCATCAGCAGACCATGACGCCGTCAGAACTTGAAGGCAGATTGCGTAAGGCGCTGGAGCAGGCTCCGGTTAGACGGAAATCACGGGCTGGACGGGCACGGACCTGGGTCGCCACAGCCGCCGCAGCCATGTTACTGACAGTGGGGGTCTATCAGTATCCGGTGTTGGCTTATTACGGCGGGAAGCTGTTCAGTCAGACTGACCTGAATACCATGGCCTTTTCTGAATTGGCGGACCATGGATACGGTCAAAGCGTCAATAAAAGCACAACATTAGGTGACGGAACGGTGATTACCATTAACGGGGTAATTGCAGACGACAACGCCCTGACGATGTATTACAGCATTGATCCGGCTTCAGGCAGTATATATACCGGCGACTTCCCTGACGGCAACTATTCACTCCGTTACGGAGTAGATAAACTGGAAGGGTTCATGACGGATTCAGATCCCCTGGGGGGGAGCGGCGGCGGCAGCAAGGACAGTAGCCGCTTCGAGGGAGTATACAAATTCGAGCCGGCCAGCCCCTTCTCCAGAACATTGACCGTTACCTTCAGCGAGCTGCTGGAGAACGGGAAAGTGGCACACTATCCTATCTCCTTCAAATATGACCCGAACCTTGCCATGAAAAGCCTGCTCGTCGCAGATATTGACCAGGCTGTACCGGTGGATCAGGGAACCGTCTACTATGACACGATTACGGCTTCTCCTACGTCAACCATCGTAAAGGGACATTATAAGATGGATAATGGCGAAAATCCAAGATTCTCTGCTGTAACCAAACTATATGTGAATGGGACTGAGGTTGATTTCCGGTCGATGCGGGGTACGAATTCCAGTAAAAAGGGAGCCCCGGAATTTATCATAGAATACGATGTGCTGCCGACTGACAAGCCGCAGAGTGTTGAACTTGTACTGGATAATTTCAGCGGATATCAGAACGTTGAAGAGCCGATCTCTCTGGCCTCGCCTTCGGACCGGTCGGTTCTGGTCGGCGAGGAGAAGCTCTGGATTCGCAGTGTCACCAGGACTGCTAACGGCTATGATATCGTGATCGCCGGGAAGCAGTTCACTATGCTGGATAAGGATACTTTGGCTGTTCAAGCCGGAGGAGCCGCCGTTCCCGTCAGTTCGATATCCGATTCCCGCCCGTGGGATCTCAAGAACGGCAATATCCTGTGGGAACGCACATATTCCTTCCAGACCACAAAAAAGCCGGAATTCATGATGATGGATGGCTTCCACTATATTAAGTTCTATAGACAGACTGTTCCGGTTCCTCTAGGGGACAAATAAAACTGTTCATGCAGGAGTGTAGTCAGCCGCTGCTGGCAGCGGCTGATTAGAGCCCAATAAAGCCTTTAGCCCCACGCTGCAAGTGGGACTAAAGGCTTCAAGTTTTTATAGGCTTTATATCTGCTGATCAGATGATTACTGCAAATAAGCTTTGGCGATCTCAAGCAATTCCTCCTTGGTAACCCCCTTTGTAGCCTCAATATAATAAACGATGTGGAAATCACTGCTGGGAAGATTGTGAATGAAACGAATCCCGTGGCTGCCGCTTGTATATAAGGAATACAGCATTTCAACACCATCGACCGTTATAGTCTCTGCTGACGGCTCCTCAGCATGGTGTATCTACGGATGAGCCCTGCCCTGATGTGACATCCCGGCTAATAAAGTTGAATCCGCGCAAGGTCAACTTCTCCAGGCTGAACCTATGTAAAAATAAAGGTAGCCAAGGACATCATCATAATGTCCTTGGCTACCTCTATTATAGTGTATTTCTAGGGAGTCAACCGCTTAAGCAGCGCCGCAATAGCCGCGTTCCTGATGCATTGAATGATTCGGCATCAGAATGCTGCTTGTTATGTATAGCTGCTGGATCTCCGCTTATTATCAGAACTTGTTCAGGCTATCCTTCACCGGCATCCCGAAATCCGGCGTGCCGTCCGCATTCCAGCGCAGTCGCTGGGCACGGGTGTGGCGGTTCGGGTCGTAGAGCGGGTCTCCGGTGATCTCCTTATAACTTCGGGCATGGTAGATCAGCACACTCTCGCCGTTCTCGTCCACTGAGAAGCTGTTATGACCCGGACCGTATTGCCCGTTCTCCTCACTGGTCTGGAAGACTGGCTCAGGATGCTTGATCCAGGATGCTGCGTCCAGCAGATCGCTGTCCACATCAGCGGTAAGCAGCCCCAAACAATAATTGTGATCGGTGGCGCTGGCCGAGAAGCTTATGAAGATCCGGCCGCCCCGCTTCAGCACCGCAGGGCCTTCATTCACTTTGAAGCCGATGACCTCCCAAGGATACTCCGGTGTTGAGATCATCGTCTGCGGACCCTTGAGCGTCCAGCCGTTCTCCATGGCTGAGATATACAGGTTGGAGTTCCCATCGATCTCAGGGTCCTTTTGCGCCCATACATAGTAATACACGCCCTTATGCTCGAACGTTGTAGCGTCCAGGGCGAAGGATTCCCAGGCGGTCCTCACCTGCCCCTTCTCGGTCCACTCCCCTTCCAGCGGGTTCGCTGAAGTATTCTCCAGGGCGTACATCCGGTGGTCAAACAGCCCTTCCTTCGTCTCCGTGGTCCGGGCCGCCGCAAAATAAATATACCATTTGCCATCAATAAAATGGATTTCGGGTGCCCAGATATTGGCGCTGAGCGGGCCGCTCTCATATTTGCGCCAGGCGACTACCGGCTGTGCTTCCCGAAGTCCCTCAATCGTTAACGCTCTGCGTACTTCAATCCGGTCGTACTCCGGCACGGAAGCGGTGAAATAGTAATAGCCGTCGTTATGCTTGTATACCCAGGGATCTGCACGCTGTTCGACAAGCGGGTTAGTGTACTCTTTATTTGTATTCATTATGGTTTCTCCTTTGGTCTTGAACTGGTGGCTGGCGGTGCTCAGCCGGTAATTCGGTATTCCGGAGGAAGGGTCAGCCCTTCACTCCGGAGATGGCAACAGATTCAATAATTTGCTTTTGGAAAACAAGGAAGATAATCAGCATCGGCAGCAGGGCAATAATCGAAGCCGCCATAATCAGCGGATAGTCCGTCTGGATCGCATAGGTCGCATTGAAGTTGGCGATAACCAGCTGGAGAGTCTGCTTCTCCGGTGAATTCAGATAGATAATCGGAGACAGGTAGTCGTTCCAGATGCCCATGAACCACAGGATCAGCTGCGCTGCCACCGCCGGCTTGATCAGCGGGAAGGTAATCGAGCTGTACAGGCGGAAGTACGAGCTTCCGTCGATTTTGGCCGCTTCGATAATGGCATTCGGCACACTGCTCAGATACTGCCGCAGGAAGAAGATCATGACGATATTGCCGAACAAACCCGGCACGATCAGCGGCAGCAGCGTATCAATCCAGCCCAGCTTCGAGAACATGAAGAACTGCGGAATCATGACTGCCGGATACGGAATCATCAGGGATGACAGCATCAGCAGGAATATTTTATTTTTACCAGGAAACCGCAATTTAGCAAAGGAAAACGCCGCAAGACTGGAGGTGAACGTACCCACGATCGTTACCGTGACGGCGATAATCAAGCTGTTCTTGATCCCGCTCAGCAGCGGACCCGCTTCCCAGATCTCACTATATTTATCGAAATGGAACGGCCGCGGAATCCACACCGGAGGCAGGGCGAACACATCCTGCTTATCCTTGAATGAGGTGGACAGCATCCAGAGCAACGGGCCGATCATGAACACCGCGCCGATTAAAAGTAGAACAAAGATAATGCTATGCGTAACTCTTCTTCTGCTCGTCATATTTATGGTCTCCTCCCTCTTCAGTTAATCGACATCGAACGATTGCTTCTCGTTCATTCGGAATTGGATAAGAGTCACAACAAATATGAACACGCCGAGGAATACTGCCATAGCAGAGGCATAGCCCATCTGGAAGTTGCCGAAGGCTTTTTGCCAAATGTAGAACACCACGGAGGCTGAAGCATATTCAGGCCCGCCTGTAGGGGTCATAATGTTCATCTCGGTAAAAATTTGCGATCCTCCAATAATGTTGGTCACGATGATGAAAAAGGTTACCGGGCGCACCATCGGCCAGGTGATATGCCAGAAGGACTTGAAGCCGCTGGCTCCGTCCAGCTCCGCCGCTTCATAATAAGATCTGGAGACACTCTGCAGCGCCGCCAGATAGAGCAGCATCGTATACCCGAGGCCTTTCCATACCGCCATAATGATCAGCGCCGGCTTGACCGTATATTTATTCGCCATCCAGTTCGGCCCGCTGATTCCGAAGAGATCAAGGAACTGGTTGACGAGACCATAATCACCGTTATAGGCCCAGTTCCACATGATCGATACTGCGGCCAGAGAAGAAATGACCGGAACATAATAGATGACCCGGAATGCTGTAGTCCCGGGCACCCCCCGGTTAAGCCCAAGCGCCAGCAGCAGCGCCAGCGTAATGCCGATCGGAATGCCAAGCATCATAAACAAAGTATTGAATAAGGCCTTATGGAACAGCTCATCCGACCACAGATCCTTGAAGTTGCCGAGGCCGATGAAGTTCATCTGGCCGAGCCCATCCCAATCCGTGAATGAGCCATAGATCGAATAGATCATCGGATACAGCGTAAAAATCAGCAGTCCCAGCAGCGGAGGCAGGATAAACAGAAATCCGTAGATTTTCTCCTTGCGGTACAGACCCAGCTTAGTGTTCATTAGAATCACCTCAAATTCGGATGGTCCAGCAACAAAGTGATGCCGGCCCGCTGTTACAGGAGACCGAACATCACTTTGTATGCTGGATAAGAACGATGCGTACCGTTTATTTCTTGGATTTCGCCTCTTGCTCAACCGCTTTATCCAGCAGCTTCTGCATCTTCGGCTGTTCCGTCTTCACATACTCCTCAGGGGTAACCTTGCCGTCAAGCACTGGCTGGATGTCCGTGTAGAACAGGTTATACCATTCAGCATTGTACGTGTAGTGGCCAGGCAGCACCCGTCCGTATTCATTCACGACCTGAAGGAATTCTTCCTTGTTCGCGGGTTTGGTCGTAGTATCAGCAGCCCATTCCTTAGCCATATCCATCAGGTTCGGAATTTGCACCTTAGCCTTCACCAGCGCTTCCATTCCCTCCTTGGAGGCCGTCAGATAGTTGATCAGATCCACGGCTTCATCGGGATGCTTGGTTTTGGCGGAAGCACCGATGCCGAGTGAGCCGGTCCATGTGGCGGATTTGCCTGTGGAGCCGGCAGGATATGGAATCAGGTCATAATCGAAGGGAAGCTTCTCGTAAGTGCTCATATCCCACGGACCTACAGGGAAGAAGGCCATTTCACCTTTCATCCAGCGCTGGTAGGTATCCAGAGTCTGTGCTTGTTCTGTGGACGGCGTAATGCCGTATTTAAGCTGCATGTCAGTGAAAAATTGCAGGGCTTCGATAAACTTCGGATCATCAATCGTAACCTTGGTCTTGGTCGCATCCAGCCAGTCCGCCCCGTTGCTCCAGACGAAGGAAGGCAAGGCCCACTGTACGTTGAAGCCTGCACCGAATTGATCCAGCTTGCCGTCCCCGTCCTTGTCAATCGTCAGCTGCTGAGCGACTTTGATGAATTCATCCCAGGTGTACGGTTTATCTTTGTCCGGCAGCGGGATACCCGCAGCTTCGAACATGGTCTTGTTATAGCCGAGTGCGAACGGGCCTACGTCCTTAGGCATCCCGTACAGATTGCCTTGCCCGGCCATGGTGCCGTCGTAACGGTACAGATCCACGCCATATTTCCAGATGTTATTCAAATCAATATTAGGGTTCTTCTCCACATAGCTGGTCAGGTCCAGCAGCACGCCGCTGTTCACATAAGCCTTCAGGTCACCGGATTCAAAATAGAATACGTCCGGAACGCTGTTCCCCGTAATAGAGGCTTTCAGCTTAGTCGCATATTGATCTGCCGCAGTCACAACGATCTTAACCTTGACGTTTGGATGATCGGCTTCATATTTTTTCACAACACCCTCATAAGCCTTCTGCTCATCCGTTCCCCCGCGGAACATAAACGTAAGATTCTTGGTTTCCTTGGAATCCTTGCTCCCGGCATTCGCCGTAGCTTCGCTTCCGCTATTGCCCCCGGACGATGCATTATTCTTCCCGCCGCAGCCTGTAAGTACAACCGATACCATCAGAACCAACGACAGCAGTGTGAACCAGCCCTTTTTCTTTAACACTGTAACCCCTCCTAGGATTTGCTGAGCAATTCGATTGATACAATCTATATAGAAGAACTAGGGAACCTCACCGGCTCTGTTAGTTCAAGCTACCGCATGATGTACTATAATTCATACTTTAATTAAATAATTGAAATACAATTGAATGTATTCGCTTACAGGTATAAAATAGCATATATAAAGTGGAGTGTAAATATAAAAGTATAAATCTTTTTAAATATATTCAAACTAAACGTTATTTATTGTCTTTTTACTGAAAAAAATCATTTAATATTGACTTACTCGCGCATTAATTATTCATATTTATATAAAATAAACAGGCTTCAACTTCTACTTTTAGCTTAAATTTAATCGTTTTCTACAAATAAAGGCAAAATACTTTCCTTTTAGGGCTAATTAGTTTATAATTTTATAAAATAGTTTCGATTCTCATGACCTCAGTGGAAGAAGGTACTCTAAATATGATTTATATTAAAGATCTGATGAGCGGGATTGATATCTTCAAGGCGCTCAGCTCGGAAATCCGCATCCAGATTCTTGAGCTGCTGGCGACCAATCAGGCCCTGAATCTCAACGAAATTGCCAAGAAGCTAAATCTCAGCAACGGGGCCATTACGATGCATATCAAGAAGCTGGAGGAAAGCGGCTTAATTGAGATCAATACGGCTGTAGGCAAGCACGGAATCCAGAAGGTCTGCTACCTGAATAAAGATAAGCTGATGGTGGATCTGCGCAGCAAGGATGTGGATAATCTGTATGAGGTCGAGATTCAGGTGGGCCATTACAGTAATTATCAGGCCGTTCCGACCTGCGGTCTGGCCACCAAGGACAGCATCATCGGGGATTTCGACGAGCCGCGTTACTTCGCCGATCCCCAACGGATCGATTCCGAGATCATCTGGATGGCCGAAGGCTTCCTGGAGTACCGCATCCCTAACTATCTCAAAGCCAACCAGACCTTCCGGGAAATCCAGTTCTCCATGGAGATTGGCTCCGAGGCTCCCGGGTTCAGCGACAATTACCCATCGGATCTGTACTTCTATGTGAACGGCATCGAGATCGGCTTCTGGACCAGCCCCGGGGACTTTGGCGACACGCGCGGCACCTTCAACCCGGACTGGTGGCCTCCCCATCTCAACCAGTATGGCATGCTGAAGCTGATCCGCATCAATCAGGAGGGTAGCTTCATTGACGGCTGCCGTATCTCGGACATCACCCTGGACGACATTAAGCTGGATTACAAGAGCGAGCTGACTTTCCGCATTGCCGTCACCGACAAGCCGGTCAACAAGCGCGGCTTGACCATTTACGGCAAGCACTTCGGCAATTACAGCCAGGATCTGCTGGCGCGTGTGCTCTATAATGTGCATGAGGTCGAAGATCCGGCCGGCCGGGTAACCACAGCGGGAGTGACAGATTGACCGTTTATAACAGACAGCCGCTTCCCTGCCGCCGCTGGCATAAACTCGAAGTATAATTGTCCCCTCCGTAACCCACACTAACGAATGTCTTTCAAACTACCGTGAGGGAGTGTTTCGAATGCGTGAAGGGATGATACCCGCCGTACTGGGGACCGTAGTTACTGCTTCGAGTGCAGCTTTTCTGGGGAGCAGATATAAGATCGCGGCAACCGGCATTCTTGGATTTGGTCTGGCGCATATTGTACTCGGCACCATCGATTTGTTCGAACACCGGTAAGCCTGCTTGGAAGATGGCCGGGCCGTATCTGAAGATACGGCCCGGTTTGCTATTGTCATGCAAGCAGGAACGGCTATGCACCTCGCACCGGCCCAATGTAGCTCTGCAGCGCCGATTGTGTTAGGTTTTTCACATAGATTTGCTCCATATCAAGATCAAAGAAGGCCCTTACCCAATTCAGGTAAGGACCTCCATACTACCTCAACCATATATGAAGCTCTAAAGAATTTAACGAGAAGCAAAAAGGAACGGAGGGGAAATTTGGAACTGTAGGAGCGGTAGCGTCCGCCTCAAAGCTTTCCGCAGGAAAGCTCGCTTCGGAAGCATCAGCTGTCTGCGGATTTCTACCGCGAACAGCGGTATTAAATCATGAAATCTGCAGACAACAGCGGCCGTAAGTCCAAATGTTCTCCGCAGTGACGATTTACGCTTAAAGTTCAACTCTTTAGCAGCTTCATTTCACAGCCACATAGAACAGCCGCTGCGCGGAATCATCCGCCGCCACCCACTCGAAGTCTGAATACAATGACACCTCGCTGAATCCGGCGGCAAGCAGCTCCTGCTTCATCCACTCCGGGTCATAAGCACGCTGGGTATGGGTCTCTTCGAAGCGGCGGTACGTGTCTGAGCGGCCCTCCTCGCGGGCGAAGATAGACAGGTGATGCTCAATCTCCCGGCGCGGCACATCCAGCTCACAGGTCCAGATGTAGGAGATGTCCGGCTCATCCAACACGAAAGGCTGCTCTTCCTCATAGCGGATCAGCGTGTTCGGATGATGTACATCGAATAAGAAGGTCCCGCCTGGCTTCAGTCCGTCATACGTACTGGAGAACACTGACCGGATGTCCTGCTCCTCCAGCACATAATTCAGGCAATCGCAGAAGGAGATTACGGCGTCCACCGGCTCCGGCAGCTCCCATTCCTTCATGTTCTGCTGAACCCACTGGACACTGCCCTCCCGCAAAAAGCGCCGTCCCTGCGGCTGCTGCTCCAGCTTCCGCTGGGCAACGGAGAGCATGTCGGAAGAGAGATCAATCCCCGTCATGTGGTAACCAGCAGCAGCCAACGGAATCGTCAGGCTACCGGTACCGCAGCCTAGTTCGGCTACAGTGCGCGGCTTGCCGTATTTACCCCATGCCGTCTCGGCAAAGGCCAGCCAATCCCGATACGGCATATCCGCCATAAGCGCATCGTATACATAAGCAAATTTGCCATAGGAAGACACTGCGTACACCGCTTTCTCTATACTATTGGTTGTCAGAATCGCTGTCCGGTCCGGCCTGCTCCTCTTCGCGGGCAGCCAGATAGGTCCAGTTCTCCTTCTGGACAACCAGCCCTTCCTTCATCAGCTTGCCAAGCGCACGCTTGAACGCTGATTTGCTGATGCCGAAGCGCTGCTTGATAATATCGGGAGGCGTAGCATCCGAATACGGCATTCCGCCGCCCGGACGGGAAGCCAGGAAATCAAGCAGAGCCGCCGAATCCACATCACGGCCCACTTCCTTGCGGTGGCCCATGCTGAGGTTGACGCGCCCATCCTCACGGATATGCGCCACGCGCGCCTCAATCACTTCGCCCAGACGCAGCAAACGGCTGCGCTCAGAGGAGTGGACCATACCGATGATGCCGAAGCCAAGCACACCGGCGTCTACAAGCACGAACGTGCCCATCTGCAGCGGCTTGTACACCCGTGCGGTGACACTCTGCCCCTGCCAGGACTCCGGTGCAGGCAAGGCCAGCGGTGCGAGCTCCTGCTCTCCGGCCAGCTTGGCACGGAGACGTCCCTGCTTATCATGCTCCATAATTGCGAAGACCTTGTCGCCAATCTGCGGACGCAGCTCCACCAGCTCGGGAAGCTCGCTGAGCGGCAGCAGCAGCTGCCGGCCAAGCCCCATCTCCAGGAAGCAGCCCAGCCGCGGATGGATATCCGCCACCTCCAGCAGCGCCATCTCGCCAAGCGTCAGATACGGCTTCTTCATCGTAGCCGCAGGACGGTCCTCGGTATCGAAGAAGAGGAAGACCTCAACCTTGTCGCCGATCTTCGGCTTGCTGCCCACAAGCTCGGTGTAATGAAGCATGATATCCTGGTCGCCTGCGCTCAGGAAGTACCCGTAAGGGGATACCTCCCGCATCACTTCAAGCGTAACCGTAGTTCCTGCAATCAGACTCATACCGTCTCCACGACCTTGGCATCCGACCACAGACGCTCAATATTGTAATATTCACGTTCATCGCGGTGGAAGACATGGACGATCACATCGCCAAGGTCCATCAGTACCCAGCGTGCTGCATCCATCCCCTCAATGCCTTTGATCATTCCGCCAGCTTCATGAACAACCTTGCGCACCTCAGTGGCAATTGCCTGAACCTGGGTATCGGAATTACCGTGGCAGATGATGAAATAATCGCTGATCGGCGACACACTGCGCAGATCGAGGGCCACCACATTCATTGCTTTTTTATCCTGAACGGCGTGTAACGCCAGCTCAAACAGCTTGTTTGATTGTACACTCATAGTTTATCCTCCAATGTTCTAACTAAATCGTTGCGCGCCAGCACCGTAAGCGGAAATACGACCCGGCGCTTCTCCAGCAGTACACGTATAGTGGAATCCAGTCCGGCAATCAGCCCTTCCTCCAGGCTGACCTTCGATAGCCTGCGTATCTCCTCCACACCGGGGAAGTCCCGTCCAGGCTCAATATAATCAGCCAGACAGACGATCCGCTCCAGCAGGCCCATGTTCTCGCGTCCCGAGGTATGGTAACGGATCGCGTCCAGCACCTCAGTATCCTGAATACCATAATCATGTTCGGCGGTATAAGCACCAACCTCAGCATGCCATAGCTGCTTGTCATATTTCAAAAGCTCGGCGGATAATCCATTCTGTTCAATGATCTCCCGCATCCGTTCTACCGGCCAATACTTGGCCACATCATGCAGGATGGCGGCGGTCTCGGCCCGCTGCGGATCAGCGCCATAACGCTGAGCCAGCTTCACAGCGGACTCCATCACACCGAGTGTATGCTTCCAGCGTTTGTCCGGCATCTGGCCGGATACCGCCTCAATCAGCGCTTCACGGCTGAACTCCATACAATCCACTCCTTTGAACATATTCATACACAGCATCCGGAACCATATAGCGGATCGACTTTCCTTCGGCGGCCCGGGCTCTGAGCATGGTGGAAGAGAGATCGACCAGCGGCATATCCGCCAGCAGCACTCTACCCGCAATGAACTCCGGCAGCAGTCCCAGATCCAGCGGGGTGCCCGGACGTCCGACACCGATGAAGGTCAACCGCTTCACCAGCTCTTCGATCCCCTGCCACTTGGGCAGATACTGAACCATATCCGCACCCACGATGAAAAAGAACTCATGCTGCGGATATTCCTCCTGCAGACTAATCACCGTCTCCAGCGTATAGGATACTCCGCCCCGCACGATTTCCCAGTCAAGAATGCCAAAGGAAGGGTGATTCTTCACCGCTCCCTCTACCATAGCCAGCCGTTCTTCACCGGTTGCCCCAGCCTCATGCTTATGAGGCGGAATATGCGAAGGCATGAACCAGACCTCCTTCAGACTGTAGCTCTCGCGCGCCGTCTCAGCGGCCATCATATGCCCGATATGCAGAGGATCGAAGGTCCCTCCCATTATGCCTACTCTCAAGAGGTCAACCTCCTATCTTGGAAGCTCGATCGTTTTGTTGTCGCGTGATTCCTTGTACAGAACGATAGTCTTGCCGATAACCTGAACAAGCTCCGAACCGGACTGTTCGGCAAGCGCGGCACCAATTTCCTTGGGATCATCAGCGTTGTTATTCAATACACTGATCTTCATCAGCTCGCGTTTCTCAATAGCTTCTTCAATGTGACGGATCAGATGATCGTTTACGCCGCCTTTGCCAACCTGAAATACAGCATCCAGATGATGAGCCAAAGAGCGCAGATAACGTTTTTGTTTGCCTGTTAACATAAATGTGAAAACTCCTTAATTAACATATATTATTACCCTTTTCCGTGAAAATCATTTGCCTGGCACCTGGCCGAGGCAATCCGCAATAGTCTGCCGCATAATCGCTGCGGGAGCGACAAGCCCCGTCCAATACTCCAGGGCGTAAGCTCCCTGATAAACGAACATGCCCAGCCCGCCGTGAATAGTGCAGCCGCGCTTCAGGCTCTCTGTAAGCAACCGGGTATGAAGCGGATTATAGATCAGATCGCTGACGATCATCCCTTCATGTAGCCCGGCCGGATCGATCGGCATGTCCTCCATATGCGGATACATGCCTACCGATGTTGTATTGATTACGATATCCATGCTGCCTAGCACGCCAGGAACGGTATCCATCCCTGCTCCGGCTAAGCTCCCCCGGCTGCTGAAGCTATCTGCCAGGTGATGCGCCCGTTCCTCATTACGGTTCGCAATCAGGACCATTGCCGGCTGCTCCTTCAGCAGCGCCGAGACAATCCCTCTGGCCGCACCGCCGGCTCCAATCACCAGAATACGGGTGCCGGTGAGATCCGGCGCAGCCTCTGTCTTAAGCGAGCGAACATATCCGATCCCATCCGTATTGAAGCCAGTCAGTATCCCATTATCGTTAACGATGGTATTGACTGCGCCGACATCGACCGCACTTGAATCCAGCTGGTCCAGATGCTCCATCACAGCAACCTTATGTGGAATCGTTACATTCACGCCGCGGAAGCCAAGCGTCCGTATCGCCTGCACCGCATCACCCAGCTTGTCCGGCGTGATATGCAGCGGCACATAAGCCCCGGAGAGACCGAGCGACTGGAGCGCCGCCCCGTGCATCAGCGGGGATTTGGACTGGGCAATCGGGTCACCCATCACGCCCAGCAAGAGCTCCCCGTGACTCTGCGTGTTCCTGCCTGTCTCAGTCATGTCGCCTTCCTCCTGTACAATTAGATCAGCGACGGACGGGTAAGCACCTTGACGCCGCGCGGCACATGGACAGCTACTACCGCTCCGGCTGTACCGTTCACCTTGATCCAGCCCAGGCCGGAGATGAACAGGTCCGTCTCACTATTCCTGGCGATACGGAATTCATGCCGCTGCCACTGCGGCAGCTTGTCCATGTCGGCAGTTCCCGGCGGAGACAGCAGCTCGCCCCGGTGGTCTTGGTACAGGGAATCTGCACGCTCCAGCTTCGTGCGGTGAATCTTGAGGGTGCCGCTGATGAAGCAGGTGAAGGACTGGCGTTCCCCCTGAATGAAGTCGAAGCGTCCCAATCCGCCGAAGAAGAGCGACTGGCCTTCATTCAGCTGGTAGACTGCAGGCTTGAGCGGATTCTCGGGCATCACTGCACCCAGATCCTTGCGCTCGACCAGCTCACTGTAGCGCCAAGGGTATACGATCCCAGGCGTATCAATGATGGAGTGGCCGTCATCCAGCGGGATTTTGACCATATCAAGGGTGGTTCCCGGATAACGGGAGGTCGTCAGCTCCTCTTCCAGGTCACTGTAATCGGAGATCAGCCGGTTAATCAAGGTAGACTTGCCAACATTAGTTGCCCCGACCACGTATACATCACGCTGGCCGCGCAGCTCGGTAACGGCCTCCAGCAGACGGTCGAAGCCCTGATTGCGCTTCGCGCTGACCAGGACAATCTCCGCCGTGCGCAGTCCCTCTTCCTTGCAGCGCTGCTGCATCCAGTTGCGCAGCCGGTTCCAGTTGGTAACCTTCGGCAGCAGATCGATCTTGTTCACCGCCAGGATGACCTGATTATTGCCAACGAACCGCTGCAGCCCCGAAATCAGACTGCCCTCGAAATCGAACAGATCCACGATGTGGATGACCAGTGCATTCTTCTCCCCTACTCCGCTTAACAGCTTCAGGAATTCATCCTGATTCACCGATACGGAAGAGGCTTCATTGTAATTCTTGATCCGGAAGCAGCGCTGGCAAATTACCGGCTCCCGCTCGAAGGCGACCTCCGGGATATAGCCGGGAAGCTCCTTGTCCACGCTCTGGAGCTTAATGCCGCAGCCGCTGCATTTCTCTGGCCGCATCTTTTCATCGTTTATTGCATTCATTAAGATTTATCCTCCTCTTGCCACAATCCTTGCTTCCGCAGACGGGTCAAGGCAATCTGCTCCACTCTGCGGTTAATTCTTGTTCCTATTCCTTCATCCTTGACTGAGATTGGCAGCACGAGTACCGTGAACAGACCCAGCCGGTTGCCGCCGTATACATCGGTAAGCATCTGGTCGCCGACCACAATCGTCTGCTCCGGTCCCAGCTCCATCAGCTTCATGGCCCGCAGGAACGGGGAATTGCTGGGCTTCTTGGCCTGATGTACAAATTCAATATTCAGCGGGGTAGCAAAACGCGACACCCGGTCCATATTGTTGTTGGATACAATCACAAGCTTGAAGCCCAGTTCCTTCACCTTAGCGAACCAGAGCAGCAGCTCAGGAGTAGCCAGCGGCGCCTTGGCACCGACCAGCGTATTATCCAGATCCGTAATAATTCCCCGGTATCCTTGGCGGTACAGCTCCTCCAGAGCGATATCAAACACCGTGTTTACCCGGAGCTTAGGGACTAATCTTTCGAACAATACCTTCACCTCATTTTCATACAGGAAACTTGTAACCCGGCGCTATAGGACTGCAAAAACCCCAGGGTCCGGCAGCATTTCATCACCATGAGGCATTACTTGCCGGACTTCATGCTTTTTCGCAGCCGCAAAGCTTCAGTATACACGCTGTGCCAGTCTTTGTCTTCAATAACCTCAGGGCTGTAATTCGCCCGCTCGAACATCTTCAGCAGTGCAGCAAGACTGCCCGCAGCTTGCGGGCGTTCCACGCTCCACCGTGCTACGGATTCGCGCAGGGTCTCATGCTCTTTCTTCAGCATACCCTTCCTGCGCATATACCTTACCCAGCGCTCCGTTTCTGCGATAACTTTTTGCGCCGGAGTCGGCTGACCACCTAGACGCATACGTGTAATCAGGAAGCGCAGGTGGAGCCGGCGCTGCCAGATCAGGAATAGGGTCCAGAGCAGGAGTACAGCGGCTGCTCCAGCCACAGCCCAGGTGCCGGGATGGAATCCGGCAGACTTGTCCGTCTGGCCCGATGCCGCCGGCTCAAGCTCTTCCGGCTCCTCTTCCTGCACTTCAGGCTGGTCCGGAATATCCTGTTCACTCTGCGTGAGCACCGGAACATCGAAGCCGGGCGTTGCCTCTACAGGTACCCACCCGTAATCGCCGAAATAGATCTCGGCCCAGGAGTGGGCGTCCGCATTAGTAATCGTGTAGTTGTTATTTACATAACCGGCAGCGCCCTGCTGAAGCATTACGCTATCCGGAATCTCGGCCTGCTCTCCTGGAGCATATCCCTTCACCCAGCGGGCAGGTATATCCAGTGATCTTGCCATAGTAACAAGCGCCGTGGAATAGTAATCGCAGTATCCTTCCTTGATCTCAAACAGGAAGCTCTCGACCATGTCCTTGCTTCTGGCCCGTGAGGTATCCGGCTGATTCGTGTAAGGGAAAGAAGCTTGCAGATATTGCTGCAGCAGAATCGTCTTCTCGTAAGGCGTCTGCGCTCTCGCCGTAATCTCCTTGGCAAGTGTGCTCACCCGCTCAGGATAGTTATCGGGGAGCTGAAGATACTGCGGGTCGATATTCTTGTTGCTGTAGAGCTGCTCGAAGGTCTGCAGGCTCAGTTCCTTAAGGGGAACCACCGGCACCTCCGAGGTTATCACATAGGTCTGAGGGTAAGCTCTTGTTTTGCCTCCGGGATTCCACAGCAGTTCACTGTCTTCACTCCGCCAGGCCAAGCCGCTGCTCTGTTCCTGCCCGTCCACCGAGTCTACCCCCGAGATCGAATAGCCGCCGAACAGAACCGGATAACTGTTCCCTCCAAGCAGCTTAACGGTCTGCTTGAGCGTACGGGTCTCTGTCTTGGAGGCGACAGCGCGCTCCAGCGGCTCGCCCACCTGCACCTCGTTATGCTTTCCCCGGCCGGAGGTATCATCATCTGTCCAGCCTTTGCCTGAATACACGCTGCGGATCTCGCCGCGCATATAGGTGCGCAGATCGGAGGTCACTTGCATGACCGGCGAATAATCAAAGTTGAAGCCGCCGCCCAGATTGTCATCATTCAGGCTGTAGCCCGACGTCGTCCCGTTCGCCGCTGACCCGCCGCTTCCAGCGTCCCCGCCCCCGGAGGAGGGTCTGGACGAGACCGAGTTCCCATTCCACTTTTGCCAGGCGGTATAAGGATCGGTCAAGGTTGGACGCACGCCCGGCATGTTCACCCCGGCAAGAATGACCAGTGAGAAAATAATCGCTATATTCAAGGCCACCTTCATCGGGTACCTCAGCAGATAGGTCCAGCCGCGCGGATAATGCAGCTGGAAATTCCTCAGATGCCGCGTGACCAGCCAGCCCATACCGGCAAAGACCGTCCAGGCTACCTCCTGCCACATTACCGCTATCGTGAACGAATCCAGCGCGGCGAAGGCCGTGATATTCGCCGCGATGAACATCAGAATCCGCGCCTTGCCGTTCACCCACCAGGCGGACACAAGCAGCAGAGCCCAAGCCCCCAGTGCAAACCAGATATACGGGTTCATCGATGCCGCTATCCCCGGCAGCCGGTCAAGAAATGCCGGCAGCAGAGGATCAGGAATGTAAATACCGTAACTGATAATCACATTGTATATAATAAATACCACTGCCGCGCCTTCCAGCAGCATGCGGTACACTCTTTTGAACGGAAAAATAATTTCAATAGCTGTAACGGCCAGCAGGGTTAGTGCTACAGAAACGGTGGTCTCCTGTAGCCAGAAGGGCACCGTATAGGACACCCACTGCATAGCGATAATGCTTAGCCATAGCATTGTCAGCCCGTGATGCCATGAGGAACGTATCGCCTGGAACCAGTGCTTCATCGGACAGAATCACCTCCAAGTACCGCAGGAAGCTCCTGAAGTGTGCTGATGCTATGTCCGGTAACGCCATGCGAATGCAGAATATTCTGCCACTCACCGGCCCGGTATTTCCCGGAAGGATGAAGAACATGAATGTGGGAAGGCGTCATCCCCCGGTTCTCCGCCCAGCGCAGCGTATCCAGCACCACTCTGCCGCTCTGCGGACTGATCAGTACGAAATACGACCCCTTGGGAAACAGCCGCTGGACACTCTCCAGCCTGTTAATCAGCGGCCCCTTGCCTTCCGCGTTGATATCAATCAAATACTGAATCATCTTTTGCCGCTCGGCATTGCCCTCCGCCGGACTGAACACCTTATTATGCTTATCCAGACAGCACAGGCCGATGCCGATCCGCTCCCGGATGCCGAAGCCCAGAAGAGAAGCCGTGACCGAGACTGCCAGCTCGAATTGTGCAGAGTTGTAATAGCCGCTGGAGGTGCCGTCCAGCACCAGAATGGTTCTGGGAACGGATTCATGCTCGAATTCTTTGGACTTCCACTCGCCGGTCTTCGCTGTTGCATTCCAATGAATGCGCGTCAGCCGGTCGCCGTAGACATAATCACGCACACCGTTGATCTGCGTGGTCTCGCGACGTGACTGAAGCAGCGATACCTGCGGCCCCGACAGGCGCGCCTTGCGCTCGTACAGCTGCCAGCGCGGCACTACGACGGCCCGGGGCATCACCCGGAACTGGCCTTCTGCCTTGAAGGTTCCCTTGTGCTCCATCAGACCGAAGATGTCCTCGCTGAGAATATCCGTATTCTCAAAAGAATAACGGCCCCGCTCAAGCAGCGGCGTCTGGAACAGCAGCTCCCCCCGTCCGCCCATATTCGGAATCAGGCTCTCCTCGAACACCCAGGACTCTCCGTTATGGCGCTTCAGAATTTCCCTTACGATCACGTAGGGCAAAGGCAGAAATCCCGGAATGGTTACTTCCAGCTTCACCTTTAGAAAGCCCCCGGCATAGAGCAGATCCGGCTTATCCTGTTCGGAATAGAAGCTGCGTGTGCCTCTGGCCCGCCGGACCCCTTCAAGACCGCCAATGAACAGATACAGAATGAGAACAGAGACCATGATGAACAGCATGAACGAGGTTTTGCCGCCCTGAAACAGCACGTAGAAGAGTGTGATGACCCAAATCGCCAGAACGCCCGTGAACTTCCTCAGCTGAACCGCAGCGGCAGCCCGCGTAAGTAAGGCCCTCATCTTATTGCCTCATGGTTACAGGCACGTTAATGCTCTGAAGCAGCTTCTGGAGCAGGGAGTCCATGCTGACATTGTCCAGGCGTGATTCCGGCCGCAGCAGGATACGGTGTCCCAGCGTATACGGGGTCAGGGTCTTCACATCATCAGGCAGCACATAGTCGCGTTCCTGGAGAAAAGCGTAGGCCTTGCAGGCCATCATGAACGATAATGATGCCCGGGGGCTGGCGCCCAGCAGCACCAGCGGATGTACCCGCGTCTGGCGGACCACATCCAGCAGGTAGTTCAGCACCGGCTCGCTGATGAACACATCACGGATCTCCTCCTGAATGGCGGCGATCGTCTCCATACTGGTTACGGGAGCCAGCCTGTCCACCGGCTGGCCCTGCTGATGGGTACGCAGCAGGTTCTTCTCGGTATCGGCATCCGGGTAGCCCAGGCTGATCCGCAGCATGAAGCGGTCCAGCTGAGCTTCGGGAAGGGTATAGGTTCCCTCGAAATCTATCGGATTCTGGGTCGCGCAGAGCATGAACGGATGCGGAAGGGGATAGGTCTCTCCATCGACCGTAACATTGCGTTCCTCCATTACCTCAAGCAGTGCGGACTGGGTCTTGGTGGTCGCCCGGTTGATCTCATCAGCCAGCAGAATATTAGTCATCACCGGGCCCGGACGGAAGTGGAACATCTCATCGCGCGGATGATAGACGGATACGCCGGTAATATCACTCGGAAGAATATCCGGGTTACACTGGATACGCCGGTATTCACCGGACATCGACCGGGAGAGTGCGCGGATAAGCTGGGTTTTGCCAGTCCCCGGAACATCCTCAATGAGGACATGTCCGCCTGCTAACAGTGCAGTCAGCAGCAGTTCTATTTCAAAGCTTTTACCGAGAATACAGGATTCCAGATTAGTGCGGACAGCGTTCATAATTTGCGTGGATTCTTGACGTACGGGCATGTATATTAAACCCTCCTATATCAGAATAAGCAGTAATATATACATTTTACATGATAGGAGTACCGAAAGTACATGTTAGGCTGGTGATATTACTGTAAATGCCAAAACAAACAGCACAAATCCCGGATAAGGGAATTGTGCTGCAGTGCCTGTCGTACTTGACATTAAACCTTGAATTTGCCGATCTGCTCCTGAAGCTCTTCAGCGATAGTGGACAATGAAGTGGCCGAAGCCGAGATGCCTTCCATTGAAGCCAGCTGCTCCTCGGTAGCAGCCGATACATGCTGTGTTCCCGCCGCTCCATTCTCGGCTGCGACAGATATCTGCTTGATGAAGTTGACCACTTCATCCGTTCCTGCTGACAGTTGCTCTGATCCGGCCGATACTTCCTCAATCTCTCCGGTAACCTGATTGACAGTATTCAGAATATGCTCGAAGGAATTACCGGCGCTGCGGACGGCTTCCAGCCCAGCAGCGACATCCTGTCCGTTCAACATTACCGCTTCAATCGCTGTGACGGTATCGGATTGGATGGCTTCTACCAGTTCGGTAATCTGCTGGGCTGAGCCGGCGGACTGCTCTGCAAGCTTGCGGACTTCTCCTGCAACCACAGCAAAGCCCCGTCCCTGTTCTCCGGCACGCGCAGCTTCAATGGCAGCATTGAGCGCCAGAAGGTTGGTCTGTCCCGCGATGCCGGTAATGACACTAACGATTTTGCCGATTTCATTGGAACGTTCTCCGAGCGCCGACATCATGCCGCCGAGCTCTGTAACCGACTGATTCACAGCGTTCATCTGTGTCACTGCTTCCTGAATCCGCTGATTCCCTTCGGCAGACTTCTGGGCTGCTCCTTGTGCAGATGCGAAGACAGACTGGGCGCGTACAGCAATCTGTTCTACACCAACGGACATCTCTTCAATAGCCTGCGTAGATTTCCCAACCATATCCACCTGAAGTGCAGCCCCGCTGGCTACTTCCTGCATTGTCTCTGTAATCTGCATAGACGCCTGGCTGCTCTGCTCTGCACTTGCTGTCAGCTCTTCGGAGGAAGTAACTACAAGCTCTGTCGTCGCGTTTACAGCCTGAATGAGGCTCCGGAGATTCTGTACCATTGCATTGAATGCAAGCGAGAGTGTATGCATCTCGTCCCTGCTCTTCACGGTTACCGGTTCACCGGTCAGGTCCCCGCCAGCGATACGTTCCGCAGCACGGCTGATTCTCAGCACCGGACGCGAGATGGCGCTCGACAGCAGGATCGAGATCACAATCGCAACCAGGATCGCGGCAGCGCTGAAGACAATGATCATCCGCTGTCCTGAAACGTAATTCGCCACCGCTTCATCGTTCATCAAGGCGGCTCCGCTGTTATTAAGTTCAATCAGCTTCATAATGGTGTTATTTGCGTTATACCACAGCCCATAGGATTCTTTGTGCAGCATATTGGCCTTGCCATAGTCCTTGGCCTCTCCGGCACTAATAATCTCCGGCAGCTTGGCCAGATAGGACGCATATTGTTCAGTAAAGCCCTTGTAGATTTCCCTCTCCTCATCGGAGCTGATCAGGGCTTCATAGACCTTAAGTCCGTCGTCTACCTTCTTAAGCACAGCATTATAATCGGCTTGAACCTTGTCTCTTTGCGCAGTATTCTGCTCCAGCACCAGATTCAGCGCAAGGCGTTCAACATCCGAGACATCTCCATTCAGCGTACCAAGAATCGTGACACTGGGCATCCAGTGTGAGTCGATGTCTTTCGCTGTATCTCCAAGCTTGTTTAGGCTGAGCAGAGAAGCAGTGCTACTGATAAACAGCAGTGCTATGACAACAAAAAAAGCAAGCAGCATTTTCATACGGATATTTATTTTCATCTCTACGCTTCCCCCGTTAACTTATGTATTCTCTTGATTGCACAAGCATACATCTATATCGACAAAAGCTGACATTTCGTTAATATTTTGATTATATATTTTTTATTTATTCAAATTCCTGTTAAGACCCAAAAACAAGCATAAACGGATGCCGCCCTTATAAGGACGACATCCGTTTATAAAAGACCGCCAGAAGTTGAAGCGGTCCCGAATATACTTATCTATGCTGCACTAACCCTTCGGCCGGACCACCAGCGCCGCCAGGAAAGAGAAGACAATCGCCGAGGAAATCCCGGCGCTGGTCACATCGAAGATCCCGGTGACGACACCGACCCAGCCATCGCGCTCCAGCTCAGTCAGCGCGCCGTGGACCAGGGAATTCCCGAAGCTGGTAATGGGTACGCTGGCCCCGGCTCCGGCGAATTTCACGAGCGGATCGTAGATGCCAAAAGCATCGGCAGCCGCCCCAAGCACCACCAGCGTACTCATGGTATGGGCCGGAGTCAGCTTCAGCACATCGAACATCAGCTGGCCGATCACGCATATCGCTCCTCCGACCAGAAAAGCCCATAAATAAATCATGCTCCCTCACCTCCGATCTCCAGGGCTACCGCATGGGCTACACACGGAATACTCTCCCCTTGCTGATAAGACAGCGGCGAGAGCAGCGCTCCAGTCGCCACGATCAATACCCGTTTCAACTCACCCTTCTTCATCCGGCCGATAATATGACCGTAGGTTACTGTGGCCGAGCAGCCCGCGCCGCTTCCCCCGGCAATGACATACTTCTGCTTGTCCAGGTCGTACATCATGAGGCCGCAGTCATTGAAGACCGTCTGCTCCATTGGGATGCCTTCCTTGGCCAGCAGATCCTTGGCAATCGGCAAGCCGACGGAAGCCAGATCGCCCGTAACAATCAGATCATAGTGACCAGGCGACAGCCCCGTATCGCGGAAATGTGCCGTAATCGTGTCAGCGGCAGCCGGGGCCATGGCCGTTCCCATATTGAACGGATCCTTCAGCCCCAGATCCATGATGCGACCAAGCGTTGCGTACACCACATGCGGCCCTTGAACCGTCCCGTCGTTTACGCCTACCACCGCGCATCCAGAGCCTGTAACGGTATACTGGGCGGTGGGCGGCTTCTGCGAGCCATACTCTGTCGGGTAGCGGAACTGCTTCTCAACTGTACAGTTATGGCTGGATGTACCGGCCAGCACGTACTTGCCGCCGCCGGAATCCACAATCATGGAAGCGATGGCGAGGCTCTCCATCGAGGTGGAGCAGGCACCGAACACTCCCAAGTAAGGCACGCCGAGCTTACGCGCGGCGAAGGAGCTGCTGATAATCTGATTCATCAGATCCCCGCCGACGAAGAACTCCAGCTTCTCCTGCTCCAGATTCGCATTCATCAGGGCGAGCTTGGCGGCTTTTTCGAACAGGGCGCGTTCTGCCTTCTCCCATGTCTTCTCGCCCATCTCCAGCGAATCATAAACGAAGTCGAAGCTTGCGGCCAGCGGCCCTTCTCCCTCTTCAGGCCCCACTACAGCGGATGTCCCAAGGATCACCGGACGGTTCGTAAATTCCCAGGTCTGACTGCCGAGCTGCTTCATCGTTTAATGCGCACCTCCCCAGCCCATAACGGCATACACTACACCCACGATAAAAGCGGCAACGACACCGAACACAATAACCGACCCGGCCAGCTTGAACATGTTCCCGCCCACGCCCAGTACCAGCCCTTCAGCCCTGTGCTCCAGTGCGGCAGAGCACATGCTGTTGGCGAATCCTGTGACGGGCACCGCTGTGCCTGCACCGCACCACTGGGCGAGCTTGTCATATACCCCGAAGCTGGTCAGTATGACGGAGAGCAGAATCAGAATGGCCACGGTCGGACTTGCCGCCTCTCTTGAGGTCATATCGAATATCGCCATGAATGCTTCCTGGATGCCTTGTCCCAGCACACAGATGAGTCCCCCGGAGAGGAAGGCGCGTATACAATTTTTGAATACAGGACGAGAAGGCACGTAAGGCTTGGCCAATTCCTGATAAGCCTTCGGAGTCAGACCGTCAAGGTTCAGCTTGACGCCTGACTTTTTTGTTTTTGCCGGCAATGCAGACACCCCCTGAACTGTTGGATACGAAAGGGAACGGGCAGCGGGTAAGCTGTAGTCCCGTTCCTTCGTGCTATGCGGAATTAAGTTTTCCTTATTGTTCACTTCAGGCGGCCCCGTTATGTCCATCCTGCTCAGGAAAAATAAAACAGCACAACAATCAGCAGCAGAAACAGCACCAGGATCAGCACTGCCTCATTCTCCCGCCCGTACCGGCGGCGGTACCGCCTGGGCAAGCCCTGCCTGCGGACCGGTACTTTCCGGAAACCGCTCCGGCTGCCTGCCTGGGCTACGCTCCCCGAGAGCCACATTCTCCTCGCTTCCTTTCTCCGGCCCCTGCCTGCAGAGCCCTTACCGTATAGTATTCGCACAATGAGCCTCTGTGTTCATTTGCCCTTCCAGCATGGACAAGAGGCGCAACAATGTTCATACTAGATGACATAAAGGAGCGATATATGTATGAATACAGACACACTTGAATTATTTAAGACATTGACTGAATTCCCCTCAGCCTCCGGCTTCGAGCGCGAACTGCGCGCTTATGTCAAAGAGGCAATGACGCCTTATACGGATGAATTCGTGCAGGACCGCCTGGGCAGCCTGTTCGGCGTAATGCGCGGTGAAGCTAACGGTCCCAAGATTATGGTGGCCGGCCATTTCGATGAAGTAGGCTTCATGGTTACCGGTATTACAGACAACGGGATGATCCGCTTCACACCGCTGGGCGGATGGCTGGCTTCAGCGGTAGCCTCACAGCGGCTGCAGATCATTACGCCGAAGGGAACGCTGAACGGCGTTGTCGGCAGTACGCCCATTCACTTGCTGAGCGCAGATGAACGCGGCAAAGCCGGGGAGATCAGCAAGATGTATATCGATATCGGTGCGGACAGCCGGGAAGAGGCGCAGAGCTTCGGTGTAGCTCCTGGACAGCAGGTCGTACCGGTATGCCCATTCACGCCGCTGGCCAATCCCAAGAAGATTATGGCCAAGGCCTGGGACAACCGCTACGGTGTCGGACTGGCTATTGAATTAATGAAGGAACTGCACGGACAAGCCTTGCCGAATACGCTCTATTGCGGGGCTACCGTTCAGGAAGAGGTCGGGCTGCGCGGTGCCCGGACGGCCGCCAATCTGCTGGCACCGGATATTTTCTTCGGGCTGGACGCCAGCGCCGCTGCCGATATGACCGGCGACCGCCAGGCCTTCGGCCATCTGGGCCAGGGCGCGCTGCTGCGCATTTTTGACCCGACGATGATTACCCACCGGGGACTGATTGAATACGTGCAGGATACGGCTGATACCCATAAGATCAAATACCAGTATTTCGTCTCCCAGGGAGGAACGGATGCGGGTCAGGTGCATCTCAGCGGAATCGGCATTCCTTCAGCGGTGATCGGAATCTGCTCCCGTTACATCCACACGGCAACCTCGATCATCCACAGTGATGATTATGCGGCAGCCAAAGAGTTGCTGATCAAGCTGGTCCAAGGACTGGACCGCACGACACTGCAGACGATTCTGGAGAACAGCTAAACAGATTACAAGTTTACAGACAACGCAAACAGCCGCAGGGATAAGCTTATAGGCTTTCCCTGCGGCTGTATTTTTATGTTGTTAGCTCATATGTTCTTAGCTCAAAATCGCGTATTGCTCCATCGCCGACTGATGAATAGGGTGATCCGCAGCAAGACCCGTATACTTCGTCAGCGCTGCTTCTGCTCCAAGCTCCGCGATTGCGGCTTGCAGCTCCACCGCTTCCGGGTCATCCCCCGCCTTGAACAGCAGCGCACCGGCCATGGAACGTGTCAACGCGGTGTAACTCAGCCCTCTGTCATACGCCTGCGTTGCAGGGGATACCAGACGGTCACTGGGCGACAGCTTGCGCAGCGGCGAACGGCCTACACGGGACACCTCATCGGTCAGCGCCGGATTGCGGAAGCGCTCCAGGATTTTATCGATATACTTACTGTGCTCTACTTCATCGAAGCCATGCTTCTGGACCAGCACTGCGCCGGTCTCCTCAAGAACCTCACGAACCTTCGCCGTTAACGCCTCATCCGCCATAGCCTGCTGTATGGTCTCGTAGCCCTGCAGATAGCCCAGGTACGCCGCAGAGCAGTGCCCCGTGTTCACAGTGAAGAGCTTGCGTTCAATATACGGCTCCAGATTCTCTACATAATGCACACCTTCAACCGGCGTATAGCCCGGGATCATCTGCGAGGCGTCCACCACCCATTCATAGAACGGCTCAACGACCACCTTCAGAATATCCTCATGCTGCTGGAGCGGAACGATCCGGTCCACTGCCGCGTTAGGAAAAGCAACCGAAGATTCAGCCTTCTCACGTGCAGCTTCATCGAGCTTCGCGTACACCAGCTCCTTGAGCTGTGCACTGCCGCCAATCGCATTCTCGCAGGCAATAACATGCAGCGGTGCGGAGGAGACAGCTACTCTCCGGCGGATGCCGTCAGCCACCGTTCCCGCAATGTGCTTCAGAATTGACACGCCTACCGCGGTTGTAACCAAATCGGCTTCAGCAATGGCGGCCGCCACTTCATCCGCATGCGTGACACTGCTAAGAGCCGTTACATTCTTCACGATGACCGTTTCCTGACCGTCGCTGGCCAGCGTGACCGGATACTCGCCGCGTTCCTTAAGCTGGGTAACAAAGGCCTCATTCACATCCACAAAAGTAACTTCATAGCCCGCCTGCGACAGCAGCAGCCCGATGAAGCCCCTGCCGATATTGCCCGCGCCGAAATGGACCGCCTTCATTACTCCAGTCCCCCTTCGAAGATTGCAATAACATCAGCAGCCGTAGGGGCGTTCATTACGCGGTCAATAGCATCATCCTCGGTGAAAATCATCGCCACGTTCGTCAGAACCTCCATATGCCCGTCACCTGCGGCTGCAATGCCGATGACTACAAACGCCGGCTCATCGCCGCCGAAATCCACCCCGTCCGGAAAGCGGATGATAGACAACCCAGTTGACTTAATAAAAGGACGCGCTTCCTTGGTACCATGCGGAATAGCCAATCCGCCGCCCATATAAGTGGACACCACTTCCTCGCGCTCCAGCATCTTGGGAACATATTCCTCCGTTACATGCCCTGCATCGACCAGCAGCTTGCCCGCCATCTTGATGGCTTCGTATTTATCGTTTGCCGCACCGTGCATAATCACTTTATTTTCTGACAGTATACTCATATGGTTTCTCCCGCTTTCAACTTTTATTTTGGAAAAAATGAAGCAGCTCCGAGGACAAATACCCCCGGATCTCAGACTCTGAACGCTCTTCCAGCAATTGAACCAGCTCGGAATTCAGCAGCAGTGCGCTGATCTCGCTGAGCACCTCCAGGCTCTCCTTGGAGAGTCTGCGCGGAGCCAGCATGAGCAGAATGACTCTGACCTCTGTATCCCCCTCCAGAATTACGGGCTGATCAAGCCGGTACAGGGTCAACGATGACAGGTGAATATGGCTGCTTCTGGTATGGAACAACGCCAATGCGGTATCGGGGATCACCTGGCTGGTCATCCGCTCCCGTTCGAGCAGACGCTCCAGCACAATACCGGCATCCCCAACCACGCCGTTTCCATTCAGTGTCTCCAGCATCTCCACTATCGTCGCTGACAAATCCATCCCCTTATTATCAATCGGATGGAAGCGGAACCGCTCCAGCAAGCTGACGATCTCATCCAGAATACCCTTGTAGCTCCTGAGCCGTTCAAGCGAGGCTTCCTCCCGCGCCGCATGTTCCGGTTCACCGGACATCCCCTTCTCCCGTTCCCGCAGCGTAGTATTCTGGATGTAATTCAGCAGCTTCTCAATCTCCTCCGCTGTGAGCAGGGGGCTGATCTTGATGTAACGCTCCTTATCAATCGGCAGATCAATGGTAGATATAATCAGATCGTAACTTTCATCCGGCAGGCGTGCCGCTTCATACCAGGAGATGTTGCCGAGAATCTCAATCTGCGGCATTTCCTTGGTCAGCCGGGTGGCTAGCAGCCGGGAGGAGCTGAGGCCGCTGGCACAGACCAGAATGGCTCTTACGTTGCGCCTTAGCTGGTTCAGCCGCTCTGCGGAAGCTCCGAAATGCATGACCAGAAATCCGATCTCTTCATCCGGAATCTCCAGTTTCAGCTGCATATCCTCCACGGCTGCGCGGATGATGTTGAACAGATATTCGTAATCCCTGCGGATCGGGCCGAGCAGCGGATTGCGGATGCGTGTGCCTTCCCGGATCCGCTTCAGCGCCGGATCAATATGCTCCAGCAGACCCTCGCGCAGGGAACGGTCACTCTGGAAGGGCAGCCCTGTCCGCTTGACGACACTCTCCGTCAGCTTGTAGACAATCTCCATTAATTCAATGTCGCCATAGGCATAGCCCGACGAGGAGAAGGAATCCTGAACCCGGTCGAACAGCCCGGCAATATATAGAATCTCTACCCGGGGAATCTTCAGCTCAAGCACCTCTGCGAGCTGCCCCACAAATCGCTCAGCTCCGGCAATGTTCCGGTGATCGGACACCCTGGAATAGCCCGCTTCCGCCCCGCTGTCGATACTCCGGCTAAGCTCAATCCGCCGGGTAGTGACAGCAAGGGCCAGGAGCATTTCCATATAGACAATTTCGGGCAGCTCCGCCGTCCATTTCCATTCCATATCCCACAGCGTGTTCTCTACTTCCATGAGGTTGGACTGACCGACTGTAGTCAACAGCATACGAAAAGCCGGATTGCTCTCAGCCAGAGAACCATGGCCGACCAGATCGGACAAATCCAGATGCTCTGCGGCTAACCGGCCAATCGCCCGGCGCTTGTCGATCTCGCTGCCGGTGATTTCTACGCCGTAGCCTCGTCTACGAACCAGCTCCAGGCCGAACTTACGGACCCATTGCTCCAGTTCATCCAGATCGTAGCTAATAGAAGCAACTGTAACCTTGAGGGAATGCGCAAGTGTGAACAGCTTCACCGGCTCCTCTGCCTCCAGCAGCACGCAGAGCTCGAATACCTTGCGGTCTTCGCCGGAATAATCCGCCGGCTTCTCTTCCCGCAGGAATAGGCGCAGCTCCGCAAGACCGGCCTCCGGGCCGCTCAACTGGATGCCTTTGCCTGATTTTTTGATCAGATCAAGACCAAAGTCCTCAAGCGCGGACTCTATATCCTCCATCTCCCGGTGTACGGTTCTTACGCTTACCCCGGTAGCCTCGGCAATTTTTACAGCGGTAATCTCTCCGCTGGCTTCAAGCAGAAGCCACAGGATCTGGCGCTGTCTGGCGGTAATTTTCGTCATTTCCGCTAACCCTCCGCCTTGCATCAAGTACAAACGGATATACCGTCCTATAAGGGACGGCATCCGTTTCAGCGAGAACTATATACTTAGATTTTACACTTGTGCCTCTTACTTCAAACGTTCTACGAGCTCATCATATTTCGGACTCTTCAGGAAGTTATCGATCGAGATATGCTCTGCCTGCGGATTGCTGGCAATCGCCCGGTCGGTAAGCGTCTTCTGGGTAACTACGATATCCGCGTCAGCAGGAATTTCACTGACAGCAGAGTTCGTCACCGTAATGTTGACCCCTGCGTTCTGCAGTTTCTTTCTCAGCACCGAGGCCCCCATGGCACTGGAACCCATCCCTGCATCACAAGCGAAGACGATTTTGTTCACATTGGCTTTGCTGCGGACATTGGAAGCTGTGGCTACTGTTGCGGCAGTCTGAGCTGCTGTACCGGCAGATTTCATGTCCTTCATTTTAGCCGCTGCGTCTTCCAGATCCATCTCTTCATCATCATTCTTCTTCACGGACTTCAGCAAGAGAGCCGCAAGCAGGAAGGATACGATCGTAGCAACAATTACCCCTGCCAGCATTGGAAGGTATCCGCCCTTAGGTGTCATTGCGAAGTAGGCAAAGATACTGCCGGGAGAAGGAGAAGCTGTAAGTCCTGCGCCCAGCATCTGGAACGTAAATGTACCGGAAACACCGCCGCCGATAACTGCCAGAATCAGACGCGGGTTCATCAGGATGTAAGGGAAATAGATCTCATGAATTCCGCCCAGGAAATGAATGATAATCGCGCCTGGTGCAGAAGATTTCGCAGAGCCTTTACCCACCAGCCAGTAAGCAAGCAAGATACCAAGTCCGGGACCAGGGTTGGACTCCAGCATGTAAAGAACAGACTTACCTATTCTTAAAGATTCTTCTGTAGCAATTGGAGTTAAGATGCCGTGGTTGATTGCATTGTTCAAGAACAATACCTTGGCCGGCTCAATGATGATGTTAATGAGCGGCAGCAGGTTATGGTTCACCAGGAACTCCACGCCATTCGATAGAATGTTAGTCAATCCTTGAACCAGCGGTCCAACGCCTTTTAAGGCTCCAAGTGTCAAAGCGCCGCCAATGATACCCAGTGAGAAATTGTTAACCAGCATTTCGAAGCCGGCTCTGATTTTGCCGTCAATTGCTCTGTCAAACTGCTTCAGAATCCAAGCAGCCAGCGGACCGACAATCATCGCACCCAGGAACATTGGAATGGTTGTACCTACGATAACCCCCATGGTTACCAGCGCGCCGATGACAGCACCGCGTTTGCCGTGAACCATCTGTCCGCCGGTGTAACCGATCAGCAGCGGAAGCAGGTAAGTAATGATTGGGCCTACCAGTGCTGCCAGGCTTTCATTCGGATACCAGCCGGTCGGAATGAATAATGCTGTAATTAATCCCCAGGCGATAAAAGCGCCGATATTCGGCATAACCATACCGCTGAGCATACGTCCGAATTGTTGAACCCTCACCCTTCCACCGCCGGATGAAGCTTGTTTCGTTGCCGTTGTGGCCATTTAAGATGCCCCCTTATTGTAATGAACGGGAACCTTCCGCACCGCATTCTGAAAGGTGTTTTCCCTTTGAACACATCGTAAATCAAAGCGCTTTCTTTGTCACCAAATTGAAAACACGGTTTCGGCATGAACGTTGTTGACAACATTTAAGAGCTACTGCCAAGGGGCTTAAGTCCGGTATCCGCCTTGCTTCCAACGTCCTACAAGCTTCTCCATAGGTTGCACAAATTCACGTATAATATCATTTAAGGCTTAGGTAGTGTAAAGAACAGAATCAACCTGCGGATGGATAATGTAAGAACTTAGGGCTGTAGCTCATACGGCTATGTTTCCCAGACAGCAAAAAAGCCGCCCCCTAAGCGGAGACAGCCATGCCATACAGCAGCGGTTAAGCTATGATCAAATCATGTCCAGTGGAACCTTCCACGCCGGCTGGGGAAAAGCATCGTCGAGCTGCCACAGCTCGTCGTCTGTAAGCACAAGCCCCGTGGCAGCGGCATTCTCATTCACATGTTCTCGGGTGGCGGCTTTGGGGATAGCCAGGATATCCTCGTCCCGGATACTCCAGGCCAGCAGAACCTGCAGCGGAGTGACCTCATGATTCCGGGCAATCTGCTGCACAGCTTCATTCTCAGTCAGCCCTTTTCTCAGCGTCCCTGCCTGGGCCAGCGGAGAATAGGCCATGACAGGAATCTTATGTCCTCTCAGCCAGGGCAGCAGCTCATGCTCGATCCCTCTTGAGCCCAGATGGTAGAGCACTTGATTGACTGCGCAGTGATTGCCGCCGGGAATATTCAGCAGCTCCTGCATATCTGCCGTATCCAGATTGGATACGCCCCAGCGGGCGATTTTGCCGGACGCCACCAGCGCCTCCATCCCCTCCACTGTCTCTTCGAGAGGAATATTGCCGCGCCAGTGCAGCAGGTACAGGTCCAGATGGTCTGTGCCGAGCCGCTTCAGACTGGCTTCGCAGCTGTTAATCAGCTTAGTCCCGCCCGCATTATGCGGATAGACCTTGGAGACCAGGAATACGCGGTCGCGGATGCCCCGCAGCGCTTCACCAACTAACTCCTCAGAGCGGCCGTCCCCGTACATCTCAGCCGTATCAATCAGATTCATCCCCAGCTCTACACCCTGGCGAAGCGCAGCAATCTCTTCTGCCCGCTTCCCCGGCTGGTCGCCAATCCGCCACGTTCCCTGCCCCAGTCTGGGCAGCACGGCTCCGTCCTTCAGACGGATACTTTCAGATACAGGTCTGCTCATATGTGATAAGTCTCCTTATAAGAATAATGTTCTTACTTACTATACTTACCATATCCAGGGCAACGAAACATCCGTTAAGTGTCCAACTCATTAACGTTTCAGCGGAATTCTCAGCCGATCAGCTTCAGGCCTGCTACGGCTCCCAGAATCACTACAATACAGGCAATCCGCTTCACATCCCTCGCTTCACCGTAGAACAACATGCCCATAATCGCTGCCCCGGACGCTCCAATCCCTGTCCAGATCGCATAAGCAATCCCCATCGGCAGACTCTCCATCGCCAGAGACAGCAGCAGGAAGCTTGCCCCGAAGCCTAGAATCAGCAGGCAGACAGACTGCCAGTTGCGGTCCTTGTGCAGCTTGCCAATCATGGCGACCCCGAACATTTCACATATACCAGCGGCAATCAGCATAACCCATGCCATATCAGTTCAGCCCCTTTGTCTGTTCAGATTCAGCCTGAGCCGGGGTAACCAGCTTCAGTCCGACGACCCCGGCCAGCAGCAGGCCGATCAACAGCAGCTTCAACGGCCGCAGCGGTTCACCGAACAGAACTCCACCCGCCAGAACGGTACCCGCGGTTCCAAGTCCGACAAATACAGCATAGACCGTCCCGACCGGCAGCCTGCCGCTGGCCCAGATGAGGGCGTAGAAGCTGATCAGTATGGCCGCTACCGTAACCGCCCATTCCCATGGAGCGGAGGCATGCTTCAGTCCGATGACCCATATCACTTCAAAGCAGGCAGCGCCTGCAATCATGATCCAGCTCTTAGTGCTTTTCTTCATTTCCCTTGCCTCCTGTGTCATAAAATAAGCCCGGAAGGTTATCGTCATTACCTGACGATACCTCCCGGGCTTTTGTCCCTCCGTGTATACACGGATTGGCTTCATCCGTGTGTTCTCCCTCGGACCAGGCCAGCGGTGTGTACCTGCTGCGGAACCCTAGAGAACTATTAACTGCTTATGAACTTACAACGTATGTTAGCAAATCACGCTACGGAATGCAACCCCTGCATCTCTTACTCTTGTCCGGCCAGCCTGTTCAGCTCCTGCAGATCCGCTTCCAGATCCGCCTCGGTATACTTGCCCTGACCGAAGCCAATCATGGCGCGCAGCGGCATGTATTTCATCATGGCCAGCAGCATCTCCGGATTGTCGCCAAGCACATCCTCCAGCCCGAACACGCTGCTGAAGCTCTTCGCCTTCTCCTCCGTCAGCGGATTGGCAAGCAGGTCACCGACTGTGGTGTTGCGGTGGAACCGGGTGGTCAGTTTCACGGTGGATTCTACCTCAAGCTCCGTGCTCAGGCGGATATCGCGCGAGGAAGATCCTACAGCGATCTTGAACCTCCCGCTCTCCACATGCCAGTCGCCTAACTGCACATTATAATAAGCGAAGGAACGCTTATCCAAAGTGAAGGTTACGCTGCGTTCTTCCCCAGGCTGCAGCTCAATCTTGCCGAAGCCCTTCAGCTCCTGCAGCGGACGGATCACACGGCTCTCCACATCACTGACATAGAGCTGTACGACTTCCTTGCCCGCTCTGCTGCCGGTGTTCTTGACAGTGACCGATACCTGAACGGTAGCTGTGTCCTGAATGCGGGTCTGATCCAGCAGCAGGCGGCTGTACTCGAACTGCGTGTAGCTGAGGCCGTAGCCGAAGGGGAACAGCGGCTCGATTTCTTTTTTGTCATAATAACGGTAGCCTACAAACAAGCCTTCCTTGTACTCCACCGTATCGCCTTCACCGGGAAAGTTCAGGAATGACGGATTGTCGCTCAGCTTCATAGGGAAGGTCTCCGCCAGCTTACCGCTCGGGCTCACTTCGCCGAACAACAGATCCGCAACCGCACCGCCAAAAGCCTGACCGCCCAGGTAGCCTTCAAGCACCGCCTTCGCCCTATGCAGCCAAGGCATCTCGACCGGCGCGCCGTTGCTCAGCACTACAATAATCTCGCTCTGAACCTCGGCCACCGCTTCAATCAGCGCCTTATGGCTCGCAGGCAGAAGCAGATGGCTACGGTCATAGCCCTCCGATTCGTAGCGGTCAGGCAGACCAAGGAACAGCACAGCTGCATCCGCCTTAGCTGCTGTATCACAGGCTTCGCGCAGCAGATCAGCATTGATGTCATCGCTCTCCAGCTCATAGCCCTGTGCGTACAGGAAGCTGGCCGCATCCCCGGCAACAGCCTGCAATTCGACGAAGGCATCATCCATCCGGGATGGATTCACATGCGAGCTGCCCCCGCCCTGATACCGCGGCTGCTTGGCGAATTCACCGATCACGGCGATCCGGCCGCTCTTCACGAGGGGCAGAATCCCGCCTTCATTCTTCAGCAGTACCATACTCTCCCGGGCCACTTCGCGTGCAAGCTGATGATGCTTATCTGCATCGAAGACCGCTTGCGGGTTGCGGTTTTCGACACTTTTGAAGATAAAGGCCAGCATCCGCTCTACAGCAAGGTCCAGCGTCTCCATAGCCAATTCACCGCTCTTCACAGCCGCTACAATCTTGGCGTCTCCGATTCCAGCGCTTGACGGCATTTCCAGCTCAAGCCCTGCTGCCAGTGCCTTCACCCGCTCATTGACCGCTCCCCAGTCCGACACAACGAAGCCTTCGAAGCCCCATTCATCACGCAGCACCTTGGTCAGCAGCTCATAGCTCTCGGAAGCATACTCTCCGTTCACCTGATTATACGAGCACATGACACTCCACGGCTGGCTCTGCTTCACGGTGCCTTCGAAGCTGGCTAGATAAATCTCGCGGAGCGTCCGCTCATCAATAACCGCATCCACTGACATGCGGCGGTGCTCCTGGTTATTGGCAGCATAATGCTTCAGCGACGTCCCCACGCCCTGGCTCTGCACACCCTTCACATGGCTTGCAGCCATCACCGAAGCCAGGAACGGGTCCTCCGAGAAATATTCAAAGTTTCGCCCATTCAGCGGAGAGCGCTTGATATTATTGCCTGGTCCGAGCAGAACGGCGACATTCTCCACCTGGCATTCCGTTCCCAGCGCCTCGCCCACCCGGAAGATCAGATCACGGTCCCACGAGGAGGCAAGTCCGACCGCTGAAGGAAAACAGGTTGCAGGCACACTGTTATTCAATCCCAGATGATCTGCGTCACCCTGCTGCTTGCGGAGCCCGTGGGGACCGTCTGTTACCATCACTGATGGAATGCCCAGCCGTTCAATGCTTTTGGTGTTCCAGAAATCCAGCCCGGAGCAGAGTCCGGCCTTCTCTTCCAGTGTCATTTGCGAAATGAGCTTTTGAAGCTCTGTTACGTCCTTTGCCATTATATAGCCTCCTATGAATACGGTTTCTTGACTCCATTCTATATGACTGTTCAGGCCAATTATGGTACTTTCATTCGATTTTTGGTATTCTAAGTAGACAAAAGAGGGGGCGGCCTATGGCGAAGGGAATCGGGAATGACGAAGGTATACAGTACATCTGCAAGCTAATCTACGAAGCTTACCGGGTCCCGGTCTTGTGGGTTGATGAAGCGGCTGCGCCCCGTCTAGCCCTGGGACCGGCTGCACTAAACCGCCCTTCCGTTCAGGGAACAGGCGGCCTGCCGGTTGAGGTGATGGAGCTAGTGCGTGCGGACCCCAGCGCGGAAGCCGCCGCACCCGCGTTACCGCGTCTATACGCGACTGGCTTCCTGGAGAATTTCATTATTCTCCAGCTTCCCGGTGCAGGCGGGGCCATCGTTATCGGCCCGGCGCTGAACGCGCCTGTTACCGGTGATAATGCAGCCAGCCTGCTGCGCGACCACAACATCCCGCCCGGGCAGCAGGCAAGCTGGCTGGAGTATTACGGCAACCTCCCTATAATTAGCCGGAAGCGCTGGTATCATGCGGCGCTGCTGCTCTACACGCTTGTCACCGGGCAGGCATTATCCGTAACGGAGCTGCTGCTGGCGGCGGGTCCGCTGGCGGAACCGCTGCATCCGGCGGACGACAGCCCGGATCTGGACTTGTCCTACCGCCGCGAGCATACATGGCTGCACCATGACCCGATGCAGGAGCGCGAAATGTTCCGCTATATTACCAATGGGGACAAGGCGGGGCTGCTGCGGACCCATGCTTCTTTTGCCGAAGAGAGCTACGGAAGGTTGTCCCGCAAAAGCCAGCTGCGCAGCAAAAAAAATCTGGCTGTCTCCTCCATCACGCTGGCCACCCGCGCAGCGATTGAAGGCGGGCTGTTCTGGGAGATTGCCTATACGCTAAGCGACTTCCATATCCAGTATATTGAGGAGCTCCGCGATATTCCGGCGGTGGACAGCGCCATGCTGGCCGCGCTCTGCGACTTCGCCGATCAGGTAGAGGGCAGCCGCAGCGCAAGACATTCCCGCATCTCCGACCGGTGCCGGAATTATATATACAATCATCTGTATGAGGAGCTTCCGCTCGGCAGGCTGGCTGAATACGCCGGTATGAGCGCCAGTTACCTGTCCCAGCTGTTCAAAAAAGAAACCGGTACCGCCATCAGCGACTACATCCAGCAGCAGAGGGTCGAAGAAGCCAAGCGGCTGATTCAGCTGCCCGGGATCACGCTATCAGATATCGCCACCCGTCTGCATTTTAACGACCAGAGCTATTTTACCAAGGTATTCAAAAAGTATACCGGCCTCACCCCGAGACAATTCAAGCAGCATTCCAGGTAGGTTCCAGAAGTATGGTATGATTCTGCTATGAGGGCAATCCTACATTTGGTTAAAGGAGAGGTTCTGCATGATGGGAAGCTTATTATTCGCAGGAGCAGTTATCTTCGTTGCGGTGATATTTATTAATCGCAGTAATCGTAATGCGCGGTACAAAAATTACGGCAATAGAACCCGCTCTCACGCGGGAGATCATTATTTCATCACAGGTACCGGGGCCGATGCGGGCAGCTACAACGAAAACAGCCCACATAAAATCCATCCTGGCACGGACGGGTACAGCGGCGCCAGCCATCATCATGGTCATCACCACGGGAATCATACCCATGATCATCATCACGGCAGCCACGGGGGCTGGGACAGCGGCGGTCACAGCAGCCATGGAGGCGGTGATTCCGGCGGTGGCGGTGATTCTGGTGGTGGCGATTCTGGTGGCGGTGGCGGAGACTGACGGATAGAATCATGAAGCCTCTCAGACTGCCGGGAAGCGGCAGCTTGGGAGGCTTCTGTGGTGAAATGGATTACGGGGAACGCTTGCTGCGTCTGAATGGGCTACTCTTTAAAGCTTCCGCCATGGAACACACATTCATACACTTTCGTCTCTCCAGTCCAAATCTCCTCCACCCCGCTGAACCAGGAGAAATCTCCGGTTACGGAGCATTTATAGCTGTGCTGACCCTCCGAATAATGCTCCGGTCCACGAAAGGGCTTCTCTTCCGGGACCCGGAGCAGAGCAGCCTTCAGAAAATCAGGGTTGAAGCCCGCTGCGGTTACTCTCCCTATGTAATTCATCGCCCAGAACGGCTTGTCATCCTCCCACAAAGCTTCTTGTCCGGCAAACTTCTCTGCGCCCAGGTAGGTATCTATGTACTTCAGGTTCCCGCGCATGAACTCCAAATCATGAGAGGCTGGCCGTGAGGATTGTCCCTGCGGACCTTTTCCTGCATAAGTAGCTTTCTTGGCTTCAATCAGAAACTGAATTTGCTCCAACATAATAATCATCCTCCAGAAATTTATCTCCGTTATAATAGAACATATGTTCTTATTTAACAGTGACTAATCTCATAAGAGCAAAATCTTCGTGAACAGGGAACGTAACGTAAGTAGTAAAGAGCGGCGCTCAACATCTAAAACCAGTTAGTCTTAGTACCTCTCCCGAAATCAGGTGCACCTATGCCCCTCATTTGTCATCCCGCCGGTGCATCCCGGGTTAGGCTGTTACTGGGACGGGCTGATGAACTCCTGCTGTTCGGCACGGACTCTCCGGGCCGGGGAGAGTACAGACTGAAGGCTAAGGGCCAGCAGAAACGCCATGAAGAACAGCATAGTGGAGATGCCGAAAATCAATCTGGCGCCAGTGTACACATACAACCATCCGAAGAATAGATAAGACAGCATATTGGTCGCCAGCGGACCGCCTTCAAACACGGAACCGACGCGTCCGAGCAGGTTCTCAGGAACATAGGTCATTAACAGAGTCGACAGCGTAATGCTCAGCAGGGATATGCCAATCCCGATAATGACACGGCTGAGCAGCATGGACCAAGAGCCGAAGGAGAGTGTGAGCAGCAACAGCCCCAGAGTCATGACCGCTGCTCCCCAAATGTTGATTCGCACATAATTTTTGAATTTCGCCCCAAGCAGGTTCAGACCGAGCGCCCCCGCGAACATACCGATGCCCCCGGCGGTGCTTGCCCAGGCTAAGTAATTCTGGTCTAAATGCAGCTCTTTCACTACGAAATATATATTTAACAGATTAATCGCCCCTGTGCACGCTCCCATTACCGCCAACATGATAAATAAGCGTTTGGTGAGCGCAGAAGCGAAGATATACCGGAAGCCTTCCAGGACATCCACCCAAAAGGAGGTTGCCGGCCCGGAATCGGAGGGTGCTGCCAGGGGGGCCGGGCTCACCTTAAGACCCAGAATGAACAGGCTGCCTGCGATGAAACAAAAGCCGTCCACAATTAAAGAAGTTGACGCCCCCCACCATTGGTAGACAAAGGCTCCGATTGCAGGCCCGGCAAGACTGATCAGCGTATCTACCGTCTTTACAGAGGAACTGGCGGTACCGTAATCCTCGTTGTCCACGGCTGTGACCGTTAATTTACTGATGGCAGGCTGAAAAAATTGCTGAACCGTACACGCAAAGGCCAGCATGACCAGCAAAAGCGGAACCTGCTCCATCCAGATCAATCCGGCCAGTACAAAAGACATCGCAGCCCGGATCACCAGTGTCGCCTGCAGCACCTTCTTTGGTTTCCTGCGGTCAACCCATGTTCCGGCAAGAGGAGCCATGATAAAGACCGGGAGCATCTGGGCAAACAAAAGAGCTGTCCGGTAAAAGACAGCTTGATCCGCTTCCGCAAATACCCAGAACAGGATGGCCCAGTTCCTGATCTCATCTCCTACAGAGGATAAGGTCTGCGTGCACCATAACCGGCGGAACACTCCGTTCTTCAGCATACTCCACAAAGAAAGGCCCCCTCTCTCTCGGTATTGTCACCCTAGGAAGTCAGCAATTCATGCGTATGGAAATGGTCGTACACCCGGCTGATCCAATCCTGCCGGTCCTGTTCGCTGGCAGCAACAGGATTCTCTAACGCCAGGCTGTGTACAACCGTCCGGAAGTCGCTCCCATCCTCCATCTGTTGAATAATAGCAATGCTTAAAGGGTCCATGCTCATCACCCGGACGTAGCGCCTGCGGCCTTCAACGCTCTCCAGCACCAGCAGAATCCATTCTCCATCCCCCTCCGCAAGCTCAAGCTCTGCAGGAAGGGGACTGTGCAGCTTCAGCGCAGGGATGGAATAGTGCGGCTGCATCACTTTGACAGGCTTCATAGCAGTTGTGTCCTGCCGTGCTGTATCCTGCTGCATCAGTTCCATCACCGCACGCTCATAAGACAGGAAGTCTTTAAGGACCCGCCCGGTTTCCGGCGCAAGACCCTGCACCAGCTCATCAAGAATGAGGGCCAGCTCCGCTTCCGGCGGCGTTGCCTCATGCATATCCAGCCTGGCAGAGACATAATCGATTGTACGGGTGTATGGAACAGCCGCCAGATGATGGAGATAATACAAGGTGCGGAAGAACGAACGGGCCAGCGGGTAGTAGAGCTTTCTGATCCTGTGCAGAGTGTGTGTATCCACAGACCGCAAGGAGTAATAGTTGCTGAAAATTTGCGGGTAGCTGGCAATCCAGTTCTTTTCAATGCCGGATAGCTGGAAATCACTGTTCATATCGTTCGTGCTCCAGAACTGCTCGTCCAGCACCAGGCTGCCCTTCGCTGCGTCAAACAATTGGGTTCCGGGAAAAAGGGACAGTTGATGCAGCTGCACATCCGCTATTCCTATGGAGAGCAGCCGGACAATCATATCCAGCGTCTGATTAAGGTCTTCGGTTGTCTCTTCGGGAAATCCGGTAATAAATGAAGCCGTACATGACAGACCCAGCCGATGAAGCTCGCGGAGCAGCTCATAAGCCTGGTTCAGATCGAGCTTTTTGCCAATGACCTGCTGGATGGGCTGGCTGCCGCTCTCAATCCCGAAGAAGACGCCATTACATCCAGCCTGCATCATCACCTCAAACAGTTCTATATCGACGTGGTCCGTCCGGGAGGAGCAGCTCCAGGTGAAGGGCTCGCTGCAATCCAGCAGCTCCCGGCAGAATTGTCTGACAAACTTCTGATTAACCGTGAAATTATCATGCGTTAAGCTGAAATGGGTGATTCCCCAACGATCCCTGACGTATCTCATCTCGGCGATGATCCGTGCAGGACTTTTAGTTCTGTATTTTCGTGAAAAGAAGGTCGAGGTGCTGCAAAAGCTGCAATTAAAGGGACAGCCGCGTCCCGCCTCAACCGGAAAGAAACGGCTCTCCGGAGTGGTAAAATAAGCTTCAATATCCTCGATTAGATGAAAGGCAGGGAAGGGCGTATCATCGAGATTCCTCAGAATCGGCCGCGGCGGATTGGTGCGGATTGTCCCCTCTTCACGGAAGCAGATTCCTTCTACCTCTGAGAGCGGATGGCCCGACTCCAGGACCGCAATCAGCTCCGGCAGCGTCAGCTCGCCTTCTCCGGCAACGATATAGTCTATCGCTGGGAAATGGGTTAAGGTTTCAGCCGCTACGAAGCTCGCATGGGGTCCGCCAAGAATAATGATTCTGTCCGGGTCCAGCCGTTTGCATTCCTCCGCAATTCTCAGTGCGATCGAATAATTGCCGCACATCGCCGTGAATCCGAGAACTCTGGAGGGCTTGCCGATGATTAATCGGGCAATACCGGCAAGGGCTGCTGTATCGAAATGGCTGGTGCCTGAATAGAGTAATGCCAGATCGGTGAGACATACCCCGTACCCCGCTTCAAGAAGTGCAGCGCCTAGCACAAGCAGGTTGAGCGGAGGATCAACGGTATCCACAGCTGCATTATAGGGCGGACATATCAATTGAATCATTTCCCAGTCACCTCACGTAAGAGAAGATTTAACTTAAGGCGGTGAACGAAGCATTCAGGAGCTCCAGATGGCTGTCAAGGTCACGCTTCACATTTCCGCAGTAGGCGCCTAAGATCGAACCGGTGGTTCGGTCGGCTTGAACCGGACAATTCCCGGAGCATAGAAAAGCGATATTGCATCCTTTACACTCCGGCTGATTCAAGACATGACGTTCCTTCCAGAGCGCCAGCTTCTGGTCATCCAGCTTAAGCTGAGGGTAATACGTTCCAAGACTCCATTTTGGATTACCTATAATACTGGTGCAAGGGTAGACCTGGTGGTCCGGTGAGAAGGTGAATGTTTTTCCTCCGGCCGCCTCACAAAAATAATAGTTAGGGAAATAGTTATCTTTAGCGAGGCCTGTTCCCAGCACGTGCTCGAACGGCAGGGAGAGTCTGGTTAGATCACTGTTTAATACGACATTCAGCCTTTTTAGTTTATCGTTTGGCACATGCACTTTGATGAATTCCGTGAGCTGATAGCTGGGCAGCAGGCCCGGGGCGGAATTCCCTGCATAATTCTCAACGGGAGACAGTGAAACCGAGAAGTTAGGGTAAGCATTCCATTGCCGTTCCTGGAAGAAATCCAGGAGTTCATTCAGATGCTCTATATTCTCACCATCCAGATTGACACGAATAGCGATATCGAAATCATGCTCCAGGAAGGAGTCAATCTGAGCGGTTATTGTCATAAAGGTTCCCTGATTCGCCCGGGTGATCCGCCGCCGGTCATGAACCGCCTGGGGGCCGTCTATGGTTAACTGGATTCTGAGCATATCCTTGTAAGGCTCTAGCAATTCCTGATAGTGTGACAGGAACACCCCATTTGATATGACGGTCCCTGTAATTCCCCTAGCTTTGGCCTGCTCAAGAATAAGTCTGACGATAGAATGGTTCAGGGGCAGGAGCGGTTCCCCGCCAAAAATAACAAAATGATGCCGGGTAGACTGTTGCTGCTGCATGATTTGATCCATGGCCAGGAAGGCAGCCTGCACCTGATCTTCAGTCATCTGTTCATGGCTGGAGCGGATCTCTTGGGGCTCAAAGCAGTAGACACATTTCAAATTACAGGTCATGGAAGGACAGAACACAAAGGAGATGTCACCCGAGCCATGCTGATCCAGGTATTCTTTGTACCGGCGTATCAGGGCTTGCTCCTCTTCACGCTCCCTGTACAGATAACCTCTGACGGCCAGAAACTGTTCTTCATCAGCGGTGAGAGTATATTCAACAGGCTGTTGTTTCTGGAGAAACTGGCTGATATGCTCTTCCACAATATCCATTGCGCCTGACAGGGAATTGAAGATAAGATGACGGCCGTTTCTTAAGCGATACGTAAGAATATATTCTGAAATATACAATGTCTATCCCCCCTGGTATGAACAGCGGGAAGGCATAAGGATGCGCTTCCCGCTATTTCCCAAATATAAGGATGCTGTTAGATGGCTTTTTTGGCAGGATTGTTGATTTGAATGGATGCTTTCTGGCAACATGCCATTGGAACCGTAATTTCTTCAAGGTCTTTGGCTGAGAGATTCGTCCAGAGATCTTTGTTCTTCGTCAGTGATTTCATGTACATTACCTCCTCTCCTCTAAGAATATTTATGGCAAGGTAAATACCTTGACATCAGGGTAATGGAGTTCACTGGCAATAGCTTTCGAGCAGACGGTCCCGGTGAAGATCGAGATAGGTCTTCAGATATTGCCTTGTATCGCTGCAGTTTGATTCGAAATCCCTTAATTCCCCGTCTCTGCTTCCTTTCAGTACGCAGCCGCCCCCACAGAGAGGCGCAAGATTACAGTGTCTGCATTTGTCATTCACCACGATATCCCGGTGCCATCTCTGCCACTTCTCTTCATCCAAATGCAGCCCTTGAAGGTAGCTTCCAATCGAATAATCCGGGAATCCGACGGTTTCAACACAAGGATACAGCCGCCCGTCTGCACCAAATACGAGATTATGACGCTTTGAAGCACTGCAGCCGGACAGATCAAAGTAATAGTGGTCATCGTCTGTGTCAAACATAGCTTTGCGGAGTATCCGCAGCTTCTTCTCCATGAAATACCCCAGGCTGACCTTATACCTGCGCCGGGTGGCTTCCCAATCCGGGAAGAGTACATGAAGCTGCTTCAGAAGATCAGATTCAGGCTGGAAGCCGGCAACCTTCCCCGTATTGAAATTATCATTGATCGGGGCAATCTGGCAGGAGAAATCAGGTGAGCTTGTCCACTGAAGCCGCTCGAACCCGGCGAACATCTCCGGCAAATGCCGGACATTCTCCCGGCCTGTGTTGATTCGGACGGTTACGGGTATATGGTGCTCCAGGAGAAAAGTAATGTTTGAGCAGATGAGATCATAGCTGCCGCTGTTGTTCCTGTATTTACGCAGCTGGTCGTGGATCTCCTTCGGGCCGTCCAGTGTGATTTGCATATGGCGGAAATACGCCGAGTGCTTCTGCAGAAAAGGGAAATACGCACCGAGTTCGGTACCGTTCGTAATGGAGAGAATAGGCCAACTCCGCTCAATAGCCTGCTGTAAAATATACTCCACCTGAGATTGATTACGGGCCAGGAAGGGCTCGCCCCCGAAAAGCTCGAACTGGACGGCCGCCTCAGGCTGCTGATAGACCATCTGATCCATCGCCTGAAATATCTCATTAATCTGTGCAAGGTCAAGCGTCGGCGAGTCCTGGTGAATGTCCGATTGGAAGCAATAAGGGCAGGCGAGGTTGCATTTGTAGGTGGGGCAGATTGTGAATTGTAAGGCCGGATGTGAGCGGTAGTAGGTTTCAAGTGATTCGCGGACATATTGTTCTTCCTTCATATCCGTGAGATACCCTCTGCTCTTAAGCAGGGTACGCGTTTCCGGATCCAGATCGTTGAATGCAGATGTATCAGAGCTTCTATTAAAAAGAACATGGGCTACCTTAGGCTCAACCAAGTCTACAGCGCCGGTTAATGTATTCATGATCAGCAGAACATCATCGCTTAATCTGTGTTTGTAGTTATACTTAGACAATCTCATACGCCCTCATCCTCCTCAGGACTGATAGAGTTGCATTTACTAACTTGTAAATAATGTAAAACTTTTCCTGATGGACAACTATGAGAAAAGTCATAAAATAGGAAATAATCTATTAAATGATAAAAAAACAGATAAATAGAAATTCCCAATTACTCTTGCAATAAGTAGATAGAAGCGGTTAACCACTCCAGTCCGCACCTGCCGCCCACTTCTCCCGAAATCAGGTGCACTTATGCTCCTCATTGTGCCAACCGTATCCTCACGCCAAAGACACCAGCCTCCGAAGATGCTGGTGTCTTTGCGCATGTCCAAGTGAATATTTCAGCGCCCACTCAATCCTATCTCAAACCCAGCCAACTCTACTGTGCAGGAGAGAGAGTAAGCGTGAAGGTCTTGTCAAACGGGGTTACCAAGTTGACCTGTAAGGTTTTGTAGCTCTTCGGCGGGCCGGGTTCCGGGGATGTTCTGCCGAGATGCGCCATTTCGCCGCCCGTCAGGTCGATCCAGTCTCCGCCATAGGTGTACCGGAGCTGCCCTCCGCTCCATAGGAAGTTGTCCTCGTCCAGCGTTTGCAGCTCTCCTGAGGTGAAGTTGCCTTCCCAGCCGAATTTGAAGGACAACTGAGCCAGGACCTGGGCAGGCTCCGCGCAGTGCAGCCGGATTGTCCAGCCCGTCTCCGTACGGTGTACCTCAGTCTCCACAGACAACGTCTGTTCATGGGTCAGCGGACGGCTCTGATGCGGCAAAAGATACCACGGACTGACAGCCGTACCCGCTTCCGGCGGGAGAAGCGCACCCTCCACCGGACCGTAGTAGCCCTTCTTCTGCACGCCCTTCAGCAGGTAGCCCTCCGGCAGCCGGGTCATCTCCTGCATCGGCACGAATCCGGGGTAGAAGCTGGTATTCAGCTGCACGGCCAGCAGCCTTACAGCACCGTGACGCATCGCGAAGAACGAAGGCGTCTCCGTGATCAGCGTCACGCTGGTCGCCCCGTCTCTGAGCCGGGCCACAGGCGCCCCGAAGTCGGTATGCAGCCGGCTGTGGTAGATCTTCCCCTGATGACCCGCCGACTCCATTCTTTGCAGATAGCGCTCCCGCAGGAAATCACCGTTCAGGATTTGCTCATACTGTACAGGCAGCTCTGCTGTAGCCTCCGGCGGCTGCTGCAGCTCCGGCTCCAGCAGCATACGTACCAGGGCGTTCACCGAGCAGACGCCCGGATTGGACAAGGAGCGTCCAGCCCATTCTGCCATACCCGCCAGCACGGCGTCCTTGTCCGAACGGGCAAGGATCGCATACGGCAGATAATAAGGAGACAGATCATGGAGCACCCCCAGATCCTGCCGCCCGGAATAATCGGTCACGACTTCGCCGGACGGGTGAACAAGGTAGACCATCATGTGCAGGTTCCGGCGCACCGGTTCCAGCAGCTCCGGCTTATCCAGCAGGCGGGCGGCATGAATCAGCATAATATCACTTACGGCGCTGTAGATGCCGTTGCTCCGCTCGGTCCATTCCCCGTCCGGCGTGATGTCCATTCCTTCTGCCAGCCATTCATCCGCCCGCTGCCGGGCCTCTTCTCTGCCGAACAGCTCATAGAGAAACCCTAGCGCCGCGCACATCACCCAGCGGTGATTCGGAGTATGGACCCCGCCCGTAAGCATTACGGGGAGTGACTGCTCCAGGAACAGGAGCATGTTGTCCAGCACCGGCTGAAGCGGCGGCCACTCCTGCTTCGCCAGCAGCTGATATAACTGCGCGTAGCCGACCACAACGAAGGCCGTATCCGGCGGCGAATGATAATTCGTCCAGCCCGGGGAGATGGAGCCGTCCTGATGCTGGAAGCGCAGCACGAACTCCGTCGCCAGCTTCAGCCGTTCCAGCAGCTCCTCATCCCGGTAATACTTCGAATCCTGGTTCACCAGCGCCGCACCCCAGTAACACATATCCGTCGGGGTACCAGTGGTGTGATTCACCCAGGCAATCCCCGTATGGGGATCAAGGGTTCCCCCATAATACAGGTTGCTCTGATCCAGCACCTGCCGGGGGATTCCCTGTTCTACTGCTCTGTCATTACTCTCTACCAATTGCTTATACATTAGGGTTCCTCCTTGCGGGAAGCTCTCTGGCTAATTTCTCTGATTTCTCTGATTCCCATCCGCCTGCTGCCTATCCCCTGCGCGCCAGCTTAGCTGTAAGCAGACGGTGGCTCTCATGAATCTCTTCCGGGCGGCAGGCCGCCTTCAGTTCATACACCTTGACCTGCGCCCGTTCAATCACCGGCAGATAGGCATCGTAGAAATCCGGATCTCCGCTGTTCACATAAGGGCACCAGTGGTCGGCAAGGCCGATCGTCTCATGAATATGGACACCGACGATATCATCCATCAGCCCTTCCATCTCCCCTATACTGTCGTACAGGCCCAGCCGGTCCATCAGAATAGCGTGGCCCGTGTCGTACCAGATACCGACAGGCGCTCCTTTTAACGCATGGATTATCGTCTTGGCTTCGGCGAGCGTCGGAATCTGCTGCGGCTTGGAGCGGGTCTCAATGCCGAAGCGGATATTCAGCCCCTTGGACACCGCGCGGTTACACACCTCATCCAGACTCTCAATAATGGTCTGCACATAGCCTGCACTGTACGCTTCACGCCGCTCCATCAGCTCCGCCCACTTGCTGCGGTAAGCTGCCGAATCCCTGCCCTGCCCCTCGTAAATCTGCTCCAGCTCCCCGGAGATATCATACGGGAACGGTACTTCCCCGGGATGCACCACCACGGCTTCGCCGCCGTAACGCTGGGCGTACTCAGCTGAGCGGACCAGCAGGTCTATCGCCCGCTTCCGTTTCTCCTTGTCCTCGAAGCCCAGCAGGACCGAATCCGTGCCGTAGTCAGGGTCCGGGACATGGGGAAAAGTATTATGAACGCTCGATATGCCAATCTCTCCGCGTTCAATCATCGGCTCGATGGTAACCAGCATTGCCTCCGTCACATTATAATTCAGCTCCACCCTGCGGAACCCCAGCTCCCGGATCTCATTAAGCAATCCATTACCTGTAGTATGACGTCTCATGTTCCAGCAGGTTGAGAATGAAAACTCTCCCTTATCCATCTTCTCTGTCTCTCCTCTCGCTGTGCCGCAGTGTCGTTAGTTAGCCCTTCACAGCTCCTAGCATAACACCACTGACGAAATATTTCTGCAGCCAAGGATAGACGACCAGAATCGGTACCGTGGCGAAGACGACCGTAGCGGCCTTGAGGCTCTCCGGCGGCAGCTTGGTGCGGGCCGCTCCCTCCAGGTTCGTCAGCTCAGTGATCATATTGTTCTGAACCATCTGGAAGAGCTTCAGCTGAAGCGGATACAGATCGGGATTATTGATATACATCAGGGAATCCTGGAATCCGTTCCAGCGTCCTACCGCATAGAAGAGTGCGAGTGTAGCCATAACCGGCATGGATAACGGCAGGACAATTTTGAGCAGGGTGCGGAAATGCGAACTGCCGTCAATCTCGGCCGATTCTTCCAGACTCGGCGGAATGCTGCGGAAGAAGGAGATCAGGATAATCAGGTTGAACGGGCTGACCAGACCGGGCAGAATCAGCGACCACACGGAATCGATCATATGCAGATCACGGATCAGCAGATATTCAGGAATAATACCGCCGCTGAAGAACATGGTGATGATGATCAGGTACATGAACATCGTACGGCCCTTCAGCTTGCTTTTGGTCAGCGGGTAAGCAGCTGCAACGGTGAAAAGCATACATAATACCGTAGTCGCAATTGTCAAAATAATGGTGAAGATCAGCGAGCGGATCATCGCATTGTCGGTGAAGACCTGCACATACGCCTTCCAGTTCAGCTCAATCGGGAAAATCGTAACTTCCCCGGAAGTAATAGCCCGCGTGGAGCTGAGGGACACCGCAATAACGTGTATAAACGGAGCCAGGCAGAACAGCACGAACAGCGCAATAAAGGTAACGTTAACGATATCGAATATCCGGTTAGAGGTACGTTCACTCATCGTACTCCGCCTCCTTTCTGTATAATCATAGAATGCCGTCGCCGGTCACTTTTTTCGATATATAATTGGAACCAAGGATGAACACCAATCCAACCACCGCCTGGAACAATCCAACTACAGTTGCCAGCGTATATTGGCCCGATTCCAGACCAATCCGGTAGACGAAGGTACTAAGCACATCGGAGTATTCGCGCACTGCCGTATTCCCGATGATGTAAGGACGATCGAAGCCGATGCTGACCATTTTCCCCAGGTTGAGAATGAGCAGGGTAATAATGGTTGGTTTGATACTGGGCAACGTAATGTAGAAGATCTTCTTCATCCGGGTAGCCCCATCCACTTCAGCAGCCTCGAACAGCTCGCGGTTGACACCGGTAAGCGCCGCCAGATACAGGATGGTCCCCCAGCCGGCACTTTGCCAGACACCCGTGAACAGGTAGGTAATCAGCCATGGATTTTTTTCGGTCAAAAAAGGAATAGGATTCAGCCCCATGCTCTCCAGTACACCGTTCACCATACCGGATTGGTTGCCGAATAATTGATAGACGATCCCCCCGATAATCACCCAGGAAATGAAATGGGGAATATAGAGGAGGGTCTGTGATATTTTTTTGAACCATACTGATTTCACTTCATACAGCATAATAGCCAGAATAATCGGGGCCGGGAAAGACACTATCAAATCGAGAAAATTCAGCATAAATGTATTGCGCAGACTGCTGTAGAACTCCTTCATGCCAAACACTTCGCGGAACGCATCGAAGCCGATCCACTCACTGCCGTTGATGCCTTGGAACAGGTTGAAATCCTTAAAGGCAATCTGCACCCCGTACATCGGGCCGTAGCGGAAAATCAGGAAATACATAATGGGCAGTGAAAGCAGCGCGTATAGTTGCCAGTACCTTCTGATGTAAGACGCTTTGCTCAAGTTCCTCTCCTCCTATGGAGAAAAAACCGGGCAGAGCAGCATGCCAGCTCCCCCCGGTTTTCACTTTTTTTAGTTTATTTGGCTGAAATCTCTGTAAGCGCCTGCTCCAGCTCCGCTTTCAGCTTGTCTCCGCCCAGAGACATGTAGTCCTTCATTTCCTGTTCGAAAATAGTATCGAATTGATCCGGCTTCGCCATCGCAGTCTTCACGATGATCACGTTAAGCTTGTCGCTGAGCGTAGTGCCGTATTTCGATTCCGATTCAATCGGCTTGCCGAAGACGATAGGACCCACAGTATCTGTGTTGGCAATATCAATAGACTGCTTCAGCGCCTCCTGGTTGTTGGCAGGGAAGCCCAGAATCCAGGCTTTCTCATTGGTAGCCTGATCGCCGAGGTTCTTACCGTTGGAGATAATTGCGGTGTCCCCGGAAGTGAACAGACGGTCTTGGAATTCCTGGGAAACATCAGCCTTAACGACCGGGATGCCGTCCACCATATCATAGTTCTCGCCTTCAACACCGTTGTAAATGTCAATCAGGTTGTTGCCAGTCGCCATCCAATCGAGATATTTCACCGCTTCCACCGCACGCTTGCTGCTCTTAGGGATCATGATGTACATGCCGTTCGAGGCATAGCGGGATTTGATATATTTATTGTCCACCTTGGCATTGGTGAGGATATCCGCCGGCAGCACCTTGCTGCCCGGCACATTCTTGTAGAGATTATCAAGAGTGCCATCGGCATAAAACATACTATCTACATCCTCCGACCAGAAGCCGATGTTGCCGTTCTGAATATCCTTGGATACCTGGGCTTTGTCTTCATCCAGACTGAAGTCCTTGCTGACCAGCCCTTCATTGTAGAGCTTGTTGAGGAACTGTGCCGCATCCTTGAAGCCCTCATGCAGCGGCAGCTCGTAGCGCTGGCTGTAAGTAAGGTCGCCGCTGATCGGCTTGATGAAGGAGTAGATTAGGGTCTCCAGCTGAGCCGAGCCGAGGGACATGCCCATCGGAATGGTTTTGCTGCCAAGACCGCCCGGGTCCTTCTCTTTAAACGCTTTCAAAGTAGTGTATAGCTCATCGGTGTTCTTCGGTACCGGCAGCCCCAGCTTATCCAGCCAGTCCTGGCGGATGTATGAAGCGTAGCGGCCCGTAATCGCCCGTTTACCAGGGATAGCGAACTGCTTGCCGTCGAGCTGGCCGAAGGCCATCGTCTCGTCACCAATGAATTTCTTCAGCGTCTGGCCGTGCTCCTCTAATAAGGAACCAACGTCGGTCAACCCGCCCTGCTGGGCGTAACGGTAGAAGACACTGGAATCATAAGTGAAGACAATATCCGGCACATCCGTATTACTGGCCATCAACACGTTCAACTTGGTCACTTCTTCAGAACGCTGCACCGGGACAAATTCTACATTGATATTATTAGGATCACCGAAATTTTTCTGAATCATCTGGGACACGAAGTTGTTGGTAATGGTGTATTGCTTCGGCGTTTTACCGCGGTCGAAGATCTCCACCTTCAAGGTTACGCGTTCCGCGCTCTTCCCGGGTGCGTCTGTACCTCCGGCTGCCGAATTCGATTTACCGTCTGAGGAACAGCCTGCAAGCAGAGTAGCTCCCATTACTGCGGTCAAGCCGATGCCGATTGCCTTCTTCAGAACTCTTTGGTTTACGTTCACTGTCATTGTTCCATCTCCCTCGCCTTAGCAGGCTATAATGGTGACTTCATGATACCCCCGAGCTTCACTGTGCCCGTACTATTAGCAATGTCCCGTTCAAGCCTGTATTACCCTCAGCGTTCAAGGCTGCTTGTTGTTCCGGGATGACCACAGTATTCCATAACTTTCGCAGGTCTGACAATAAACCTGTTTCGGATGCGATAAAGCGCCTGAATTCGGACATCCGGTTTATCAGACCAACCATTTTCGTACAATAAACCGCTTTCATATGGACAAAAAGACAGGCCGCATCGCTATTCGCCCCCTTGTTCAGAGGTTGGCGTAAGAGAAATGCGGCCTGGACCTTACATGGATGCGGCAGAGGATTCCCCTGCTTACCGGCAAACGGAATTCCTTCATTGCCCCAGCTTACGCTAGTCCTGCGGCTCCAGTCTGGAGGCTGCTTCGCGGCGTCTGGAGGAGCGGTAATCGCCCGGTGTGATACCGGCAATCCGCTTGAAGACTCTCCCGAATGAAATGGCATTCGCATACCCTACTTGAAGCGCGATATCCTGCAGGGAACAATCCGTATCTACCAGCAGCTGCTCGGCTTCCTTCATCCGCAGCTCGGTGAGGAAATCCACGAACTTCATTTTGAATTCAGTCTTGAACAGATAGCTGGCGTATTTGCCGGAGACCTGGAACCGGTCACTCAGATGCTTCAGCGAGAGATCGGGATTAGTGAAGTTCTCTTCGATATAATCCTTCATCTCATTGACCATGGCCCGGTAGCTCTTTGTTTCGCTGGCAGAGACATAAGTGCGGAATAAATCGGTGACATATTCGAATAGAATGGTCTTCACTTCATGCAGCGCCTCTGCCTCTTCCAGCTGCTTCAGCCGGACTTCTGCATTCTCCGCCGACAGCTCGTCCTGCAGCTGCTCAGACATCACCGCCACTTCGCGGCTCAGCATCTGCAGCATAGCCTGAATCAGAGAACGGATATCCTCGTCCTTCAGGAAGTCCTGTTCGAACGACTCGAAGATCCGTTCCAGCTGCTCCCGCCACTGCCCGCTCGACATGCGGAAATACTTCACGAATTCAGCGATCATCTGCAGATATTTATACGTCTCTAGCAGCGGCTGACGCACTTCACCGCTGCCTGCCAGGACGATATCCTCATGAATCAGCAGCTTGTGCTGCATCACATATTCGGCTGCCGCATACGACTCCCGGATCATCCCCGGCCCGGCGGCAGCGGAGCCGATGCCGAAGCTGAGCGAGATCCGCAGATTCTGCTCGACCCAGGAGCGGCAATCCTCCGCGAAGACCCGGAGCTTGGCCTCCATCTCCTGATCGCTGCCGGTCGCCAGGAACAGAATCGCTGCGCGTTCGGTGCCCACCCATTCTGCCCATCCCTGCAGCTCCGCATTCCGCGCCAATTCCTGAAATACATTCATCAGGGCAAACTTCAGCGTATTCTGATCCCCCCGGGTATACCGGTCCTCGAATACCTGCTCGTAGCGGTTAATCTCCCCAAGCACAACGATGAAGCGCGAGGAGGCATTTGCACCGGTAAGCGGTGACAGCTCCTCCAGCCGCCGGGTCACCTGCTCCAGCCGCTCGCTGTGCAGCAGATCGGTGAACAGCTTGCTGCGCTGCAGCAGCAGGTTCTCCCTGGTTTTGGTATCATAATCGGTCATGTGGTTGATCAGATCCTCCAGCACGCCGTCAATCAGCATCATCTCGTCCGGCCTGTCGGTAGACTGATCCATCATGCGGATCTGATGGCCCTCAATCCGGTTCATAATCACCTGGATCGGCTTATAATTGCGCCGGGTTACATAGATCAGATACAATACCGCACAGACCACGGTCCCCACCGCAATCGCTACCCAGAGATAAGAGATCACAGAGACCCAGCTGAACAGATTCCCCGCCTTAATTCCGCTCTCGAACGTCCAGCCGTTTCTCTCGAGCTTAAGTGTGTTCAGCAGCTTGCCGTCAGTTGCACCTTCCGTATCGGAATGGGCCTGGTACACGGTGTTACCATTAACGTCCAGAATCGTCATGAACGAGAGCTGCTGGTTAACCATGCTGTCGATGAGCTGCTCCAGGGCACTCATTTTGATATTAATGACCAGTATCCCCCCGGAGCCGAAGGGGAGCGGCATTGCTTTATTGGTAGTCAGCACACGAATTTCTGTACGCTGGGACAGATCCGAATGGTAATCCCTGACCGGTTGCCAGCCTTCCGGTACTGCAGGCTTGGAAGTCATGGCCCTGATCCAGTCCTCATCGGCGAATCCCTTCAGCTCCTTTAGCCCCGTATCGGTTAGAACGCTTCCACGCACACGGTCATACAAATACACCGACTGGATATACGAGGATTCCTTAATCAGATTGCGTAGACTCAGGGCAACAGCATAGATAGTCGCTCTGTCCGTCACCCCCTGATTATTGAAGTAGAGCTTGTAGGCATCGCTCCGCTCTACCGCATCCAGCACCGACAGCTCAGCTTCCTTGATCGTCCGGTCTACACTATCCCTGAGATAGCTGGCGGAGATGCGGTCTGCCTTCTTCGTTTCCGTCCGGGAGATATCATTAATAAACACAAAGGAGGCAAAGATCAGAATCGTCACCGTCAGCAAAAATATAGGGAAATAAGACAGCAGCAACCGGCGATACCAGGAACGGAACATTCGACAATCTCCTCCACAACCATCAGGATACACGGCCGTATCCGGCCGCTTCATATACACTTTGTCCAAGGCTGCTCTGCGGCGGCTCTCCGACATCAGATCTATTTCAACTGCGGCAACTTGCCAAACTGACCGCCGTTCGAATTCCTGCCATTATAGCACATGCGCTTCCCCTCCAGCTAACCAGATAAAGTCATTCTGCCCGCAGCCCCTTCCTCCCCGCGCACCTGTGCCAATGCCCGCTTGGGAATAGCGGGCTGAGGGTGGGTAAATGTGGACATTAGCTGCTGGCTGTGGACTAACTTCTGTCTGGGACCGGCTAATTAGATGAACTGTGATGGGCCGAACTCACCACTTCCAAATTAAGCAGCATTGCTGCACTTTGAGCAGGAATTATCTAAATTAGTTACTGGCTGTGGCGTATTGTTGCAGCATTTGCAGGAATCCTAGTGTATAAAGTAAATTAGGGCTGGCATTGTTGCTTTTCGTGCAGGATTTCCGCACAGGCCGCTCCTGTTGAGCAACATTGTTGCAATTTATGCAGGACTAGGTGCACTAATGCTCCTTGTTTCCTTAATTAGCTACCAGCCCGTACAATAACAAAATCACCCCGAAGGGTGAAATGTTCAAACCATATACTATCCCATACATCATCTATCCCGAGGCGGCTCGCCCTAAACCCGCAGGCTACAAACCGCTATGCTCCCGGATATACCGCCGCGCCTTGATCGCATATTCCAGCGGATCGGCCAGCGCCGGGTCCTGCTCCGCTTCAACAACGAACCATCCCGTGTAGGGCGAGGCGGCCAGCTCGGCAAAAATCTCCCCGAACGCGATGCAGCCATCGCCCGGTACGGTGAAGGCTCCCGCTTTTACCGCCTGAAGGAAACTTAGGTTCTCTGCCTTCACCCGCTCGACTATCTCCGGCCGGATGTCCTTCAGATGCACATGCTTAATCCGCGGTAGATGCTCACGCAGCACCTCTAGAGGTTTCTCACCGGAGAAGGCCAGATGTCCCGTATCGTATAGCAGCGATACTTCATTAGGATCTGTAAGCTCCATCAGCCGGGCAATCTCCGCTGCAGTCTGCACCCCGGTGCCCATGTGATGGTGATAGACCAGCGTCATGCCCTTCTCAGCCGCCAGCCGTCCCAGCCCGCTAAGACCCTCTGCGAGCGTGGTCCATTCGCTATCGGTAAATACCGGCTTGTCAGCGAACAGCGACGTATCCATCTGCCCTTGAATGCTCCCGCCCTGCTCGGATACGACAATGACCTTGGCGCCCATCTCATGCAGGAAATCCCGGTGCGCACGGAAGGCTTCCGCTGTCTCCTCATACGGACGCACCGTCAGGAAGGCGCTGAACCAGGCACTGGCGATACTCAGACCGCGCAGTTCCAGTGCCCTGTGCAAAAGCTCCGGGGAACGCGGATACTTGTTGCCCACCTCGCTGCCCTCATATCCGGCAAGCGCCATCTCGCTGATGCATTGCTCGAACGTATTGCCGCCCCCCAGCTCAGGCATATCATCATTCGTCCAGGCAATCGGAGCGATCGCCAGCCGGACGGCATTGTCTCTGAACATACTCATGTTCTACCCCTTCCACAATCCCAAGTATGGCAGAATCCTTGATCCACTGTGCGCCGTCTGCCTTGGTTCGCGCACATGCAGCGCCCGCTTAGTAGCTCCGGGCTTTCTTGAGTCCGCTGTGCTTCCGGTCATAAGCCTCCTGTACCGCTTCCTTGCCGGACACTTCCGCAACCCCGACATTCCACCAGGCACCATAGCCGTGGGTCATCGTCTTCGGCAGCACTTTGATGTCGATCAGCGTGGAGCGTTCCGACTGGCGGGCCGCCGCCAGGGCCGTGTGAAGCTCCCCAACTGTTGACGCACGGAAGGTCTGTACCCCATAACCGGCCGCACTCGCCGCATAGTCGATCCGCATCAGCTCACCGCTGAGCTGGCCGTCCGTACCCCGGTGGCGGAACTCTGTGGCCATGCTGTCCATTCCCTGCTCCATCTGCAGATTATTAATGCAGCCGAAGCCTGCATTATCCAGCAGAAGGACGTTGATCTTCCGGTTCTCCTGCAGGCTGGTTACCAGCTCAGAATGCAGCATCTGGTAGCTGCCGTCCCCGACCAGCGCATAGACTTCACGCCCCGGCTCAGCCAGCTTGATGCCCAGCGCTCCAGCAATCTCATAGCCCATACACGAGAAGCCGTATTCCATATGATAGGTATCCGGCACCTCCGAGTTCCACATCCGCTGCATATCTCCCGGCAGACTGCCCGCCGCTCCAATGACAATCGCATCCTGCGGAATAGCTTCATTAATAATCCCCAGCACCTGCGTCTGGGTCAGCGAAGTGCCTAGCACCTCTGCATATTCCGGGAGCTTCTCATCGAGATGTCCGGCTACTTCGGGGGTGAACTCTTCGGCCGCCCGGTCTGCTCCGCTCTCCTCTGGTGCGCCGCCCGCTGGCCCGGTAATCCCGGCACTCCCCGGATACTCCACGCCAGCTAAGCGTTCTCTCTCCGCAGCCCACGACTTCTTCGCCTGGGCGATCTCACCCGTATATGCAGAGCGGTATCCCCGCTCTTCCAGCGCTGCGGCTAAGGCGTTCAAGCCTTCGGCAGCATCGCAGACCACCGCCAGCGCATCCAGCTTAGCCGCATGATATGGCGAAGCGTTCAGCGTCAGGAACTCCACCTCGGGATGACTGAACAGACTCTTCGAGGCGGTGGTGAAATCCGTAAACCGGGTACCGACGCCGATCACCAGATCAGCCTCCGGGGCCAGCGCATTCGCGCAGCCGTTGCCGGTAACGCCGATGCCGCCGAGGTTGTACTCGAAGCTGCTGGCTACGGCGCTTTTGCCGGCCTGGGTCTCTCCGAACGGAATGGCGAATTTCTCGGCAAAAGCGCGCAGCGCCGCTCCGGCATCCCCATACCGGACACCTCCGCCACAGACCAACAGCGGCCGCTGCTTGCTGGCGATCAGTTCAGCCGCAGCCGCAATCTCCTGCGGGTGAGGCAGCCGGGCGATGACCCGGTGAATCCGCTTGCGGAAGAAATCAGCCGGGTACTCCCAGGCCTCGCCCTGCACATCCTGCGGCAGCGCAATGGTAACCGCCCCGGTATCTCCCGGATCAGTCAACACCCGCATCGCGTTCAGCATGGCCGACATCAGCTGCTCCGGCCGGGTCACCCGGTCCCAGTATTTGCTGACTGCCTTGAAGGCGTCATTGACCGTGATCGACAAGTTATACGTATGCTCCATCTGCTGGAGCACCGGGTCCGGCTGGCGGGTAGCGAAGGTATCTCCCGGCAGCAGCAGCACAGGAATCTGATTCGCCGTTGCTGTTGCAGCAGCCGTCAGCATATTAGCAGCTCCCGGCCCTACTGAAGCGGTGCAGGCCATAATCTTCCGTCTGCGGCTCTGCTTGGCGAATGCGGTTGCCGCGTGAACCATCCCTTGCTCATTGCGTCCCTGGTAGACGGTCAGTTCACCCGGCGCTTCCTGCAAGGCTTGCCCCAATCCAAGTACATTGCCATGCCCGAACACGGTGAATACCCCGTGCACGAAGCGTTCCGGCCCGCCGCCGTAATCCACATACTGCTGATTCAGAAATTTAACCAGCGCCTGCGCTGTAGTTAATCGGATACGTTCCACTTCATGTCCTCCCTTCGCCTTGTCTACTGCCAGCGGGCAGTGACGACTTTTTTGCGCGTATAGAATTCTACCCCGTCGCTTCCGTTCGCATGAAGATCGCCGTAGAACGAATCCTTCCAGCCTGAGAACGGGAAGAAGGCCATCGGTGCAGGCACTCCAACATTGACTCCCAGCATGCCGGACTCGATATGTTCGCGGAAGTAACGGACTTTACCGCCATCATTCGTGAATATACAAGCACCATTCGCAAACCGCGAGCGATTCGCAATCTCCACCGCCTGAGCCACATCCTTCACCCGGATCACCGACAGCACCGGCGCAAAAATCTCCTCCTGCCAGATCTTCATCTCCTCCGTCACCCCGTCGAACAACGTAGGTCCGATGAAATAACCTTCTCCCTGCACCGCCGCATCCTCACGGCCATCCCTGAGCAGCTTCGCGCCTTCGGCGATGCCCTGTTCAATGTAGCTAACAGTACGCTCTTTATGGCCTTGACGGATCACCGGCCCCAGGAACGTATCCTCTTCCAGCCCATTCCCGATGGTCATGCTGTTGCACTCCCGCAACAGAATCGAGATCAGCTCATCAGCGACTTCCTCCTGCACCGTTACCACCGAGCAGGCCATGCAGCGTTCCCCGGCAGAGCCGAAGGCCGCATTCACAATCTGGGAGGCCGAAGCCTCCAGGTTCGCGTCCGCCAATACGATGGAGTGGTTCTTCGCTCCGGCCAGCGCCTGAACGCGCTTGAGATGGTCCGTTCCTTTTTTGTATACATATTCCGCCACCGGCTGCGATCCGACAAAAGAAATCGCCTTCACATCCGGGTGCTCCAGCAGCCCGTTCACCACCTCATGCGCGCCGTTCACCACATTCAGCACACCGTTAGGCAGTCCGGCTTCCTCCAGCAGCTCCGCAAGGCGGGCCGCCAGCAGCGGTGTACGCTCCGAAGGCTTCAGCACAAAGGTGTTGCCGCAGGCAATCGCCAGCGGGAACATCCAGCAAGGCACCATCATCGGGAAATTGAACGGGGTAATCCCGCCAACCACTCCAATCGGATAGCGGTACATGCCTGACTCAATGCCAGTCGCAATATCCGGCAGCTGCCGGCCCATCATCAGTGTCGGAGCACCTGCTGCGAATTCTACGCATTCAATGCCGCGTTGGACCTCGCCGTAGGCTTCTTTGAAGCTTTTGCCGTTCTCCAGGGTGATGATCTTCGCCAATGGCTCCCAATTCTCTACTAGCAACTGCTGATATTTGAACAGAATCCGTGCTCTGCGCGGCACCGGTGTTGCGGACCAGCCTGCAAAAGCTGCCTTAGCCGCCGCCACCGCCCGGTCTACATCAGCTCTGCCGGATAAAGGCGTTCTGCCCAGCAGCTCACCTGTGGCCGGATTCACTACCGGCTCCGTCTGCTCCGTATCCGCTGTTACCCATTGCCCATTGATATAATTTTTGAGTACTTGTGCCGCTTGCTCTGTCATTCTGTCCACTCCTTCTCTTCTATATAAAGTCTGCTGACTACTCTTACTTATTGCGCCCTTGCTGTAACCTCCTCGTTGGTTCGCAGGAATTCCTCCAGCTCCGCCAGGGTTGGCATAGCATCGGAGCAGCTGTGGCGGGAGATGACAATGGATGCCGAAGCACTGCCGCGCCGCATCGCCTCACTGACAGTGTGCCCGCTCATCAGAGCGTGGATGAAGGCTGACGCATAGGAATCGCCTGCGCCGAACGTCTTGAGGACCTTAGCCGGGAAAATCCCGCTCCGGTGGCTCTGCCCATCCGCTGTATAGCCGATCGAGCCGCTGCCTCCGTGCTTAATGACCACCAGCTCTGCTTGATGCGAGAACCAGCGGGCTGCGGTGGCCTGATCATCAGCGCCAGCCAGATTATACAAATTCTCCATCATGTCGAATTCTTCGCGCGTGCCGATGATGCAGTGGCTTTTCTCGGCAGCGAGGTTATAGTAGACCGCTGTTTCAGCGGCTGATGTCCAGGTATAAGGGCGGTAATCGAGATCGAAGAACACGGTCACGTTATGCTTGCGGGCGAATTCCAGCGCCAGGAACACCGCTTCGCGGGAAGGACTCTGCGCCAGCGCCGTGCCGGAGATGAGCAGCGCCTTGGAGCTGGCGATGTACTCTTCTGAGATCTCCTCCGTGTTCAGCAGCAGATCGGCCACATGGTCGCGGTACATTAGAATGCTGCATTCCTGCGGGCTCTTAATTTCTGTAAAAGCCAGCCCCGTCACCGCACCCGTCCGGTCCACGCAGACCTGACTGTCGTCAATGCCATCCTTGCGCAGATAGCTGCGGATGAACCGGCCCATCTGGTCGTCGGCCAGCTTGCCGATGAAGCCGGTACGCATGCCGAGCCGAGCTGCACCGATAATAATATTGGCCGGAGAGCCGCCGACATATTTGGTGAAGGTCATCGTCTCTTCCATCGGCCGCCCGGTCTCATTGGCGTTCAAATCAATACACAACCGGCCAACAGCAACTACATCCAGCCGCCGGTCAGGGTCGAACTGTAAACCGTTCATAGTGATGCCTCCTTGATCAAGCTAGGGAAAAAATAGTTCGTTCGGTAACACGAATAGCTGTAAAACGTTGTGAATGGGACAATGAAGATGTGAATCGAGCAATGAAGTTGTATTTCATACAGTGAAGCTGTAATTCGTAAAGTGAAGCTGTAAATCGCATTAACGTAAGGTTAGTTCGATATGCTGCTGTAAGAGTAGTTTGGCGTGTGGATTGAGTATTTCAGCGTTCGATTGTTTCCTGTAGAACAGAATGATTCATTTCATCTCGGGGGGAGGGTAAGCGCTTAACCTAATTTTCTACTTTAGTATAGTTTAGAAGCGAGCTTTTGGCAATCCTCAATTTGAAAGCGATCTCAACAATCAGGTAGAAGGAATTGAAGGGGAACCTCGTCCCCGGAAAAACAGGTGGAAAAACGCAGCTTAATTTCTCGTTTTTTGATACTTAGGAGCAAGCAAGTGGAAAAAAAGCAACTACTGTGATTGATTTTGCAGCCAAGGTGGATGTCGGGATTATTTAAGTGCCATTTTTCCAACTACTGCTCCTCCGGCGGGCAATCGTTCGTCAGTAGTTGTAGTAAATCCACTTAGCACATTCTGCCGCTAAACGGGGAGACTGAGCTAGCCAAATGTGTTCGGTTTTTCACATACATCTGCCCACTCACCAGCTTACTGGCACATTGTGTGTTCGGTTTTTCGCATCCCTCCGCTCACTCCGCCCACAAATCTCGCTCTTCCCTACAGCACAAAAAAAGACCCGCTCTCAGCCGCAGCCGGAACAGGTCTTGAATTGATAGTGTGTGGTTAGTGCGGAACCGGCCCCGTCGAATTGCGGATGACCAGCTCGGGCATCAGCATGATTTTGCGCTTGGGGCTGGTGGGGTTACTGATCGATTCATTCAGCAGAAGCATCGCCTGTTCGGTCATCTCGCGCAGAGGCTGGGCGATACTGGTCAGCGAGGGATGGCAGATTTCGGCCAGCATCGTATTGTCGAAGCCTACTACGGACAGGTCGCGGGGAATCGACAGGCCGGCACTGCGCGCCTCCTTTAGCACCCCGATCGCCAGTAGATCATTGCAGCCAAAGATGGCGGTCGGACGTATGCCCTGTGCCTGATTCAGCATCTCCGCCGCTGCCGTACGCCCGTTCTCCAGCGTTGCCGAGGTGTGGATCATATTCGCCGGATTGTCAAAAGAAATCCCCGCCGCCTTCAGCGCATCCAAGAATCCTTCCACCCGCAGCCTGCTCCCCGGCAGATTGTCAGAGATCACTCCCAGCCTGCGGTGACCGAGGGACAGCAAATATTCTGTAGCCTGATAGCCGCCCTTGTAATCATCGACGGTGACACTGTTGCCCTCCAGCATACGGATATCGGCTGAGAACAGTACGAGCGGCACATGATCAGCCACCATTCCGCGAATCAGCTCAGGATTCCCCGTATGAGAGGCAATAATCAGGCCATCCACCCGTTTGCGCAGCAGCAGCGAGATGTACCGGGCCGCCTTCTCATCGCTGCGGTCCGTACTGCACACGATTAAATCGCTGCCCTGCTCCTGGGCGTAATCCTCGATGCCGCGGGCCGTTTCCGCAAAAAAAGGATTGGCAATATCGGGGATCATCAGCCCGATGGTACCCGTCCGGCGGCTGGTCAGGGCAGAAGCTACCAGACTGGGCTGGTAGTTCAGCTCCTCCATGACCCGCCCTACCTTTTCCCGCGTCTTGTCGCTGATCCGGCCGCTCTTATTCAATACCTTGGACACCGTAGCGATAGAGACGCCTGCTTCCCGTGCCACATCATAGATCGTAGGTTTCATTGTTATTAAGCCCGCCTTTGCGTTCATGCCTTCTTATCCTTCGATTATAAGGAAGTCCTCCTATGCTGTCTATCTATCGGGTACGAGTGTCTTCTGCAAACCAGCTATTAATATAACCTCTCAAAGTGGGGCTTTAGCTTCGATGATAACTCAGGTACTTTGCGGGAACCCCAAAACATGTAAAATCTTGTCTATTCAAAAAGGCCCCCGCTGCGCGGAAGCCCCATAATCATCCATTCACTTGTCTGCCAAGCTGGATAACCTTCTACCCTAATCGACTCTATTCACTCTGCTGCTGCCGCTGCCGCAGACCCGCTCTGTCCCGGCTTGAACAGCCACTCATGATCGGGATCATTGTGGAACACCCATGTGCGCACCGGTCCGGCCATGACGTTAAGATAATAAGAATCATATCCCGGCGGCGCAGAGACAGGGTGATAACCCTCCGGCACCAGCACGATGCTCCTATCCGGTACAGCAATAGTCTCGTCGAGGCTGCGGTCATCATTATAGACCCGCTGCACCACGAAGCCGTGGGCGGGATTGACCCGGTGATAGTACGTCTCCTCCAGGTAGGATTCCGCCGGCAGGTTATCCTGGTCATGCTTGTGCGGCGGATAGCTGGACCAATTGCCGCCGCCTGTGCGCACCTCGACCACCAGCAGGCTCTCGGCTACGCTGTGTTCCGGCAGGATATTAACGACTTTGCGAGTCATGCTGCCATAGCCACGGTCCTCGATCGCCGCATCTGACGGGGTAATCAGCCGTGCAGGATATTTGCCGCTTCCCGGAGCAAGGCAGACCGCAAGCTCCAGCTCTGACAGTGCGCTAACCTCATAATGCGCTCCCGCCGGAACATATACAGCGTAAGGAGCCCTATCTTCAAAGACCGACATGCGTCCGCCGATATCGGCGAACCGCTCGCCATCCACCTCTATATCTGCTTTGCCCGCCAGCAGTACCAGACAGACTTCATTCTCTTCGCTATCACGCTCCAGGGTAGCTCCGGCCTGCAATTGGTACACCTCGAACCCGACATACTTCCATCCGGCACTCTCGGGGCTGACCGCAGCAATACAGCCATCCTTATCAGGCGCTCCGGCCTTAATCAGTAGATCAGACATCCTCGTTCATCCTCCTCTGTCTTCAGAATCTGTATCCGCTTACAAGGCCTGCAGTTCAGAAAATCCCGCTTCCGCAGCAGTTACAGACAGCTTGACGGGAAGTCCGCTCAGATACGATTCTCTGGCTGCTTCAGCAATGAGCTGTGCGGCTTCGCCGTCACGGCCGCTGCAGATCACCGGCTCCTGCAGCCTTACTGAACGGGCAAACGCAACAATCTCCTCCATAAATGCCTGGTTATAGCGCTCCAGGAAGAAATGCTCCGGCTGATCGCGGGTAACCGAAGTCGCGGTGGATACTTCCACTGTGGTCGGGCGGCAGTTGTCTGCCGTCGCCGAACCCAGCGTTCCGAAGACCTCGACCCGTTGATCATAGCCATATACGGCCTGCCGGCTGTTGTCGATCACGCAGATCGCCCCGTTCACGAACGTCAATGTAATGACGGCGGTGTCCACATCCCCGCAACGGCCGAACATCGGATCAATCAGGTTCGCCCCCCGGGTGTAGACCTCAGCCACTTCACTGCCTACCAGATAACGGGCCATATCGAAATCATGAATCGTCATATCCATGAACATCCCACCGGAAGAACGTACATAAGCTTCACCGGGAGGCTGAGGGTCACGTGAGGTAATCTTCACAATATGAGGATTCCCCAGCTCTCCGGACTGAACCAGCCGCTTCAGCTTGCGGAAGCTGGGGTCCATCCGGCGGTTGAAGCCGACTTGCAGCAGCACGCCAGCGTCCTCTGCCGCCTGCAAAGCCCGCTGGGTCTCTTCCGAGGAGAGGCTAATCGGCTTCTCACAGAAGATATGTTTGCCCGCGTGCGCAGCCCGCTCAATCCAGGACGCATGCGAATCGGTTGGCGTGCAGATGAACACCGCTTCAATCTCAGGATCATTCAGTATATCTTCACCCGCAGCAAAAACAGAGCCAAGCCCCCTGCTCTCTGCCCAGGCCAGCAATTCCTCACTCATCATAGCTTCAGCTATGGACTTCAGCTTGAACGACGGCATCGCACGCAGATTGTCTGCGTGGAGGCGGCCGATTCTTCCCGCGCCGATAATGCCAACTACAATCGGTTTAACCATGTTCGCTTATCCTCCTCAGAGGGTAAGCGCTTAACCTTCCCGAGAACAGTATACTTCATGCCCGGGAAAGCTTCAAGCAAATCTTTTCTCAAAAAGATCAGATAAACGTAGGCCGAAATAAAATAGGAAATGGATACCGTGAGATTTCTCTTTAACAATTAAATGAATCCTATATTATGCAAGTTAGAACAGGAAAAGAGGTGTCTCATGAGCAAAATTAATTTTACCGAAAGCCTTCTTCGAGTAATTATTTCTCTGATCGGACTTCCATTCACATGGATTCAAGCGGCTCTTTCCAGATACCTTCTGTATAAATATAAAGCTCCAGGAGAAAAGATTTCCGTTGGCTCACATCATCTCCATGCGATGGTTACCGGCAGCAACACAAGTAATCTTCCGACGATTCTATTAGAAGCAGGAATGGGCGGTTGTGCTCTGGATTGGTCGCTGGTTCAGCCCGCATTAGCCAAACATACCAAGGTCCTCTCCTATGACCGGGCCGGGTTCGGTTGGAGCACTAAGCCTATCAGTGAGCCGACTTGCGAAGGTTATGTTCGTGATTTGCGGGAATTATTAACGCAGCTTGAATTAGAACCCCCATACATCCTTGTAGGGCACTCCTATGGCGGAATGATCATGCGGCTGTTTGCTTCTAAGTATCCTGAAGAGGTCTCCGGGATTATTCTTGTGGACTCCACACATGAGCAAAGATTCATAGAGTCCACTTTTAATCAAATCAGATATGAAGAACGGCTGCGGCACCTGAGACGACTAAGAATGGGTTATCTTTTATCCCCTATTGGGTTGCCCCGTCTATTAAAACAACCTATTGGTGCCAAACGGCTGCCTCCACCAGTTCAACATACAGTGAATACACTCGGATATCGAAATAATGCGTATAAAGCGGCATATCTGGAATCTCTCTGCACTATAGAAAGTGCCCTCCAATTAGTAGAGTCAGAGCCTTTAATTCCGGAATTACCAATCATCGTATTATCTGCCGGAAGGCAGAATGAGGATTGGCAACAAGCACAGAAGAAGCTCCTCCAGTTAACCGCAAAAACCCGGCAGATCGTGATAGAAAACAGCTGGCATTCCATTCAACTGTATAATCCGCAGGCTGTCGTAGATTCGGTACTGAGTTTATTAAGAGATAATCACCGCAACCAAACAGACAAGCTGACGTCTATGTAACAGGGAGATATACCCATTAAGGAAGGTGAGCTATCATGATCGGGAGATTCACAAGAGTTCTGGAAGGAAGTCCCAGACTCGTTATTAGTATTTTTCATCCAGCCATCGGGGGAGAACCGGTGAAGGGTATCGACCTGTACGCACCTTGCCAGGCTGAGGCAGCTAAGCTTTTGACAGAGATGGGCGTTGATCTGGACAACCTGAATATTGCCAGTGTAACAACAGGCGGGGCATTAGCTCCAAAACAGGAAGGGTATCCCGTCGTCCTCTTCTCCCCTGGATTCGGTGTAGAACGCGATATGTATCTTGGATTAATTTCCAAGCTAGTCTCCAAAAACTACGTGGTAGTTACAATTAGCGCTCCGCATGAGTCCGTGTTCACCGTATTTCCAGATGGCAGCTATCTCAAGCAGGCACCAGAAATGGCGGAGCTGGCAAGCAGTGACTACACCAGCTGGTCCCGTCTGCTCCACAACCGGGTTCAATATATAAACGCAGTTATGAACGTTCTTGAGACGCTTAACTGCTCCGATGATGCTGAGCTCGCCGGGCTGTTCGACCTGGATAAGATTGCTGTCCTGGGACATTCGCTCGGAGGTGCCGCCTCCCTGGAGGCCGCCAAGCAGGATCACCGGATCAAGGCGGCTGTCCTGCTCGATCCCAGTTTTCACCTCATTCGCCGCGAAGACGTACAGTCTTCTGTTCCAGTTCTGCTGTTGCGGCAAGAAGCTTCGGCGTACCGGGAGATGGCAGCATCTATGAATGAGACCATTGCATCCGATTATATCGATGGGCAGCGCTATGCCTTCAACTCTCTGAACAATGCCTATTTTTATCGGGTAAAAGGGGCTCAGCACATGTCGTTTTCGGATATTCCGCTTCATTACGGTGATCAACACGCAATTCCCGTTCATGCCGTTACCGCAGAAGCTGCAACCGCATTCATGGAGGCGGTCTTTTGTAAGGGTGAGGTGGGCCGAATTTTCGCTTTACAGCCTGGAGAAACCGTCGTTCCCATCAACGCAGAGGGTGAACCTGTAGGAATTTAGTATGAATTGATAAACGTAGTTGCAGGGACAGTATTGCTTAATTTTATATGTTCTTTACAGCTAAATACGGGTACTCAATGATACACTTAAGCTATCATAACTCTTGCTTGAAGGAGTGTTCCAAATGCAATTACAAATAGTGAAAGCGCCCGGCACAAACGATACATCTTATGTTACAAACAAAATGATTGAATTCAATCTCAAGCATTTCCCTGACGAATTGAAGGGCAGATATCAAGCCGTCAACCTTCTTTTGAAGGATAGCGATGGAAATGTATACGGCGGACTGACTGGTGAAATATGCTGGAACTGGTTAGAGGTACAGTATCTATACGTTGACGAGGACTACAGGAAATTCGGATATGGAAAAAAACTGCTGCTCGAAGCCGAAAAAATGGCCAAAGAAAAAAAATGTGATTTCATCAAATTAGATACCCTAAGCTTTCAGGCATTGGATTTTTACTTAAAGCAAGGGTTTGAAGTGTTCGGAACGATACATAATGCCGGCAGCCATACTCATTATTATTTGAAAAAAGAACTCTCTCAAAACAGTTAATTCGTTAGCCAGCGCTTAGACCACCGCCCCCCAGGCAAGCATACGTCTATTCAATTGGGAAAAGCAGATTGGAAATTAAAGGTGTTTCCGGAAGCATCTAAGAGAAGGATAGATTACTTATGAAAGCTAATAGGAATATAGCACTTATTCTTAGTTTCATTGCCTTAACTGGAGGCATGTTCATCTCGTCGCTGATTGGTGTTGTCTTTGGAATCATTAGTATAGCTTTGAGTTTGCAACAAATGAAGGCTGATAGAAAGAAATCCTTAATCGCTATAACAATCAGCACAATTGCAATGTTAATTCCAATAATCCTGGCGGTCACTCTAGCCACTATACTCGATGAGTAGGATAACGCGGGAGTATTTTCATAAGGGTGCTGTGTCTCGAAATGTAGCATTACAGCCTAGCGTAACCGTTGTTCCAATCAATTCAGAGGGTGATCCTGTAGTAACTGTAGGAGGGTTTTTCATGAAAGTTAGACTAAGCGATTATAATCCGGACTGGGTTAACCGTTACCAAGAGGAAGCTTCGTTTTTAACTACAATATTTGCGGATGAAATCGTACGTTTTGAGCATTTTGGCAGCACCTCAGTGCCCGGTTTAAAAGCTAAACCCGTCATTGATATGATGTGTATTGTAAAAGACATAGGCCAAATCGACTCGTACAACGATAAGATGACACTGCTCGGATATGATGCAGGTGGAGAATGGGGAATTCCCGGAAGAAGGCTATTCCGCAAAGGCGGAGAGGCAAGGACGCATCATATTCATTGTTATCAGGCAGACAACCCTCAGATTGAACGGCATCTCGTGTTCAGAGATTATTTAAGAGCCCATCCGTCGGAAACGGCAAGATACAGTCAGTTCAAACAAGAATTAGCGGATCGCTTCGAGGATACCAGCCAGTACGGCCCGGCCAAAAAAGCATTTGTGAGCTCAATGGAACAACAGGCGCTTTCCTGGTACGCAAGCCTGCGTTCTGATGCGAGGTGAGCCGATGAATTTCAGATGTGAATGCGGACACCGAATCCACGACAATACGGATTATCTGCCCTATAAAGGATACTTCATTGCGGACCAGGATCAGGATGATCTTATGGATGAGATTGATGCTGCTATTGAAAAGTCGGGTCCGTCTCCGCGGGATAAAGAAGAAGCTGCGATGAGGATTAGATCCCTAATCACAAGACTGTTCAAATCAGCTTACCAATGCTCCAATTGCGGCAACCTCTTCATGGATCTTGGTCCTGCCGGGCTGGAAATGTTCAGGGGAGTTGATCCTGTGAATAAGAACCTGTTACAGTCGGCTTTAGGAGAGCAGTGGCGGGGGCATGTATATGGAGAATGGAAGGACATCCTGCCTGAATGGCAAACTTCTCATGGCATCCTGTACAATGAGACCAATGTCGCCTGTCCAAGCGGAGAATCGGCGGGGAATGGACATTATAGCGATTGGGAAGCCTTGGAACGGGACTATTATCAGTTGTTTGATGAACTCAAGAACAGGAATGCTATACGTTACAGCCAATTGGAAAAGAACGGGACCCTAATTCATTCATGGAGCTTACCTAAATAGCTTTTCTGTATAGGCTGAATGAGTGGAAATAAGCTAAAAAACTCTAAGGAGGAACTCCAATGAAGACAATCCTGCGCATGATGGACCACCTGTACTGGGCGGACGGACGGATTTTGGATGCACTTGAAGCGAGTCACACGAAGGACGCGGAGCTTCTGAAGCTGGTACGGCATGTGGCGGTGGCGGAGCAGGTCTGGCTGTCGCGCTTGCAGGGAAAGGACAGCACACAATACGCATTATGGGAAGAAGCGGAAGACTTGACGGCAATCCGGCGAATGTTCGAAGCTAACGCTAAGGAATACCGCAGCTATACCGGCAAGCTGGAAGAATCTGCGCTGGATCAGATGATCAGCTACAACAGCCAGAATGGACGTTCGTTCCAAACCTCCATCCGGGACATCCTGCTGCAGGTGCTGTTACATGGGCAATATCACCGGGGACAGATCAACCGGGCCCTTCGGATGGAAGGAGCAGAGTCTGCCCCTGTTGATTACATCACCTTCGTGCGACTCTAACAGGACTTCACGAATGTAATGCCACGGGTAGCTTTCATATCGTGGACTGGTTACATCTGACTTGTTAATGAACAAGGAGCGAATACAAGAAATGGAGATCAGAGCATTACATACGGGTGAACCGCCCCCAACCGGATTGCTTTTATTGGCAGACCCTGCACCGAAGCTGGTTAAGGACTATATTGCAAGAGGACAATGCTTCGTTGCTGAGGCGGATCAACAAGTGGTCGGAGTCTATGTGTTACTGCCTACAAGACCGGAGACTGCCGAGCTGGTCAATATTGCAGTGAATGAGGAGTTCCAGGGGCAGGGAATCGGGAAGCAACTGGTGAATCACGCGATTCAGGAGGCTAAGCGGCTCGGCTTCAAAACGCTGGAGATCGGCACAGGCAACTCTAGTATCGGCCAGCTTGCGTTGTATCAGAAATGCGGCTTCCGGATCACCGGGATAGACAGGGACTTTTTCATCAGACATTATAGTGAAGAAATCTATGAGAACGGGATGCAGGTGGTGGATATGATCCGCCTGTCTCAAGATCTGTAAGTCATTCTCAGATACAGAACAGCTTCACCAATGTTAATACAGTGCAGAAATTACCGCGGGAGGTTAGCGCATCTTATGGAAACACAGATATTGCAATTCCTTAATACCACCTATCCGGTTCAACTCTCCAGTGCGGAGGCGGTCACCAACGAAATGTACCGTTGTCACTCGGATAAGGGGACTTTCTTCGCCCGAATCACGAATTATAAGACCTATGAAGAACAATTAGCTGAAGTGAACTGGACTACTTATCTGTTCAATCGGGGCGTACGGGTGCCTGAGGTTGTAACTACAATACAGGATTCGCTTGTCAGCACTCTGCTGCTGAATGAAGAAGAGAAGTCCGTAGTCTTGTTCCAGGCGGCAGCCGGAATTCATCTGCCCCGGGCCAAATGGGACAAAACCATATTCAGAACCCTTGGACAGCAGATAGGCAGAATGCATCAGGTGGGCAAAGAATATCAGCAGTCTGAAGCTGCCCGGCCGATTCCACATTGGTATGATAACGATGAATATGATTTTCTCAAATACATTCCTGCAGAAGAGCGGGCCATACGGGACATTGCGAAGGATGTGCTCAAGCAGGTCCGAAGACTGCCCAAAGATGAGGCGAACTACGGCATCATCCATGGCGACCTGTGGCTGAACAATACGCTTGTGGACAGTGACTCTGCGCTGACGATGATTGACTGGCAGGATTGCGAGCGGCATTATTACGTCTATGATCTGGCGGTGCCCATCTATTCTGCACTGGAGTACTCATTCGCGGGGGGACAGAACCTCATAGACTATAAGCGTGCGATAACTAAGGCAATCACGGACGGATATAAGGAAGAGCATCCCCTCTCCGCCGAGATGTCCAGACAGCTGCCGCTGTTCCTGAGACTGAAGGAGCTGTTCGAATACAACCTGATGCATATGTACTGGAACTTCGAGGAGCTTAGCGAGGAGCAGGTGCGGATTCTGAATCTGTACAGAAGCAAGATTGAGTATATGCATACGTGAGGTGAGTGAAGTGTATGACTATATCAGCATCCATTCTGTGGATTACGCCAAAAGTGTAAAAACGGAGGTGCTTGAGCAGTTTGCCGTGCGGACCCTGGGTTTTGAGCAGACCGGACCGCTGCAATTCACCAAAGCGCTCCTTGGCGCGCATGTTGGGCTGAAGGGGATCTCTGCGAATGCGGATGGCAGTTACGCTTACTATACGCTGGAAGGGATTGAAGCGGTGAACCTGGTCGAGGTCATTCTGCCGGCGATGTTTGACGAGCAGCTCGAACATGCCATAACCGCTCTGGCGATGGCCATTGCTGGCGAATTCGGCTGGTGCATTGATGAGGACCACGGCTTGGATACTTGATGTGATCGGTTTTTCGATTACATTTGGTCCATGCGCCTTGTGTCCGTCCAATGTGATCGGTTTTTCGATTACATTTGGTCCATGCGCCTTGTGTCCGTCCAATGTGATCGGTTTTTCGATTACATTCGGTCCATACGCCTTGCCTCAGTCCAATGTGATCGGTTTTTCGATTACATTTGGTCCATGCGCCTTGTGTACGTCCAATGTGATCGGTTTTTCGACTACATTCGGTCCCCGTCACCTGCGCGTTCCCCAAACAATACACAAGCGGCAACCTCAGACGAATCATCGTCTATGGCTGCCGCTTATTCCATTCCCAGACGCCGCCTCAGCAGTAATGCAGCGCTTCACCCAGCGCGACCAGCGCCATCGCCTGGCCGTAGGCCATAGGGGCAATGATGATCCCTTTGTAGTCCTCCTTGGCCGCGCCGATAGGAGTACCGCCGGACACCCCAAGCACTGTGCCTTCACCGTCGATTCTGTCCAGGATGGCGCGGATTGCCCGCAGAGCCGGTTCGCTGTAAGACTCCGGGAGCAGCCCCCGGCGCACACTGTTCAGAATACCGGCGGCAATCGCAGCCGAACCGGAGGTTTCGGTATAGCTGCCAGAGTCATCCAGCAGGGTATGCCATAGTCCGTCCCCGCTCTGACATGCGAGCAAGGCTTCGGCCTGGGCCTGTAGCGTCTGCTGGAGATAGCTGAAGACTCCGTCTGCCAGATAGGGCCGCATTAGCTCCAGATATTCCGGCAGACCGAGGGCGAACCAGCCGTTGCCGCGGCACCAGAAGGCTTCACTGAAGTTATGGCGCTCTTCAAAATGCCAGCCGTGGAAGAAGAAGCCGGTTTTTTTGTCATACAGATATTTAATATGCAGCAGCAGCTGATGCAGCGAGGTCTCGCGCCACTGCGGATTGTCGTACTTCACACCCATTTTGGCAGTGAACAGAATCGCCATGAACAGCGTATCAATCCAGATCTCGTTCTCATGGAGCGAGACCTCATGCTTCTGAGTCCCCGTAGTCACATGCTGATAGCCTTGCTCCAGCGTCCGGGGCAGGCCGTGCATTAGCCAATCCATCCATTCCAGACTCAGCTCTCCCGCCTCTTCCAGCTCCATGAGCGACAGCAGTGGGGCAGTCGTATTAATATTCCGGCTCGGTAATCCCTTAGTAAGCTGCCGGGCCATCCACGGCTTGGTGTATTCTGCATAACGGCCGTCCCCGAAATGCCGGTCAAGCTTTTGCAGGCCATACAGCCCCACTCCCTGCGGCCAATCCCACTCCTCCATCCCGAAGTCCCTGGCAAAATACCCCCGGCGCTCCGCATCCTCCCCCAGGTTCTGCAATTCCGCTTCATTATCCGGCCGGCCCAGCTTCAGCAGCTTAATCGTGACCAGGTCCAGCTTCTGCATAACCTCTTCCTTGCTCACACAGCTAACCGGCACCGCTTGCTTCTCTCCTGCTCCCATCCTAGCCTCTCTCCTCTCAGCTCTGCGCCCCGCGCAGCTTGATTCTGAACGTTCTGATCTCATACGGCTTCACCTGGAAGCTCAGCTGCTCTTCTTCCTTCCAGTCTTCCAGCGGCTCCTCCATCAGGTTGCATTCCTGCCAGGAGGCTATAGAATAAGCGCTGTCTACAGTAATCTGCGTCCGGGAACCCGCGTACTCATGCAGCCGCAGCACCACATCCTTGCCGTCTTCCGAGCGTTTGACCGCATCCACCGTCACATGTGCGCCATCGATATAGAGCAGCGGGTCTCCTTCAAGCTCACCAGCCACACTGCGTAGCGGATTATTCAGCTCCCACGCCTCCTGGGCCACCCTGCCCTCTACAAAATCACCCGTATGCGGATAGAGCGCATACGTAAAAGCATGATGCCCCTGATCCTGCTGCGGATCGGGATGAACCGCCGACTTCAGCAGCGTCAGCCGGAGCACGCTGTCCTTGATGTCATAACCGTACTTACAGTCATTGAGCAGCGCTATGCCATAGCCCTTCTCGCTGACATCCGCCCACTGATGGCCTACGCTCTCGAAGCGGGCGTAATCCCAGCTCGTATTCCAGTGCGTAGGGCGCTTCACATTGCCGAACTGAATGTCATAGGTAGCCTCCAGCGCATGAATATCCACCGGGAAGGCCACCTTCAGCAGCTGGTTATGCCCGTGCCAGTCCATCTCTGTGCGGAAGTCAATCCGCGCGGTATCCCGGTAGAAGATGATGTCCTGAGTTACCGCTGTGCGGTGATAGGTCCAGGTCATGCGCAGCACCGCCCGCAGCGGGCCGTTCTCGGTCAGCTCACATCCGGTGAGCTGAGTGATTTCGTTCATCTTTTCCTGGTAGAAAATATCGATATCCCACGCTTCAAAATCCAGCGGCTTATCCTCGAACACCTGCAGGACATTCCCGCGCTGCCCTGGCGCCAGCAGCTCACGGCCGCTCTTCCGGTCGATCATCGAAGTGAAATGCCCCTGCTCATTCCACACCACTTCCACAAGCGGTGTGCTCAGCGTGTTGCCGGATATGGCTGCAAGCGGCGGAATCTGCGCCTCCCGGGAGGCCTCGGCTGCTTGACTGCGTACTACCTTCAGCACCGCCGTACCCAATGCAGGCACAGATGGAACATAGACCAACACCTCCCCGTCTGCCGTCCGCTGCTGCCACAGCCGGTTCCCGTCAGCGTTATGAACCTCTACGGAATCTGCGGCATCTATAGGAAGCAACGCATAACGCGGACGGTTCCAGTTCGAGCTGTTCATCAGAGTGAATGCTTGCAGGTCCGGCTTACTGCCGCTATTAGCATCAGCTACACCGTTAATCAGAGCTAGTGAGCGCGCTTCGCCTTCCGCATATTCAGCATCACTGTCCTCGTAGACCTCAGCGATCGACGAACCGGGGATGATATCATGGAACTGGTTGCGCAGCAGGATCTCCCAGATCCCTGTCAGTTCAGCCGCAGGATAAGCGGTTTCAAGATTCCCCTGTCTAACACCCATCAGCGTATGCAGCCACTCGGCATCCCGCAGCAGCAGCTCCAGGCGGCGGTTATATTTCTTGTTGCGGGCTTGTGAGGTGTACGTGCCCCGGTGGCATTCGAAATACAGCTCACCGTTCCAGGTGTGTACGAACGCCTCCGCCTTCCCGATCCGTTCATGCAGTCCGGTGAAATACTCTCCGGCACTGCCCATCTCAATCTTCGGAATGCCGGGAAGCTTGTCGAAGCGCCGGCGAAGCTCCAGCATCTCCCGCGTCGGCCCGCCGCCACCGTCACCCCAGCCATACGCAAACATCAGGTGATCGTTGATCTCCTTATCCTGATAGGAATTCCAGATCCCGCGCAGCAGCCCCGCCGTCATCCGTCCGTTATAGGTGTATTCAGCTCCATCCTTCTCGGAGGTCGTGATGAAATGCGTCAGCACCTCTGAGCCGTCCATCCCCCGCCACCAGAAGGTGTCATGCGGCATCCGGTTGAACTGGTTCCAGCTGATTTTGGTCGTCATGAACGTGTCGATACCCGATTTGCGCAGAATCTGCGGCAACGCCCAACTGTATCCGAAGACATCCGGCAGCCACAGGTACTTGCTCTCTACGCCGAATTGTTCACGGAGATAGCGTTTGCCCAGCATAATCTGGCGGACCAGCGACTCACCCGACGGGATATTACAATCCGACTCCAGCCACATCGCCCCTTCTGCTTCCCAGCGGCCTTCCTTCACCTTCTCCGAGATCCGCCCGAACAGCTCCGGATAATCCTGCTCCAGATAAGCGTACAACTGAGGCTGTGTCTGCAGGAACTGGTACTCCGGGAACTCCTCCATCAGCCGCAGTACGGTAGAGAAGGAACGGGCTGTCTTTTCACGGGTATGCTTCAAGCGCCACAGCCAGGCAACATCAATATGGGTATGGCCCACTGCTGTAAGCGTTACATCAAAAGTCTGCGGCATCGCCTCTATCGCCTGATTCAGACTGGCACCTGCCTGATACAGCGAAGCCGTATGCTCTGGCGAACCCGGCTCCGACCAGTCAATCAGACGAAAGGCCTCATTCAGTGCTCTTAACAGCCACTGCTTCTCCGGCTGATCTCTGCCCAGATAACGGAAGGTATCGAGCGCCGCCTTCGACATGTAGAACAGATCATCAATGCCCTCGTCCAAATAGCCGATGAATGCTTCATTGAGCCGGTGCTCCTGAATTCTGGGCACTCCGCCGCCCTCAAGTCCCGACCACAGCCGGAAGGCCAGCTCTACCGTCTGTCCGCCCCATTCATCACCGAAGATTACCTCTCTATGGTTGTTATCTACGCCCTGATAAGGTGAGCCGTTCACGAACAGCAGCGATTCGAAGCCGGAGTTATTGAAGTCCCCTGTTTTGCCAAAATCAAACCGGCCGGCAATTTTGAAGCCTGCCTGACCAGGCGGCAGTACAATCTCCGTGCGCAGCCAGATGTAACGGTCCCGCCCGCGCCAATGCTCCTGAAGCCTGATGATGCCATCAAAGGACACTGACTTCGGGTATACACCGTTAGCCCCTTCCTCATCCTCAGCGAACGCGAACTCTGTAAGCTCCTGGACCTTAAGATATCTATACTTTTCCACTTCAGCCTGGCGTTTGATCAGTTTTTCTTCTGTGAATAACATCCCTATCACTCCCTGTATCCGCTTTCATATGGTCACTATAGCAAATCTTCCACTCCAAAAACTACCCTACTCTTGCTGTTTTCTGCCCTATTCATTGCATATTTTGCTTTTTTGGGCCTATAATATACAGGTGGAAACGGCTTAGACTTCTTTAGTAAAACGGCAACGGTGAGGAGAGAGGCTATGCTTGACAGCGACCTGTTATACGAACAAGGATATAGTATACGTATCAATACTCCGGCTGATCCGCTCTTTTACTATTTTGACTACGATCAGCGCTCTCACGACATCAATATGGAGTTTCAGCACGATCATGACTTTTATGAGATTCATATTCTGCTGGATTCCAGCGCTACTCATATTATTGAAGGTAATGTACATGCCCTGCAGCAATATGATATTGTTCTGCTTGCCCCGTACCGGCTGCATATGACCCAGTATCCCGCAGGCCCGCCGCATAAACGGCTGATTATCAACTTCAATCTGCCCGGGAATATACCCGGATTTGAGACCGCTTACAATGCAATGCTGCAGCCGTTCTCCGAGGAGGTTCCGATCTACCGGTTCACCGGCGGACCGCGCAGTGCCGTGTTTGAGCCGCTTAATGCTATTTTCAACTGTTCCCGCAGCGCTTCACCGCTGAATCCTGTGCTGATTCACAGTCTGTTCCAGCAGTTCCTGTGCAATCTCTCCCAGCAGAGTGACAAGAATGCTTACGTGTTGGAGGAGATCGGCAATGCCATGATGCAAAAAATCTATTCAATCACCGCCCACATTCACAGCCATTACGGCAGCGAGCTGTCCCTGGATTCAATCTCTAAGGAATTCTATATCAGCCCTTATTATTTATCGCACCAGTTCAGAACCGTCACCGGCTTCACCTTGACCGAATATATCCAGATGACCCGTGTCCGCAAAGCCCAGCAGCTCCTGCTCCATACCCGGCACAAGATCTCCGACATCGCCGGACAATGCGGCTTCAACAGCTTCTCCCAGTTCAACCGCATCTTCAATAAGCAGAGCGGCATGTCCCCCTCCGCGTTCCGCAAGGCGCAGGGGTCGTCTGGCGGGGCTTCGACTTTGAGTTCGTATTGATGGATTGAAATGTTAGGAAAATTCAAAAAAGTGTGCCGAACAAAAAAAGGGTTCATTATGTTATCATCTCACCATAATGAACCCTTTTCCCAAAGAGGTCCGCAATGATATTATCTTTTTAGTCGTAAACTAGTAATTAACAGCTCAATACTCTCTGAAATCACTTCAAAAGAATTTCTTTCGAAGTCTTCGAGTTTCACTGAACCATCTTCATTGTCAATCACTACGTTAAGTCCGTTGCCTTCTATCCCTAAAGGAATATTCTCAAGTTTGTTGTCGTGATTATTCTTGTATCCTTTAAGTCTGTTCGTATAAGAATCAATATCTGCTTTTTGTAGTACTGATTCTAGTTTTATATAATGTTCTTTAATAAATCCATCTAAATCGGCAAAATAATATGAATTAAAATATTCTTTGACAGACGGATGAATGCTAATACCTAAATCCTCTTCTAGCGACTTGAAATCGTAAGAGTTCTTTTCGACTGGCTGCCATGAGATATACTCATCCTCGTCCACCTTTCCAATATAAATAAGAGATTCACTCTCTTCATCGAATGGTGTTTTAAATAAAAAGTCCAATCCTTCCTCAGCAACTTTTTTCCTTAATGAAAAATATTGATCCATAGCTTCTTTTATATGCAAATTATCACCCTCTACTTATTTAAGAATTTTTCTAGCAATTCTGCAAATTGGCTATCATTCCCCCAAATTCCTGCCTCTTTTTCGATATTGTGAATACCACCAGACCCTGGATGTAACTTTAATGGGACTGCAACAGCTTGGCCACCGCCTCCAATATGATGGTGAATAAGAGTATCATTATTCAGTTCCTTAATATTAAACTGTGGAAAGTGTTCTCTGAACTGCTTATCATTAATTGGTGAAAACCCTAATTCAATTTTTTGTTTATTGGATTTACTCATACAATCAGGATACCTTTCAATTATCACTTTCCAGTAATATTCTTTATCTCGTAACCATCCTTCTGAATTTGTATCTTTCTTTCCCTTACCTTTATATGGCATCTCCACTATTAATTTTGGGTCAGCTGTATATTTAGCCTCGAGTTTATTTAGATCGGCATTCCGATATGTTCTAATTGGATGGTCAATTTCACCCGTCCCCTCAACTCCACCCTCTTTTTTCTCCAGATACTGTTCAACCTCACTGATCACAGGCGCGACAGTTTCAAGATCTGAAATTGCTAACTTGTCTCGTGGTGTTGCTTCTATCTTGGTATTATGTTCTTTTAATTGCTTGATTCGCTCATGAATTTTAGAATCTTTATTTCCAACTTTAACCTTATCTAAATTCCCTATCCGTGTCTTAAATCCCTCTATAATTTTGGGTACGGTTCGTTTATTCTCACTAGCCATCATCACCACATGCCCGCTGCCGCGTTTCTCGACCCAGAGCTGGTGGCTTTCCTTACCGATTTTGAAGTTGATCAGCAAGCCGGCAATGGCGTTCTTGAGCTTCCCGGCACCCGCAACCGCGAGATTCACACCCGATTTCAAAAGCTTCTTGCCGAAGGCTAACAGGCGGGTATGCACGCCTCCCTTGACAGTGCCGAGGAAGTCGCCGGTGGTTTCTTTTTTGGCAGCGCCCGCTTTTCCACTGGCCTTGGGCTCTTCTTTTTTGCCTGCTGCTCCGTTTAACCCGGACAGATTAGCCAGCAGCTTCGTGCCGTTGCCGAAGACCTGATTGGTCTGCGACTGGGCTACATCCACCAGTCCCGTTGCTCCTTCTGTGGCTTCGTCGATCAATCCGCCTACCTTATCCACAGGTCCCTGAAGCGGCTGAAGCAGGCCTTGGACCGGGCTGGACGCTGCAATTTTGTTAATCAGCTTGTCTGCGAACGGAATATGCTGGCGGATCAGGTCAACCAGTGATTGGCCCGCCACGGCTTCAATCCCTTTGAATACGGCCTTAATCAGTGCTGACGGCGGATTGGTGATGATAAAATTCAGTACCATATCGACGCCTTTGTTAGCCAAGACGGACATAAGCTGGGCCGGTTTTCCGAGCAGCTGCACCTTTGCTTTAATGCCGCCGGCGGCTTCGGTTACCTTCTCACGAATTCCCTTGAATAAGCCTCCAGCCGCTTCCTTCAGCTTGCCTGCCCCCTCACTCAGCGCCTCGGCAGGGTTCTTCAAAACCTCCAGACCCTGAACCATACCGGCATACACCATGCTGAACGGGTTGAACCACGACTTGCCCGAGATGTTGATCACCGGCAGAGCCTTGTTAATCGCGCCTGCTACCTTGCCGACTGTCTTTTGAAGAATTTCGAACACGCCCTGAAGAAGCTGCAGCACCTTCATCAGTCCTTTTTCCTGGCTTCCGCTTTTCGGAGCCTTGCCCCCATCCTTGTCCTTCTCTTTATCATCTCCCTGGCCCGTCTGTAGTGGCTTCAGCTCACCGAACAGCCCCTTGACCAGAAAGCCGCCCAAGCCTGCCGGGTTCAGAAACTGCTTCAGATTCTGCACCTTGAAATTCCGCAGGGTGCCCACCACAGTCATGACCGTGTTCGCCTGGCGCAGCAGCTTAGGGAGGGTAGAGGTCAGCCAAGTAGCAATCTGTACCAGTACACTTCCCCCGCCCGTAGCAAAAGCAGCCGCAACCTCCGCAGCAATCTGCGCAACCTCCAGAGCCTTGCCGAAATTTATTTTAAATTCACCGCTCAAGAACTTCCCAATTCCCGAAAATATGCCGTTAAACAGCGACTGGACACCGGCGAACAGCTTATCCACCGTCTTCCCCATGAAATCCAGCGCGGCACTGACCCCCTTCTTCAGGAGAGCAGCAGCCGTATTCACAGCTTGAACCGCCTTGTTCACCGCACGGTCGATCCAGCCGTTAATCTTCTTGGCAATGCCCGGGAAGCGGGCAAATAGGGTATTGGCAATTCCCTTCAGCACGTTCCCGAAGCCTTTGATCGCACGGACAATCAGCTTTCGTCCAGCTTCAATCAGCCCAACAACCGCTTGCTTGGCTTTATCGAAAATAGCTTTGACTGCCTTCCGCAGCTGGGTGAAGAGGAAGTTCATTCCTTTCTGGATGGCCTCGCCAAGCTGTTTGCCTTTTTGCTTGAGCCACTCCCAGGGATTTTTGGCCTTTTTCCTTTGTTCTCCTTCAGCTTCTCCTTCCTTTTGCTTCTCCTCTGCCTGGGTCTTCGTATTCTTGTACTCCTGCCGGGATTCAGCTTCGGCATCGGACAGCTTGCGCTTGACCTCGCCTTCCTTTTCATCCTTGATGCCCTTGATTTCCCGGTTCTTCTCTGCCGCAGCTGAACCCGCTTCGCGGTCGAATTCCCCGCTGGTAGCCTTGATCTCTTCTTGCCACTGTGTCCGGTATCCTGAGACCTCCGCTTTAGCCGCTGCCTGCTCAGTCTGCTGCTTCCCCGAAGCTTCAGTCTTCAGCCGTTCTATCTCTGCCTTGGTATCGCCCTCTGCAGCTGTGACTCCCGCATCAAACGGCGCCTTTCCTTTGTGGTACTTCGCTTGACTATTCTCCATATAGACCTGAAGTTGAGCCGCCAGCTGCGGGTTGAGGTAGCCAGCTACATCGGGTGGAATTGAACCCGTGAGTTTCAGTTGAAAAGCTGGCGGCGCCACCGCACGGATCGTATGCGCCGAACGGATAATGCTCTTATCCGGCTTAGGCTGAATCCGGTTTTCTCCAAAATCCTGCCGGGTCTGCTCCAGCTCGGACGCCTGTACAGTCTGCACATGCTGCTTGGCCTCTGCCTGAAAGCTCTCTACCTGGGAAGGATCGGCTTCACCAGTGAGGCCCATCTCCGGCGGATTCGCCGCATACCTGCTTGCTTCCTCCATCATTTGCTCCGGATCTGTCTCCTCGTTGGCTTGAGGAAAGCTGTTCATTCCAGCTGACGTATCCCCGCCTTGCTTCCCGCTCTGAAGAGCAGGCAGCGTGGCGGCGGGCAGCGGAGCTGCCGTTGTACGCTTTGAAGCTTCAGCAGCTTGGCCTGGCGCGATGCCGGTTGGAGTCGGAATAGCTGGAAGTGCCTTCTCAGCCTGCTGTCTTTGCTGCCCCAGCGCTTCACCGGAGACCCCTACCGCCTGGTTGTACGCCTGAGTGATTTCAGCCGGCACAACGCTGCTTAGCTGCCCGATTATGCCGCCCGGGTTGCTGCCTTTAATATGAACCACCGGGGCTTTGGCTGTTGCCTTTCTGGCTTGCAGAGGCGAAGCAGAGGTCCGTGAACCTGCTGCTGGAGACTTCTGCCCTGGCGCAGCTGAATTGTCTGCAGACTTTTGCCCCGGCGCAGCTGGCTTGTCTGCCGGCCTACGACCTGCTGCATCTATTCTCGAAGAGGTCTTCCCTTCCGTCTTAGCTTCCGGTTTGCGTTCCGGCTTCGCACTGGAGCTCACTTTCACCGGAGGCCCCAGTCCACCTTCTGACCGGGCATGTATAGCCGCCTCCGCTTTTACAGACTTCTCTGCCTGTACTTTGACTGCGGCAGGCTTGACCTCCGACTTCCCTCCCCTCATGGATTCAGGCTGTGAGGTTTTCCTGGAGACATGGATGCCACGGGGCACTTCCGGGTTTTCTATGATTGGCGGGGACTTGATTTCAGCAGTCTTTTTGGAGTTTACTGCATGTATGTTGTTTTTTACAGCTTTCGCGCGGGTCTGATCAGCCTGCTCAGGCTTGGTTCGCTTGCCTTGGTCCAGCAGCATAAGCGCGCTCCGCAGGCCAATTACACCGCTGAGCAGATTGAACTCTCTGGAGCTTACAGTCTCCGGGGCTGTTCGAAGGCGATGGGCCAGCTGGTTGAGCTCAAGCGGGGTTCGCAGCGGCGGATTCAATGCCGCCTTGTCTGCGATCGGGACTTGCACTGGTCTTCTGTGGGTCACGTTCTGCGGCTCTGCCAGTTTATGCACTGCAATCTTGCTTGGCATAGAAGGTCACTCCCTGATTATTCCGTATACAAGTAATGGTATTTTCAGGGACTGATTCACAGCCAGTTCAACAAAAAAGCTTCCGGACCGCCCAAAGGGCCATCCAGAAGCTATTTTTACATCTATACAAAGGTCCCGCAACGCAAGGCAAGATACCTACACCGTAAACTGAACACGGCTGAGCAGAACCTCCCCCTGCAAGACAAAATACACATCTGTGGTTCCGGTGTCTATATCCGCTATAGCAGACTGGCAGCGCCACTGCTGAATGCCGCCGGACGGAACAGCAAGTGTAGCCGCCAGCGGGCCGGACGGGCTGCCGGTCCGGACTTCAACCACGCCTCCCAAGGCGGAGGATACCAGGATCTCGACACCTGCTGCGCCCTCTGCAAACCGGACATTATGGAACGCGATCCACGCCCCATCCTTCACCGGATGCACCGCAGCGCCGCCAGCCTTACATTCATCGAGGAAGACGCTATCGTAATCATCGTAATTTTCAGCCTTAACCTGCGCATACAGCTCACGCGGCGGAACGGTCTCGCCATGCACCCTGATGGTGGCTGACAGCCGGATATCTCCTGAGGAACGGCCTACCATTACCCGGTATTCCCCATCCTCCACACAGTACTGTTCGCGGCTGACGTCCCAGAAGGAGAGTTCAGCGGCGGGTAAGGTGAATGTGACCGTCTGCTTGTGTCCGGCAGCCAGCCGGATTTTGTCAAACCTCTTCAATTGCTTAAGCGGACGCCTGATCCGGGTAGACAAGCACTGGACATAGAGTTGGACTACCTCGTCACCGTCTACACTCCCGCTGTTCTCAAGCTCTACGTTCAGACTGATAATACCATCCTGTTGTACTTCCTCCGCTGCCAGTGATAGCTTGTTATAATTCACCTGCGCATAGCTCAGACCGTGACCGAACGGATAGAGCGGCTCACCGTCGAAGTACATGTAGGTTCTCTTGCCCCGGATAATATCGTAGTCCATGAATTCAGGCAGCTGGCTGATGCTGCGGTACCAGGTCATATTCAGCTTGCCTGACGGGCTGTAATCGCCGAACAGGACATCGGCTACCGCATGGCCCAGCTCCTGTCCGCTGTGCGAGGTGTACAGCACGGCCGGAATATGCTCGTCGATCCAGGTGGAGGAAATCGGATAGCTGCCGACGATCACTACGACGGTGTTCGGGTTGGCGGCATAGACAGCCTTGACCAGATTCTCCTGCTCTGCGGGCAGTACGATATCCGGCCGGTCAATCTCCTCCTTACCGTTCAAGAGCGGATGGTTACCGACGAATACAACGGCAACCTCAGCGGCCCGGGCCGCTTCAACGGCTGCTTCTACGCCGTTCACTACCAGTTGCTTATGGAAGATCCGTGCTTCGGAAGAGGGCTCCCCTTCCGAAGCGCGGAGGGTTCCGTCTTCGGCACTGATTGCAACCGGCTGATCATTCCAGGTACGCAAGCTGACAGCGTCTTCGCCTTCCTGAATCAGGTTCAGCGATTCCTTCACATACCAGCCATAGATTTCATCCGCAGAAGCAGTCAGTGTACCGGCATCTGTCAGAGTAACATATTGCCCCCGGCTGGCAGATTCAAGGGTATGAGCGGTCCAGCCCCATGCCGTATGGCGGAACATCTCCCCGTGCTCCGGCAGATCATGCAGCACTGCGAGCCGTCCGTCCTCCCCCGTAAACCCCACGGCTTGTCCGCTGGCAGCGGAGGTCAGAATGATCCGGTCATCCCCGCTCTCGAAGGTGACCTGCTTGCCTGCCAGCTTCTTGATGATTCCCTGCAAAGGGGTCACCGCATACGGCAGCGTACCGGAATACCAGTCTCTGAACGCTTCGTCTCCCAACGGGCCGATTACAGCCACCCTGGACAACGTGGCAGCATTCAGCGGAAGGGCTGCGTTGTCATTCTTCAGCAGCACGATGGATTCCTTCGCAGCTTCGAGCGACAGCTCTCCATGCGCTTTGCTGAGAATGGCGGAGTCGTCTATCTTCGTATACGGATTGCCTTCCTCCGGGTCGAACTCACCGAGCCGGAAGCGGACGCGGAAGGTGTTCGCCAGTGCGCGGTCCAGATCTGCCTCGGTCAGCAGCCCTTCGCGGATCGCATCGTGAATAACCTTAATGGTCTCCTCCGTATCTTCGGTCACACTGTCAATGCCATTCTTAATGGATTCCGCCATAGACTGGGCGAAGGACTCATAATACTTATGGTCCTTCACAATGCCGAACAGGTCTCCGGCATCGCTCACAATGAAGCCGTCCATCTCCCATTCGCCCTTCACAATCTCCATCACCGCCGGATGGAGGATAACCGGCACACCGTTCACAGAGTTGTAGGCGGTCATCATGGATTGTGCACCGCCTTCCTTGAAGGCAGGCTTGAAGGCTTCCAGGTAATATTCGCGCATATTGCGCGGGTCAATGCTGGACGAAGCCACGCCCCGGTCAATCTCATTATTGTTCCCGAGGAAATGCTTCAGGGTCGCTACCGCTTTCAGATACACCGGGTGATCGCCTTGAATTCCCTGGACAAGCGCTGTACTCAGCCGGCCTGTCAGCTCAGGGTCTTCCCCGTAGGCCTCCTCTGTCCTTCCCCAGCGCGGGTCCCGTTCCATATCCACTGTCGGTGCCCACAGAGTCAAGCCGTTAATAGTGGGATTCTTGCGGTAAAAGGCTCTGGCCTCATCCCCGATTGCCGAACCGATTCTCTGCAGCAGCGCCGGGTTCCAGGTACAGGCGAGCCCGCTGGGCTGCGGGTACGAGGTGGCCTTGCCCAGCCAGGAAATTCCGTGCGCACCCTCCGTCCCATGCTTATACCCGCCTACACCCAGCCGTTCAATGGCAGCCTGATATTGCGGCATCAGACTGACCTTCTCCGCAAGCGTCAGCCGGGAGAGCAGATCCTGAACACGTTCATCTAATGGCAATTCCGTTTGTCTAAAAGGATATGCAGCAGCGTCCATATGTAATCTCTCCTTCATTCTTCATGATAACGGTTTCATCTCCAGCCAAACCAGCGTCCGCTTTCCTCCGCACAGCCCGGCTGTCCTATCCTCCTCCATCTTAAAAGATCCTTCCTGACAATAATACCTGAACAATTGGCCCAAAAATCAGTTCATTATTAGGGATTCCGTACTGTAAAGACGTTAATCAGATACATCACATACTATTGACGTTATACTATAGATAAATCGAAGTTAAGACTAAACAATGCTGAAAGGAAGTTCACACACTCTATGCTCAAAAGAACCTATGCTCTGCTCCTCATTCCAAGCTATCCTATATTCCTGCTCTGCATGCTGTTCCAGGGAATGGCTATCTCTATCAGCGCTCCGTTCCTGGCGGTCTACTTCACAGAAGAACTCGGCGTAACCGCCGGAACCTTCGGAATATTTACAGCGGTGACGCTGCTTAGCGGAGTAGCCTTAAGCATGTTCATTGCCAAACGCTCCGACGTCGGGCTGAACCGCCGCAGGCTGATGGTGATCTGTATGATGTTCAACGCGGTTGCTTTTGCCGGATACATATTCATTCATGACTTCTACCCGCTGCTGGCCTATATGACAATATTCACCGCAGCCGGCGCCCCGGCGATGCCACAATTATTCGCCAGTGCCAGAGAAGCTGTGAGCGCCAGCAGCTCTCCTGATCATGCCTTGGCTAACTCGGCCCTGCGCTCGATGTTCTCCCTTGGTTTCATCAGCGGTCCGCTGGTAGGAGCCGCCCTCCTGAGCCGCTTCGGATTTCAGGGGATCTTCTCGTCGACCACTCTGATCTTCCTGCTCAATGCTCTTCTGGTGTTCAGCTTCGTACGGCCTTCAGCCGCTAAGCAGCTTCAACAGCGTGTCCGGCAGCCCGCCGGGGTGCAAAGGAATGCCAGGGTACTGGTTCCTTTTCTCATCCTGACCCTGCTCTATACCGGACACTGGGCCAATAATCTGAATATCTCCTTGTTCATTGTCAATACGCTGGGAGGCACTACACAAAATGTAGCTTCGGTGGCCAGTATCTGTGCGTTAATGGAGATTCCGTTCATGCTGGTGCTGGGGCTGCTGTCAGCCAAATACACAAGCAAGGTGCTGCTGGGCTGGGGAATGGCAATGGGAGGAATCTATTATGCGCTGGTGATCGGAGTAGGTGAGCTATGGCAGCTCATCGCCGGACAGGTGCTGCTGGCTTTTTTTGTCGCTGTAATCTCTGCGGTTGGCATCAGCTACATTCAGGATCTGCTGCCGGACCTTCCCGGCTATGCCTCCACGCTGTACACCAATGCTACAACCATCGGCAGACTGGCCGGAAGCCTGGCGGGAGGAGCTGCAGCCCAGTGGTTAGGATACCGCCATTCCTACCTGCTCTGCGTAATTCTGGTAATCTGCTCACTGGGACTGCTGCTCTGGCCCCGCCGCTCTCCGGACGAGAAAATTACCACTCCGCTCGCCTCTTAACTGGTGAAGTGCTGGACATGGTAGTACAGCATCAGATTTAGTAGGGTGGATAAGCTTGCGAAACTCCATCCCAAAATCTAACGAACCGGAGAGACCTTATCCCCGCGAAAATGCCACTTTTTGCAGCTTAACGGACTCAGGCCACCTTATTGCCTCTCTACGAGACGTTTCGGAGCCGAAGTGCTAAGGATAAGGCCTTTGGAGTCCGTTACTCGCCCCAATGGCGAATTTCTTCCCGAATAAGAGCACCTCAGTCCGTTAAGCCGGGCCAAGCGCCCCTGAAGAACAACAACCCCCGCTTGGAAAAGATATAATTTGAAGGGGAATTGCGTCTGCCCCACTATTTAAAACTGATAAGGTACTAGTACAGCATCAGATTTAAACTTGTGATTATGACCTTTATCGGGCCATAACGAGCCAGCGCTCAATCCTGCAGCAGTCATTGAGATGCTGTAGGATTGAGCGCTGGAAAGACAGCAACTGCATTTTGTACAATGGAATGCTGGGAAAAAAGTTTCGAAACAGAGTCTATTGTATTCCGTACATTTGAATGTTGAAAAAAGGTCATTTTTCACCCAAAACACAACATTCCAGTGTAGAAAATACAATAGAATCCCATTTTACGGTCAGCTATGCGTTTTCTATTGCAGTAAATACAATCAGCAACTTGAATTTAAGAGTTAAAGTCGGCAACGAGTGCAGTACTAGCTAGATCTCCATATCCCTACCCGTGTAATCTACGAATCTAAAGTGGCCGGACGGCTCGGCTCTCTGCCCGATCAGGTCCAGAATGCCTTCGGCACTGGTGCGCGGGTGAAGCGGTGCCTTAGCACCGCCCATATCGGTAGGCATCCAGCCGGGATGGACGCTGAGCACATGGATGCCGCGGTCCTTCAGCGTGACATGGAGCTTCTGCGTGAACATATTGAGCGCGGTCTTGGAGATCGTATACGGATAGCTGCCCGGGTAAGCATTGGTGATACTACCTGCCTCTGATGAGATATTGATGATCGAAGCATCCGGGCCGGTCAGCAGCGGCAGGAGGTGCTTGACCACCCGCATTGGCCCGTACAGATTGATATCCATGGCACGCTGCATCTCTTCCATATCAAGCTCTTCAAGCGGGGTGTCCGTGGCATTCAGCACTGCGGCATTATTGATGATGACGCCGAGTGTCCGGGCCTGCTCTGTCAGGCTGGCGGCAAGTGCTGCTATTCCGGCCTCGTCCGTCACATCAAGCGTCACTAGAGTCAGCTTATCCCCGTGTACTGCCGCCAGATCAGCTAAGGCTGCCTGCCCGCGCGTCAGATCCCGTACCCCGGCAATAACAGCATGTCCACGTTCCAGTGCAGCCGCCGCCAGCTCAAGGCCCAGTCCGCGTCCCGCCCCCGTAATCAGAATATTCATTGTATAATTCCTCCCGTCTGAATTCTATTTATATTACTAATCCTTATTATTACTGTTATCGTTGTCATTCTCCAGCAATTCCAGCACTACTTTCAATTCCTTGAACGTATCCAAGTAAGCATACCGTCCGCCGGTATACTCGCCCTTTTGCTGGAGCGGGAATCCCTTGCCTTCGAGCAGCATGATCTTGTCCTTCATGCCTTCGGCCACGAACGCAATATGGTGAACCCTTTCCCCGTGCTCATTCAGGTAATCCCGCCAGGTGCTTGGTTCATGATCCGGTTCAATCAGTTCTAACTGCAAGGAGCCCATGTCAAAATAACCTCACAAAGTGATGTTTTGCCTAGATGATTACTCAGGTACTTTGCGGGGGCCCCATAATATATATGCCAGCTTCGCCCGCGCCCCAGTCCCTCCGCCGCTATACTCCGTCCGGGCAATGTCTGCCGTGTCCGTGATGCTGATCTGAGGCTTGTCCAGTCCGAAAAAGTCTGCATACGCCTGACTCACCTTCTCGATATCGTGAACCAGAATCCCAATTAACCATACCCAACCTGTGAAAGGGCTGTCAAGTTCTCCGTCAGGACGTCTGCCCCAAAATAAAGAGAATGTCTTCACGACACTCTCCCGCCGCTATGCCTCATTCACTTAGCCCCTCAATGTGCAATAAAAGCCTCGACTTTGTAGCCTGACCCGCTGCTGGTTAATGTAGCGTTATAGTATCCCATGTTCCCGCCGGGCTTGCATTTGTAGTCCCCGGAGCAGCCGGTGACGAAGAATTTCGTCTTGGTGTAGCCCGGATAGATGTTATTCAGCTTCCGGTAGAATTTATGACCATGATGTGTGAAGATCGCCAGCACCTTCTCTCTGGCCTTTGCCGGGATGGCTGTGAAGAACTTGGAGGTCTCGGCCGCACTGAGCACATGGCTGGAATCCACCGTAATGCCCTGTACCCGGAGCGGCCAATGGAAATCAATAATATAGAAATACCTGTCATCCAGATTACGCAGCAGATTGAGGCTGGCCGGCGTGAATTGGCCCAGTGCGCAATCCAGCCATACATATCTCACCTTGCCCTGCGTTCCCGGGAAATTCATCTGTCCGGACACCGCCCCCAAGTATTGAGTGAACAACGACCGTGTGCTGGCCTCCCAATTTCCAATAGATGCCTTGTAAGGGATGCTTCCCAGCGTACTGGTAACGGTGTCCTTGAATTCCTTATAGTACGTCCTGGCGTTATTCCCGTGATCCGCCCCCGCCTGGGTGTTATCTCCCCCGAAGATGATAAACCGTTTGTTCCCGCTGCTCACTGCCTTAGGCAAAAGACTCTTAAAGATGCTCAAGCTGTTACCATATCCCACATGACTGTCACCAAACACCGCAAATTCAACTGTCTGCACCTTGATTCTGCGCTTCACTCCGGGTACAGCCTGCCGCTTGGCGCGAAGCACCCGCTTCCGTGCCGGTCTTGCCTGTCTCTTCATCTCGCACCACCCCACCTCATCAAAAATAGCTTCAGAATACATAGTAGTCTCTACTATTTATATGCGGGAGCAATTGGCTGCTCTTGGACCTGTGGAGCCATCCTGATCTGCCTCCGGCAATCACTTCGCCCGTAGCGAAGTAATCTGCTTGGCCAGATATTGCGGCGTATACGGCATATCCTCCCGCAGCCAGGCGATGATGGTACCGATGAGCGCCGCCGAGCCGTACCATACAGCGATATCCTTCTGTATCGTTACTTCCGAAGCGTCATGCGCGGTAACCCTGCTCTCCACCCGTGCAGAAATAATGTCTGCCATCAGTTTAAACAGCCGGTCGGTAAATATCGTGCTCTTCCGCGACGTAAGTACGATTTTGTAGAATTTGGCGTTCTCTGCAATATGCACAAGCAGGTGCTCCAGCATCGGCCACTTCTCTTGCTGTGCGGCTTCCATAAAGTCCGTATCCTCTCTCACCACTTCCAGAACCTCCTCAGCCATATCATCCGCCATTTTCTCCAGCATATCCGGGATATCCCGGTAATGCAGATAGAAGGTCACACGGTTAATTTGGGCCCGCTGCGCAAGGCGGTTGACGGTTATTTTCTCTATGCTCATCTCTTCCATCAGCTCAATCAGAGCCTCTTTAAGGAACTGGCGTGTACGAAGGACACGCGGATCTGTCCGCTCGGCGGGAGTAGTCATTTGTGTTCTCTCCAATCTGCTGCTGCCCAAGAGCAGGCTACAATTTCACTCTAAAGTGTCGTTTTTCAACTACATACACTACACATATCCTCTAAGTGTAAACTAATTTACATTTTCCCGAAAATCGTTGCTTGATTACATGAAATTTTCATTTATAATCTACTTTATACATTGTAAACTATACGACACATTGTAAATTTAGTCCATGATTTGGCGGCTTGAAAGGATGGCGAATAGTGAGTAACAAGACAGCAATCAAAGAAGTCCCGTCCATTCCCAAGGGACCTATTCTTTTCGTAATGATTCTGGGTGCCTTTCTGGCTACACTGAATCAAACCATCATGAGCGTTGCTACACCCGAGTTGATGCATGACTTCAATATTACGGCGGCCACGGCCCAGTGGCTGACTACCGGCTATATGCTGGTTAACGGTGTGCTGATTCCAATTACGGCCTATCTGATGCAGCGCTTCACTACCCGGGAGCTGTTCCAGGCCTCGATGTTTATTTTCTTTGCGGGTACCCTTGTATCGGCGCTCGCTGGAAGCTTCCCGGTGCTGCTTACCGGACGGATGATTCAGGCTGCCGGTGCCGGCATTATTATGCCGCTGCTCACCCAGGTTATTTTGACCCTCTTCCCGCGTGAAAAAAGAGGAGCCGCCATGGGGATGGTCGGGCTCGCCATTATCTTCGCCCCGGCTATCGGCCCTACGCTGGCCGGATATATTATGGAACGTTATTCATGGGAGATGATGTTCTACGGCATGCTTCCGCTCACGGTTATAGTCATCGTATGCGGTTTTATTTATCTGAGAAATGTGGCCGAACGTTCTTTTCCCAAAATCGACATTACCAGCGTGATCCTGTCCACTATCGGATTCGGCACCCTGCTCTACGGCTTCAGCCGGGCAGCCAGCGCTGGCTGGTCCAGTGCAGAGGTGTTATTGTCGCTGGCCGCAGGCGCTATATCGCTTGGATTATTCATATGGAAGCAGCTCACTTCAGAGAGTCCGCTGCTTGATCTGCGGGCCTTCCAGTATAATATGTTCTCCTTGACCACCGTTATCAGTGTGGCAGTTACGATTGTGATGTACGCGGATATGATGCTGCTGCCGCTCTATCTGCAGAATGCCCGCGGCTTCACCGCTATGGAATCCGGCCTGCTGCTGCTGCCCGGCGCAGTGATTATGGGCGCGCTGATGCCGGTCACCGGTAAGCTGTTCGACCGCTTCGGAGCGAAATGGCTCGCCATTATCGGCCTGACGATCACTATTCTGACTACACTCAGCTTCGTGAATCTTACAGACTCGACAAGCTACGGTTATTTGATGCTGATGTCCACCGGCCGCCGGATCGGAATGGCCTTGCTGCTGATGCCTATTCAGACCCTCGGGCTGAATCAGCTGCCCTCCAGGCTGAATTCACATGGTACAGCGATCTCCAATACCGTAAGGCAAGTCGCCGGCGCAGTTGGTACTTCTCTGCTGGTCACCGTGATGACCAGCCGTACCGCCACTCACTTCCAGGAACTCGCAGCCAGCGGCGGAACTGCCGGCGAGACGCATCAGCATATGCTGATGGAGGCTTCCATCCAGGGCATCAACGATTCCTATCTGGTTATTGTGGGCATCGGAATTATCGGGCTCTTACTCTCCTTCTTCATTAAGAAGGTTGGTCAGGCCAAGGAACCGGCCCTGAAGCAGCATACTGTTGTCGCCGGGAAGGTCTAAGGAGAGCGCCTGATGCTTTGCTATTTCAGAGGCTTCATACAGAAGAAGACCCGTGGAGCGTACTCCATGGGTCTTCTTCCGCATCTCGCATATACGTAGCGCTTATAGTACAATGATATCCTGACTGCTTATTATATTAAGAAAAGTAAGAGGTGCCCAAAATGGCTATCAGCTTCACGAAATCAATGCTTAACCGCCTGAACCAGGAAATCACAGAGATGGAAGCCGGTATGACAGAGCTGCAGAAGAAGACCCGCAAGACCAAGCTTAAGATCAACCAGCTGGAAAAAGACTGCAAGCTAAGCTCATCCCCAAGCTCCCTCAGCAGTAAAATGAGCCGCATCACCAAGCTGCAGGCTGAACTCAAAAAAATCTCCCAGCAGCAGTTAGAGCTGTCCAAGGAGATTAACAAAAAGAAAACGCTACGCGCCCAGCTGCCTTCTGCGGAGTAATCCCAGACTGCGGCTCCGGCTATTTCCAAAGCAAGCAGCGGCCGTTATCTTGAGGGGCTTAGCCGGGCGCGCATCCAGATTAACAGGTAAATGACGCATAAGAACATCCAAAAATCATTGGCGAATATACTCTGCCCCAGCGCTAGGGACAGCAGAGCATGATACACGCACGTGAATACCAGCAGTGATACTAACGCTACCGTCATCGTTCTGCCGGATACCTGCTTCGGAATCCTGATTTTGGAAATAAAATAAGCAGCGGCTACCGCTACAGTGATCGATAATACGATTCTCAGATTCTGATTCTCCAGCACATCGTGCAAGGTAATGATTAACGCCAGCATAAAAAAACCCGCAATGACCTGCAACTTGCCTCTGGTCTTCATTTGATCCCTCCTGAACATATTAATTCTATTTCCTTCTATTTTATCCCACAATCTCCCTGTTTGTCTGTGATCTATGGCAATTTATCATGCGGAAATTAAATGCAGAAAGAACCAAAGGAACGGATTCCCTTGGTTCTTCGTCATTTCATCATTTCGTTTTTTCAGTCCGGCTAATCCGGACTGCGGCTGTTTATTCACTGCGCAGGGCAGTCACCGGGTCCTTCTTCGCTGCCATCTTGGCCGGGATAGCTCCACCAAGCATAGTCAGCAGAACGCTAATGACACCAAGAATGAGCGCGTGGAGCGGATTCAGCTGGGCGACATTTTTCAGCTCCGTCAGGTTGTAGAGGACTGCATTGACCGGGATGGTCAGCAGATAAGTGATGCCGATGCCCAGAATCCCCGAGCATGCCCCGATAATGAAGGTCTCGGCATTGAACACCCGCGTGATATCCTTCTTACGGGCACCCAGTGCACGCAATACGCCGATCTCCTTCGTACGTTCCATCACGGAAATATACGTAATGATCGCAATCATGATCAGGGAGACCACCAGAGAAATCGCCGCAAAAGCAATCAGCACCATCGTAATCCCGTCCATAATTCCGCCGGAAATATTCGTCACAATCGCCGCAAGGTCAGTGTACTGCACCTGATCCTCCGCCGCTTTGCCTTCATTCCATTTGTCCAGATAAGCATTTACGGATTCCTTCGCACTGAAATCAATCGGATACAGCGAGACTGCTGTCGGGATATCCGTCGCTCCCAGCGCTGCAAGGGCATTCTCCTTCGTGAGCGCGGCCATGCCGGCAGCGGCGTTCTGACCCGCATTCATGATTGGTGACCCGCCCATCGGGCCGGTTGAACCCGAGCCTGCGAGACCATCCGACAGCCCCTGTCCCGTTAACACATTGATATCTGCCTTCTCTTGGGCCAGGACAATCTCGGATTTCTGCGCATCAGCAATGAAGGAAGCCGCCAACTCATCAGAGTAGATCAGACCAGGCGACAGCGTTGAGATCCTCGACCCTTCCTGTGCCCGCAGCACACCTACAATGTTAAGGGTAACCGCCTTGGGACTGTTATAGAGATCCTTCAGATCCCCTCCGGTTGCATTGACCACAAACTGTTCGCCATTCTTTTTATAATAGTCATTGTTATTGATCAATTTCAGTTGTGTTCCGACCAGATCACTCAGATTGATGCTTTTGGCTTCATAATCCAGTCCGAGCGCATCCACTGCCGCATTGGTCAGACGGTTGTATTGATCGACGATGAGCACCAGATCCGTCTTCTCTGTAGGGAACTTTCCCTCCAGCAGATCATAGTACTGCTCCAGGTAACTTCCCGAGTCACCGCCCTGTTTGCTGGGATAAGGGGCTACAGTAATCTTGCTTTTATCCAGCGCTGCCGCCTTGTCCCCGTCCTTCACCAGCCAATTCATATTCACACTGCGGGTATAGGAGACGCCGTCCAGCAGCTTGGGATCGATCCCCTCCAGATACTTCATATACTCCTTGGTCAGCACATTCACATGCATGGCTGAGTTCACAGTCGGGTCATACGGGAAAAGCTTTTTCTCTGCCGGGTATGAGGTAAGCTCTGTGTTCTCCTTGCCGGGAGGGCCCGCATTCTGCAGATTGACCGCCGTCTGGTTGATGGAGATCGGGAAGTTGGATAAGGCCCCGGTCTCATAGGAGCTGATCTGTTTGTCGAAGCCATTGGACAGGGACAGGATCAGCGCGATACCGATAATCCCGATACTGGAGGCAAAAGCGGTCAATCCCGTGCGCCATTTCTTGGTGGCAATGTTTTTGCCGGATAATTTCAGCGCTGTGAAAAAGCTCATGCTTGTCTGCTTCAGCTTGTACGCACTTGAGATCTTCTGCGTAGCCAGCGGATTGCTGTCCGAGATCGCATGACCGTCTGAGAAGCGGATAACCCGGTCTGCATAATTCTCCGCCAGCTCCGGGTTATGGGTAACCATAATGACCAGCTTATCCTCGGCAATGGTCTTGATCAGCTCCATGATCTGCTCACTCGTCTCCGAATCCAAGGCCCCGGTAGGCTCATCGGCCAGGATAATATCGGGATTGTTCGCGAGCGCCCGGGCGATGGCTACACGCTGCATCTGTCCGCCGGAGAGCTGGTTCGGCTTTTTGTGCACATGATCCTTAAGGCCCACCTTCTCCAGCACCTCCAGCGCCTTACGGTGCTTCTCGGCAGAGGATACCCCGCTGAGCGTCATCCCCATCTCCACGTTGTCCGTGATGCTTAAGTGCGAGATCAGATTATAGCTCTGAAAAATAAAGCCGACACTGTTATTGCGGTACGCATCCCACTCGCTGTCCTTGAAGCGCTCCGTCGATTGACCGTTAATGATCAGCTCTCCGCTGTCATACTGATCCAGTCCGCCAACGATGTTGAGCAGCGTGGTCTTGCCTGATCCGCTCTGTCCCAGAATCGCAACGAACTCACTTTCTCTGAAATTGAGATTTACTTTATCCAGTGCAACTTGAGTGAATTCGCCGGTCTTATAGCTCTTGGTGATGTTTTTTAATTGCAGCATTGTGCAGTCTCCCTTTCCATTCCTGTACTCTTATTCTCTGTATGTGCTTCGTATTTCCTGTCCTGCTGTTCCCCAGTATAATCGTCCAATATAAACTAAACCTAAACTCCCGGTTGAGATTAAGTTGATCTTCATGAGGTATACTGGAAGAATCCGCAAAACATCTATACAAGCTATACGTTCTATTACATGGAACCGTTCCAGGAGGAGAATCTATGTTTACTATTCTTGTAGTCGAGGACGATGCCAAGCTGCGCCAGCTCTTCTGCACTGTACTGACCAGACACGGCTACCGCGCGGTTCCGGCTATGAATGGCGGGGATGCGCTGGAGATGCTGGATAAGGAATATATCGATCTGATGATCTGCGATATTATGATGCCGGTAATGGACGGCTTTGAGCTGACACGGATGATCCGGGACAACAACAGCCAGCTTCCGGTCCTGATGGTGACGGCGCGGGAGACTTTTGCCGATAAACAGCAGGGCTTCCTCGTTGGCATCGATGATTATATGGTCAAGCCGGTCAATGTGAATGAGATGATCCTGCGTGTCGGGGCGCTGCTGCGCCGGGCCAAAATCATCAGTGAACGCAAAATCGAATGGGCAGAAACGGTGCTGGACTATGATGCACTAACCGTGATTCAGGGGCCTGAGAGCATCGTGCTGCCGCAGAAGGAATTCTATCTCCTCTATAAAATGGTCTCTTATCCGAACAAAATTTTCACCAAGCAACAGCTTATGGATGAAATCTGGGGGATGGATTCCGAGTCGGATGAGCATACGGTGGTGGTCCACATTAACCGGCTGCGGGAGCGTTTCCGGGACAACCCGGATTTTGAAATCGTCACGGTCAGAGGGCTTGGCTATAAGGCGGTGAAACGGGGATGATCCGGGGGAGAAACCGAGGGCTATGGTGGTATTTCGTCTCGATGGTGTTCATAATCATTCTGTTCTTTGTGTGTATTCTGTCTGTGCTGGCGTACCTGTATTTCCGGGTAGGGAATAATACAATTGGGCACCGCAATATGTTCCCGCCCGTGCTCATGATGATGCTGTTCAGCGTGGTCATCGGGACTACGATCAGTATTATGGTCGGCAAAAAAATTCTGGCCCCGATCACAGACTTCAGCCGCGCGGCCAAAGAGATTGCCAGGGGCAACTTCGACATCTATCTGAATGAGTCGCACCGTGTGGATGAGATCAGTGAAGTCGCGCATCACTTCAATCTTATGGTTCAGGAGCTGCGCAGCATCGAGACCCTGCGCAATGACTTCGTCGTGAATGTGTCTCACGAATTCAAGACGCCTATTGCGGCGATAGAAGGGTACGCCATGCTGCTGCAGGAGGAGAATCTGAGCAAGGCGGAGCATGACGAATACACCGGAATGATTATCGAGAGCTCACGGCAGCTGTCCAATCTGTCCGGTAACATCCTCAAGATATCCAAGCTGGAGAACCAGGAGATGCTCTCAGAGCTGGCCGAATATCCGCTGGATGAGCAGCTCCGGCAGGCACTGCTGCTGCTGGAATCCCTCTGGTCCGCCAAGCAGCTGAACCTGGATATTGAGCTGGATGAGCAGCGGTATTATGGCAACGAGGAGCTGATGATGCAGGTGTGGCTCAATGTGCTCGGCAATGCGATCAAGTTCACGCCGGTGGGCGGAACGATCTCGGTCGCGCTCCACTCGGACGGGACCTGGATCTCGGTGGTCATCGCGGACACCGGCACCGGCATGACCCCGAAGGTGCGTAAGCACATCTTCGAGAAGTTCTACCAGGGCGACCCCGCCCGCTCCGCCGGAGGCAACGGCCTCGGCCTGCCGCTGGCCGCGCGCATCATCAGCCTGAGCAAAGGCACCATCGAGGTGCGCAGCGAGCCGGGCCAGGGCTCGGCGTTCACGATCAAGCTGCCGGTGGGCGGGGCTTGACCGGAAGGCTGACGGGAGGCGGGGCTTGAGGGGTTGGGCGTGCGCCCTTTTGTGACCGCTTGCGGGGGATCAGAGGGATTTATCCCTCTCATTTCCTCCCCGCGCCCACTTTTGGCGGGATCAGACGTTACTATCTACCATATCTCATTATCCATAATAGATGGAACAAGCTCATACCGGCAGATTCTATTACTTCCTTGTAACAAGACAGGCGTAAGCTTGCCTTTGTCACACAAACTATTCAAGTTTTTCTTCACCGTTCGCGGATCAATACCAAGCCCCTTCACCACATCCACCGGCCGAATCATGCCATTCATCCGGCTCGCCATGTGCAGTATGTCGTGCTCAATCCTCGTAAATTGGCTTCTCCCCTCAGAACGGGTTTTTAACAAACATGGGGTTAGCAAAGCTTTCAGCAGGGAGATGGTCTGCTCCGGTGCGGACTCCAGATCATCGTAAGGGATGGCGATGACGCGGTATCCGGCAATCTGCAGATACGTTTCCCGGTTCAGCTCCTGGCGGTAGCGGGTGCGGTCCGTGTTCTGAACATGCGGCCCATATCCCTTGATCTCAATAGCGAACTTAACCGGTCCCGGCTTCCACACAAAATCCACAAAATACGGCCTGCCCCGCCAGTCTGCTACCTCGTACTCCGGATGAAGATCATCCATATTCCCGAAAATCGGCCACCACACCCGCTCCACAAACATCTGCTCGCCGTGCCGGTGCCCCCGCTCCAGGCGGTCCAGACGTTCCCCTGCCCTGCATTTCTTATGATACTCCAGCCATCTATCATGCTCTTCAGCAAATCCCATTCCTCTCTTCCTCCTCTGCAAAATCAGGCATATTCACGCACAAAAAATCCCGCACCCGATCAATCAGGGTGCGGGATGTGCTTCATCCGTTTTACAAATTATAGTATCGCCACACTGCAAGCGTCAATAACGTCCTTCACCAGCGGATCAACTTTGCTTCCATGTGTACCTCCCCGCCACAACCCTACTTCCCCTCCGCCCAGCACATCCGCTCTGTTCTTATGGCTTCGCCGGACTCGATGGCCTTCTCAATCATCCTGCCGAGGTATACGTCCTGCGAGGCTTCCTCCAGTCCGTAGAAGCCGGGGCCGCCAGCGGCATAGAGGGCCATCTTATCCAGACAGGACGCAATGGCGAGCTCATCATCGTACAACCGGGCAGGGATGAACGGATTGGTATAGAGCCATTGCTCTCCGCAAATAATCCCCTGGAGGTAATAGCCTTCGGCATTCTCCTGTTCTCCACGGTTGATGCGCTTCAGCTCCATTTGCAGAGGCACCAGATTCTCCTGTTGGATCAGCACCCGGTTATCGAAGATCTCCCCGCGTTCTCCGCGCACGTTAAGATGATTCGAGCGCGTCCATGAACGGTGCTGGTCCTTGGTGAAATCGTAAATGCCCAGCCGGTCTCCGAAATCCAGCCAGGCCAGTTCCCTGTGCAGCGGAATCAGCTTGTCTTCAGCCGGAGGGCCGCTGCGGGTTGGGCCATAAGCCCAGCTGGAGTCGAACCGCATCCCCCGGATGACCGCCTCCTCGAACCCGATGCCAAGCATCCTGCGCATCAGTGCTGCCCCATGATACAGATGAGATACGGAAACTGTCGTCTCGGTGATTCTGCCCAACCTGCCAGAGCGGATCAGCGATAGCCGCGCCTCTTGAACCGGATGATACGGGTACTGCTCTGCGACTTGTATCCAGGCCCCGTGCACGGTCAACTCCTTATGCAGCTGCTCCAGCTCTTCCAGACTGGAGGCAGGCGGTGTCTCTGTCAACGCTGGAAGGCCAATCTCTGCCAGCCGGTACAAATAGTTCATTGCCGCCCCGCCGCCGACAGAGACCACTGCGAAATCCGGGTCCTCACTGCGCAGCAGCTCGTCAAGGGAACGGTATGTTTGAACGCCCCACTCTGTTTCTATCAACTGTCCCTGGGCCCGGTCTCTGACTACCAGGCCGCCAACCCGGAACAGATCCGGCAAGACCCTGGCAATTCGTAGATAATACTGTGCGCGGAATCCGGCTCCGCCGATAATACTGAAGTTAACGGGCATAACACTGTCCTCCCCGATGGCACATTGATGTTGATGCAGCTTTAGCCGCAAGTCCCTGCTCCGTCATCGCGGCTTCTACCATCATACTTGTCTCTGGCGGATTATATGTGTCATCATTTGATCAGCTCGGTAGGATTCATGCCGGTGATCTTCTTGAATAGCGTGCTGAAATAAGGAATGTTCTTATAGCCTACCCGCTCCGCCACTTCATAGACCAGCATATTGCGCTCCATTAATAGTTCCCTGGCCTTCTCGATCCGCACCCGGGTCAGGTAGTTGTTGAAGGTCTCCCCGGTGATGTTTTTGAAGATGATCGACAAATGATTCCGGGAGATGAACACCTTATCCGACAGATCAGCCAGCGTAAGCTCCTCGGCGTAATGCTCATGAATGTAGTTGGTCATGAAATCCACGACCTGCCGGTGCTTACTGCTGCCCTTCCATTGACGGCTGGCACAGATCGCTGTGATTTTGGCAGATAACCAGCCTGCCAGCTGGTCAGGTACAGCCAGGTTGCCGATCTCCTGGGCAATCTGATCATTGGTGAACAGATCATCGAGTACGAAGCCCGACTCATACAGCGAGTAGGTGATAATGCCCCATAGCTCGCTGCCGAGCATCTGCACGTAGCTGGCAGACACTCCTTGCTGCGCTTGCAGCTCGGTAATATATCCGTATACAAGCTGCTGTGCCTCTGCCTCTTGTGAAGCCTTCATCGCAGCGGCCAGCTTGTAGGAGAATTTCACCGGGAAAAGGACCCCCCGGTCCTGCCCGCTGCTGTGGCTCTCCCTGTAGCAGTATACCTCATATGCCGGGCTAATCCGCAAAGCCCCGTGATCCATGGCACGGAAGGCCTCCTCTGTCGATTCGGGGATCTTCGTCCAGGTGTCCTTCAGTCCTCCAATACCTATGCGGACTACCAGTCTGAGATACGCTTGGATGCTATCAACCAGCCGTGTCGCCAGCTCTTCCAGCTGCTGTGTACATTCTTCCTCTGGATGAATGATCAGCAAGGCCCGGTAGCTGTTCAGCTCAGTGTATTCGATATTAGCGTAATGCTTGCGCGTGACCTCACAGGCAATGTTACTGACCGCGAAGCGCAGCAGATTCCAGTCCGAGACCGAGAAGGAGCTGGCCCGGTCATCGCGGATCAGCTCGATCCCGATGCTTGCATGCCTGCCGTCAAGCCAGTAATGATACGAAGGCGGAAGATGGGAATTGTTCCGGTAGGAAGGCTCCAGGGTGCCAACCGCTGCGGACCGGACCCATTCCTTCTCGACAAAAGGCTCATACAGCATCATTTTCAGCTCCAGCTCACCTTGTCTGATCACCTTCTCCTGCTCTCCAAGCAGCTCTTCAATCACCTTGTGAAGGATTGTTCTAAGCGTAGGCAGACTTATGGGCTTGGAAACGTAGTCACTGACCTGAAGCCGGAGGGCTTGTCTGGCATGCTCGAAGTCTGAATATCCGCTTAGAATAATAATTTTGCCCTTGAAGCCCTCGTTCCTTAATTGCTCCATCATCTCCAGACCGCTCATCACCGGCATATAGATATCGGTGATTACAATGTCCGGGCTGGTTGCACGGATCATTGCCAGACCGTCTTCCCCGTTCAGCGCCTCACCGGCCCATTCTGCGCCCAGCTCCTCCCATGGAATCGCCCGCTTCATCCCCTGAAGTACCTGCCGCTCATCGTCAATAATAGCGATCTTCCACATCATGTCTGCCTCCTTAAGCTTCTCTGGCCCGCAGCAGCCTTATCAGCCTTCCTTCGCAGCGAGAGAAGCAGTCAGTATCTGTGCCGGAGCCTCTGTGAGCAGCGGCAGAACAATCTCTACCCGGGTCCCTCCCTCTTCACGTTCCTGCAGTGTAACCCCGTAGCCATTTCCGAAATATCCGGCAATCCGCTCCCGCACATTCCGTATGCCATAGCCGCCGGTATGCCGCCTGTGCGGGCGCGCCTCCGGCTGCTTCAGGCCTGCCCCGTTATCATCAATTCTAATCTGCAGGGTCTCCTCTACTTTAGTAAAGGATATCCAGACATATCCGCTGCGCTGCTTATTGAAGCCGTGTACAATTGAATTCTCCACGAACGGCTGCAGAGTCAGCTTGGGAAGATAGGCCTCCAGAAGCCCCGGTTCCACATCGATGGTGTACTCCAGGCCGTCGCCCCAGCGGAGCTGCTGGATTTCGAGATAACACTGGATGTGCTGCAATTCCTCCGATACCATGATGAAGCTTGCCCCGTTGGATAAGCCGATCCTGAACATCTGGCCCATCAGCTCCAGAATCCGGCTCAGCTCATCCTGTCCGGCCTCAATGGCCATCCAGTTGAGCTGGTCCAGCATATTGTAGAGAAAATGGGGATTGATATTGGCCTGTAAGGCCTCAATCTCCGCTTTGCGCTGCTGCTCGTACCGCCGCTCCAGCGACAGGTACAGCTCCTCGATCCGCTCAGTCTGCTTGCGGTAGCCGGAGAATAAATAACCGAATTCATTCTCATAGTCGCTGGGCAGCTCCTCCTTGTGCCCGCCGACTGAATACAGTTTCATAGCGCTTACAAGCTGCTTAATCGGTTTGGAGAATTGCCTGCTCAGATAATGCGTCAGGAGCAGGACCAGCAGAATCGCTCCAATCCCGATCAGCCCGATCCATTCCGCCAGTTCCAGACTGCTTGCCGTAATCTGCTTCCAGGAGGTGAACTCAATCAGCGTCCAGATGGAATTATCCATTCTGGAGTAGACCAGCAGCGTATTGCCGGAATCTTTATCGCCGGGAATGTGAACATAGCCGGATTTGTTGCTCTTGAGGTCAATCCATTGAGACCACTCACTCTGCTTCAGCGTATCTCCGATACTCAGAATCTGCTTGCCGGCGCTGTCCGCCATGATCCGGTTTGACCCGGAGGTGTTGCCGGTCAGCAGCGCACGGATCTCCTTGGCCTTGATATGAACGACCAGCACACCGAGATAGTCGTTCTCGTTCATGATTTTCCGGGCGAAGCTTAGTACTGGAATGTCTCCCTGCACACTGGGAATGGAATATTCCCCCGACCAGGCGAAATCGCTTTTCACCAGATTCTTGGACCAGGACTGCTTATCCAGATCGAGAATATTACGGAATTGAATATAGCTCTGCCCGCTGCTCGGCATCGGCTGATCCATGTAGAGGTCAATCCCCTGGATTAACGGAATGGCGTAGGTCAGATTGCCGAGCGCACTCTCAACGCTTATACGCTTGCGGTACCGCTCGAAATCATCCTGCCTGTTCGATAGAAAGGTCGTCAGCTCGTTGTCCCGGGAGGTGGACAGTGAGATCTGCTCAATCATATCCAGCCGGGTGGTAATCTCATTATTCAATTCATCCAGCAGCCGCTGCTGATAGTGAGAGGTGGTCTGCACAAGGGCTTTGGAGGAATTGCTGTAGCTGGTCCAAGCCGTTACCGCTATCACTAGAATAATTATAATGGCAAAGCTGTGAAAAAACAGACGGTCGATCCTGTACTTTTTAAAAGGATTGGTCAAGTGATCCCCTTCCTTCGCCTCCGCTTCATACGAAATAAACGGTAAAGCGTCGAATAAGGCTCAGGCGCTTTACCGTTATCGGACGGATGTTTTTTTACATCTTATCCCTTTATGCCTGTTGTCGCAATCCCGTCTACGAAATACTTTTGCAGGAAGGTGAATACAAGCGTTGCCGGAACAATAGAGACAAGCGACATGGCCAGAAGCTGGCCCCACTCGGCTGCAGACTGGGAGTCATTAATCATGCGCAGTGCGAGACCCACCGTGTATTTGTCTACCGTGTTGATGTACAGGAGATGTCCCAGGAAGTCATCCCAGTTCCACAGGAAGCAGAAGATCGTCACTGTAACTACCGCCGGGAAGGCCAGCGGCATGACCACTCTCCAGAAAATCCCGAACCAGGAGCAGCCGTCGATTTTGGCCGATTCATCCAGCTCCTTGGGCACGCCGCGGATGAACTGGATCAGCAGGAAGACGAAGAAGCTCCCGCCGGCCCCGCCCGCCAGCAGATGGGGAACGACAAACGGCAAATACGTATTCACCCAGCCCAGCTGATGGAACAAGGCGTATTGGGGAATAATCAGCACCTGGCCCGGCATCATCAGCGTCAGCATCAGAATCGAGAACCAGAATTTCTTCAGCGGAAAATCCAGTCTGGCAAATCCGAAAGCAACCAGCGTGCAGGATAACAGGGTTGCGATCAGCACCATAATCTCAAGGCCGAAGGTGTTAAGATAGAAATCAGTGAACGTATGTCCGGGAACCGAGTTCCAGCCTTTGGTGAAGTTCTCCCATTGCGGAACGGACGGGAAGATTCCCGGTGAACTCAGCTCGGTGCTGTCCTTCAGCGAGGCTCCGATCCACCAGACAATCGGATAGACCATGAGGAAGCTGAAGAGAATCATGAACACATGCCGGAGTGCAGGCTTCCAATTCAAAGTTGTCATTTGCGTTTTTTCCCTCCAGTGTCAGTCTCATAGAATACCCAATATTTCGAGGTGTAGGAGATCAGCAGCGTTGCAGCGACGATGGCGACCAGCATAATCCAGGCCAGTGCAGAAGCGTAGCCCAGCTCGTACCGGCTGAAGGCCCGTTCATACAGATACATAGCGTACACGTATGTAGCGTTCATCGGACCGCCATTCGTAATCACGAAGGCCGAGGTGAACATCTGGAAGGCATTGATTACGGCCATGATCAGGTTGAAGTAGAGAATCGGCGACAGCATAGGCAGTGTAATACGGAAGAATTGAATGAACTTGTTCGCCCCGTCTACCGAGGAAGCTTCATACAAGTCATTGGGAATCTGCTTCAGTCCTGCCAGGAAGATAACCATGGTGGAGCCGAATTGCCAGACCGTCAGCAGAATCAGTGTGCTAAGCGCAGTGTCCGGGTTGGTGATCCAGCTTTTCCCTTCGATGCCGAAGACAGCGATCAGCTTGTTGAAAATCCCGTCAACCCCGAAAATGTTACGCCAGAGCAGCGATACCCCGATACTGCCTCCGATTAGAGAAGGGAAGTAGATCGCTGTGCGGTAAGCACTGATCCCTCTGACTGCCTTGCTGAGCACCATGGCTACCAGCAGGGCTGCAATCAGCTTAAGGGGCACGGAAGCCAGTACATACATGACCGTGACTTTGGCGGATTGAATGAATTTGGGGTCAGCGGTGAAAATCCGTTCGTAATTACGGGACCCGATCCATTTCATTGGCTGCATCAGAGTGTAGTCGGTAAACGAATAGTACAGGGATAAGAACAACGGATACGCCGTCAGTACCAGAAATCCGATCAGCCAGGGCGAAATAAACAAATAGCCTGCAAGCGGAGCGTTCCACCGGCTTTTGAAATAGGAGCTTTTTTTCGGCGCCGGCGAGGCTTGGGCTAAAGTGGTTGTGGAGCGGTTCATCTGTGGTCACCTCTTGTGGTCAATTTGTATAGCTTAAGTATAGTATTGGGCCACACTCCGGCTAAAGGAGGGCAATGCTCGAATTCTTTCAAAATATAACGATTAATTCGTACATTCTTATCTTTTAAAAAGATAAAGCCCGGAACATTGCTGTCCCGGGCTTTCAGTTCATGCCTTATTTCTCGTAAGATAGCGAGGCTTCCTTCAGCTGCTTGAACGCCTCTTCCGGTGTGGATTTACCGAAGCTGAGCTGGTCACGGACCAGTACCCAGTCTTTATCCACGAAGTTCGTCCAGCCGCCGGCTCCGGCCGACCAGGTCTGGCCATCCGGCTCCGTAGCACGGAGCAAGCCTAAGCCTACCTTATCCAGATCGCTCATGTTGGCTTCCAGCAGAGCAGCGTTATCCTTGTTGGCCGGGAGGCCACGGAAGGTCTTGGTGATTTGGGCAGCCTCAGCATCATTCACGAACCAGTTGATGAATTTCTTGGCTTCTTCAGCATGCTTGGAGTTCTTGGAGACCGCCATGTACATCGACGGCTTCAGCCAGCCTCCGGCCTCTTCGGCACGCGGCATGGTTACAAGTGCGTAGGCTCCTGGCTTAATACTGTCCCAGGTTCCCAGATTGTTGGAGAAGCTGTAACGGAACAGCACCTTGCCTGCTGCGAGCAGATCCATTTGCGGATCATTTTCCTTATCGGAGGCATTCACATCCGCCGGAGGAACAAGCCCTTCCTTGCGGAGCTCTTCAAACTTGCGGGTCCATTCCAGATAGGTGGCTTCATCCACGTTGAAGTGACCGTCATCCGTGATGACCTGCCCTTTGCCTCTGGCATACTGATACGCCGAGTACATGAAATAGTTACCTGCATAGTCGAGGGTGAAATACTGTCCCTTCGGCAGCTTGGACTTGGATTCCTTCGCTAAGGCGAAGAACTCATCCCAGGTCCAGCCGTTGGCCGGATTGGCAATGCCAAGCTTATCCATAGCCGCTTTATCATATACCATACCGAAGGCTACCGAGCCCAGTGGAACAGCATACTGTTTACCGTCCAATTGGCCGCCTGCCAGCAGCTTCGTATCGAATTTGCTTACATCCACCTCAGGAGCCAGGTCGGCCAATTGCTGGCGGGCCATCCAGTCCGGCATCCAGCCCGGGTCAAGCTGAACCACATCGGGTGCATTGTTGGCCGCAGCCTGTGTGGATAATTTGTCCAGATAACCGTCCATACCGGAATACTCCGGCTCGAAGGTTACGTTCGGATTATTCTTCGTGTACAATTCCAGGGCCGCCAAAGTGGCTTCGTGACGCGGCTGGGAGCCCCACCACATAATCCGCAGCTTGACCGGCTCATTGGTGCTTGGTGCATCAGTTGCAGCAGCCGTCGCAGCAGCATTGGTGCTGGCAGGTGCTTCTGTAGCCCCTCCTGCATTGTTTACTTTATTCCCTCCGCCGCCGCAGGCAGCCAGTGTACCTAATATCGCTGTCATCGCCAGGACCGAAAGAGAACGCTTCCATTTCAACATCTTTAACCCTCCTGTATACATCTGTTTTCTCTTGCTACATTGCTATAGTAACAAGACGGGTTGGAAGTTCATAGGAGAGCAATGCACGAATTCTTATAAAATCTTACGAATATGCCATCCTGCAGATCGGCAAAAAGGCTGCTCCGCTATCCTAAGATAGCGAAACAGCCCTGAGTGTCAGCTCTGCGTTACTTATTTCATCATACTGGCGGCAATGCCGATAAGCTCATCCTTCGTTAGCTCCGTATTCTCCTGACCGGCGATCACATGGTAGATGACCTTTGCATCGGGGTCAGACCAAACCAGCTTGTACTTATACCCCAAGTCGAGCTCCTTGTTGTCGGAGTCATCCGAAAAAACAGCCTGCTTGCCGTTAATCTCAATATTCTCCATCTTTGTCTTTTCACTCCATGAGAGCGGATCTGCCGGGTATTGATTGTCATCCACTCGCGAGGCACTGATTCTTACCTGAACCTCCCCCTTCTTGTATACCAGTGAGGAATACGGGTAGGCAATGTTCTCCGCCTTCTCCACTCTCCAGGTCAATTTGAAGTGGTCGCCCAGATCTTTACTGCTTCCGCCTTCAAGCTCCTGTACATCCGGAACTTTTAAGAAAGAAGGGTTGATGATTGCCTCGTCCAGGGCATACCCTTCCGGCAGATACGCCGGCTGCTCCAGGATCGGAGCGTTGTGCGCTTCTACACTGGTCTTATAGGCGGTATAATCCTTAAACAGCATTGGTGGACGGTACATGTTCATACTTCCCTCTTCTTCCCGGTCTTCACGTCCAATGACATAGGTGGCATACTGTCCGGGAAGCAGCAGCTCCTTCATGAGTGCTGCCCCCTTTGAATATTTCTCGTTGTAGAATATGTTCTCCTTCCGGTTGGCTTCATCGTCTGCACCCGGCTCTGCGCTCAGAATATAAGGCTTCAAGGGTTCTTTCGCCTTCTCAATCAGCGTTCCGCCGGAAGCCGTCGCCGGAAGCGGCTGATACGGAAGCACCTTATACTGGGCTCCGGCCCCTTGCCGGACTTCACCCGAACTCTGGGCTTCAGCCCCTTGCTGGAGTTTACCGGAGAACTGGGTATAGCCGCCGCCCAGCAAGACCAGTGCCAGGACCGCCGCCGCCCAGCCCTTCACCGGAATCCGCTTCTGTCTCCGCCCGGTTCTGGTTTCCATTCTGCGCATTACTTTAGGTGCCTCTCCGCTTGGCGGAAGGGTCTGAAGCAGGTTCTCGTCTTCTTCAGCAGTCAATGCCCCCTCAAGCCCGAGCGCCTTCATCACTGGTTCATGAACATCTACGGAGTTCCAATGTGCTGAACGGTCTCCATCCTTCAGAAACTGCTCCTCTAGAGTTAATTCACGCTTGCCCATAATTGTTTCTCCTTTCTCTCAATCGCTTTTTTAAGTTTTTCCCTGGTCCGTTCATATCTTTTGCGTACGGTAGCCGTACTCACACCCAGAATTTCACTGATTTCCGCAAATGATTTATCTTCATAAATCCGCAGGATCAATAAATTCCGCTCCTCCACATCCAGCTTCCCCAGAGCAGCCGAGACCGGCTCGCTGAACAGGCGGTTCTGGGCCATTTGCTCAGCGCTTTTCTCCGTAACCTCCTGCCCGAGCAGCTTCCGCAACTGCTGCCGGTATTTCTGCCGGCGCAGCTGATTCAGGCAATGATGATAAGCAATCTTGTAGAGCCATGAGGTGAAATCTGCCTGAGGCTTGTACTGCCCGATATTCTGGTAGGCCTTGATCAGGATATCCTGTACTGCGTCTTCTGCCTCTTCCTTGTTATTCAACAAGCGGTAACAATAGAGGTAAATCCGTTGCTGGTACAGCCTGATCACATCCGAGTACAAGCCTCCTTCCCCGCCCTGAATCCTTCTAATCTTCTCTTCGATAGGGTCCACGATAATCTCCTTTCTGCAAATCATATAGATATAACACATGAGCCGTATGTAATGTGACAATTATCTTTTTTACTGCTCCACAACAAAAAAGAGACCCCCAGATGAATTCTGTTGATCTCTCCGTTGCAGAACCTATGAACCTATAGCTTCCTAAAACCGTCTGTCTGCTCTATTCCAGCTCGACCGTCTGATTCAGATTCAGCCCGTCCGTATCCTGGCCGGTCATCCGCTTGAACATGTATACTGCCTTCTCGGCCAGATTGCCGCTCTTCCAGTATTCAGCGGCTTCGGCATGGACTTTAATCAGAATCACATTCGGGTCATCATAGCTTGTCTTCAGGAACGCCTCGTATCCTGCGCTCCAGAGCTCTTTCTTCTTATTCACATTAGTTACAATCTCGGCCGTTCCACGGATGGAGACATAGGACTTATCTGCATAGACCACGTTCACCCGCGGGTCATACAGAATCTCTCCGAACTTGCTCGTATCCTTCTTGGTCAGGAACCACAAGTCTCCGTCGAATTCAACCTCCTGTGTCTGCATGGGCCCGGAGACCAGCCCTTCCTCCGAAATCGTGGTAAGCATAGCCATATCAATCCCCTTGATCAGCTTGCGGACCGTCTCAACGGCTTCCTCGTGACTATGGTGTGTAGTTGACATCTTTACCGCCTCTTTTCTTCCAGGATAGGGAATAGGTTGTCCAAATGCATAGCATTTATTAACCAGAAGCGGCGAAGCATTACCGGATGCCGGTAAAATCCGGGAAATCAGCAGCGTACATGTTTGCGTTTGAAGCCGGTCCGTCCCTTGTCCACAGCCTTCATTATATTATCGTAGGCGCTGATGAGCTTACTCTTCGGCTTGTCCTTGTCCACCTCGACCGGACCCACCCGCTCCGCCGTCTCACATGCCAGATCATGCAGCGGTGAATAGGACACGGCTACGGTATACATAAAATTGTTCATAGAGTACCGGGTACGCTCCGGGGAGTCATGAATGGTCTTACCCACAAGCTCCAGCATCCCGGCCAGCTTGTCGCGCTGGAACTCCTGATCCGGGCGGCTTCCCAGCAGCCAGCAGTAACAGCTCCAGCCTGCCGACATTCGGAGGTCCTCTCCGCTCCTTATCCACTCATCGGCCACCTGCTGGGCAATATCCGCTTCAGCCAAGGTTACAGCCACCACGAAATCGGACAGCATATAGAAATAAGCCCCATCCATCCAGCGGTTATAGTCCGCCTCTGTCATCCCGTTCGGGTCGGCAATGATCCCCGCAAAATACATCGCATCATAATTACCTGTGGCATACAGCTCCTCAGCCAGCGCCTGATTGATTCCGGTTTGCTTGAAGATCGGTTTCATGGCACCGGTAGCCACACCAAATAGCGGTTCCCGTGCGCCGTTTGCGGTATATATCTTCTTGGTCCGTTCCTTGCCAAGCGCTTCAAGCTCCTGCATGACCTGTTCTGCATTCATTGAACGTTCCTCCTTTTAGCTACCTCTCGTCCTCCGCCGGAATATCCGGCAGCAGCGGACGGCCCGCGGGGTAGGCGTTCTGATTCAGCTGGTCTCCAATCCACGCTTTGCCGTCCTCGCCGGTTTCTCTTTTCCAGATGGGGACGATTTGCTTGATCCGCTCAATCACGTATTCATTCGCTTCATAGGCAGCCTTACGGTGGGGCGAGGAGACTGCGATGACCACGGCAATATCGGTAATCTCAAGCCTGCCTATCCGGTGGGTGACTGCAACCTTCGTATCCGGCCAGCGCTCCAGCACTTCCTGCCCGATGCGCTTCAGCTGCGTTACAGCCATGGACGGGTATGCTTCATATTCAAGATACAAGGTTTTCTTCCCCTGCGTGAACTCACGCACCGTCCCAATGAATAAGGTAATCGCCCCCGCCTCTCTGCGCAGAACTTTATCGGATACCTCAGCGGGTATAATCGCGGACTCTGTAATTTCAAATAACGAATGGCCCATTCGCTCACTTCCTTTCGAGTGAACCATATAAATTTCCTATTTCAAAAAAACCGCCCCAAGTTGGAGCAGTCTTTTGAAAAATATGAGTTTCACCGGTTTATCCATGGAATGTTAATTCTTCTGCAGGTTCTGAACTTCCTGTTCTGAAGGCTCGGTAAGTTTAACGACAAAATCCACTTCATGTCCCAATGCCAAGAGTTTTCTGGCAGTTTCTCTTTTTTCTCGAATTGCACCCTGAGCAATCCCCTCAGCCTTAGCACCATTCATTCGTGACGCCACCCTTCAGGAGTAACAGCCAGTTGATCAGACCACCAGTCAATGGAACGGCCTGCTCCTCGAGCTTCGTTAATTCCATCACATGTATCTCAAGATCATTGTTAAGAGGTATCCCGGTGTGATCTTCCCGAAGGCGAAAGACATTATGATGGCGGTCATTCGGCAGGCATGAGTAGTTCAATATATTAATCGTTACACACTTCTTCAATTGGCTGTAATCATCACCTTTTTGAATCTGGTGGTAATACATCTCGCTCCAGTAGAAAAGTGTCCGCTTCTCCATATTGTATGGATTGAACAGCTGCATTTCGATGTTGATCCTTGTTATTCTCACTGCCGAAAATTTTCTTGAAGATAAAGTCATTCCGTGCGTCGAGTAATTCCACGATTATCACTCCAATCATGTACATTGATTATATCATGGCAGAACTACTCGTTGTAGACAAAGCCAGTCTTTTAGGCCCTATATAATGCTATTCTGTCCCCAAAGCTCTATAAAACATACAGTCAAGACAATACGCTCTCTCGTGTTACTTCGGAACGGCTGTCCGCCCTGGAGGGACGCAGCATGACAAGCTGCCGGTCTGCCGCGCTACTCCGCTACTATGGCTACTCCGCTTCAAGAATGTACCGGTTCCACCGCTGCTGCCAGGCCACATCCTGCCAGAACGGATGATGCGGCGCACAGTTAGAGCACAGCGTCATGCCCCAGAAGCCTAGTGCCATCCCCTTACGCAGCGCATACTCGGCAATGAATTTCCCGACCGGGCCCTCCTCGAAACCTGCAAGCAGCGGGGTATAGCCGACATAGCCTTCGCCGATCACCACCGGCAGGCCCGAATGTACCGCCCATTCCTGCGCTTCTTCCAGGCGCATGTCCGCTTTTTGCAGCATTGCCAGCTTGTGGGCTCCATAGCGGTCATACAGGTAGAGATCCCATAGATCAGGGTTGGCCCAATCATGCAGATAGATCAGCTTCATCCCGACCGGATTGCCCTCCATCCGCCACTCCTGCCCTGCGGGCAGGGTCCATTCCCCGAAGGGCGGGGCATCTTCCCTCAGCATAGACCGGACAAAGGTGTTCGGAAAAGGCACCCCCTCATCATTCAACCCCGCCGCATCCATAAGCTCATTCAGCACGCCTTTGATATAGAGATGATAGTGAGCCACCTGCAAATTACGGGCTACATATGCCTTCGGATAAGCTTCGTTCAGTGTATAGCTGGCTGTGATCAGAACATCGGAATGCTGTTCCCGGAGATACCCTACCGCTTCCTCAATATAAGGCTGCATGGCCTCCACCAGCCTGGGCGTATCGGCTGCACCGATTCCCTGGGCAGTACCCACAGCGGTAAGCTGTCCGAATTCAACTTCATTATGCAGCTCAGCATAGACAATCTGACTGGCAAAGCCCTCCGTCTTGATATATCCGATGAGCTGGTCCATCGACCGGGCCAGGGTCATGAACCGCTCTGCGGGAGCAATTGCAGCCAACTCATCACGCAGCGCGGGATAAGCCAGGAAGCTGGGGCTCTGCTGATATTCCCAGGAAGACAGCATAATATAGAGTCCGTGCGCCTTGGCCTGTCTGAACAGCTCCAGCAGATGCGCATGCCCGTCCAGCTCGGCACCGCCGCGGCAGTTGTACCAGCGGGTACGCTGGCCCACTTCACCCAGACTGCCGAAGTGCAGCGGTCCGGGACGTTTGCCCTCCGCAGTGAATAGCAGGAACGGCATAGCACAGATTCGGATGGTGTTGTACCCTCTGTCCGCCGCTTCCTTACATCTTGCCGCCAGATCATGATAAGGCTCGCCCGGCAAGGTCATCGTGTACCAGGAGAAATCCCACATGGTGAGGGTAAGCTTGCGCGGTAGCCTGCTCAGTACTGCATCCATTCTTTTCACTCCTTTGGATTAGGTTGAATTACCGGGTCAGGGCACTGCTGGCCATACGTCTGTGAATTCCGGCTCCCTGATGATTAGGGTCCAGGGCAAGAGCTAAATCAAGCTCCGCTGCCGCTGCTTCATACCGGCCCAGCCCGAGAAGTCCGAGACCCCGCATATAGCGGCAATGAATGACATTGCGCCGGTTGAGGTCATCCTCAAACACCAGGAAATCCGGCAGCGATACGGCGAAATAGTCCAGCTTGATATCATCGAAAAGATGACGCTCGGCATAATCGATCAATATATTGAAGCGGCGCTTGGCCTCCTTCGGCTGCCGGAGCCTCAGCCAGGCCAGCCCCTGGTAGAAAATCATCTCCGGCGGCTGGTCATTGTAGAACACCGCACTTGCCGGCTCGGCCAGACCTTGTGAAGCTATGGTGTAGCTGGCGACGGCTTCTTGTTCCCGCTGAAGACCTTCATAGGCTACACCCAAATAATAATAGATATTATTCTCCTGGGCGCCTTCCAGCCTCCCTTCGCCCAGGTTCACCGGATATACCAGCGCTTGCTCCAAGTGCTCAGCTGCTGACTTATAGTTGCCTTCTTGCAGCGCCTGCTTGCCAAGCTCGATATGAGCGAATTTATATTGCCCGGTCACCTTCCCCTCTCCGCCCTCCCAGGGATGGAAGGTACGCGAGCTTAATGCCGTAATTGCTTCGTCATAGCGCTCAAGCTGGTTAAGCATCGTTACATATTCGATATACAGATCATCCCGCTGCTCCACCAGGCTGCGCTGTGCTTCAAGATGATCCAGCCGTTCCCCGGCGGACCACGCGAGCTTCTTGCGCAGCTGATCCAGCTCATACAGAATCCGCGCATCCTGCGGCGCACAGGCGAAGGCCTGCTCCAATGAAGCGAGCGCCGCCTCAGGCTTGTTCTGCTTATTGTAATAGGCCAGAGCCAGATTGCGGTGAACGATGGCGAAACCCCCTCTCAGATCACGTGAACGTTCCCAGCTTGCCGCCGCTTCCTCCGGCCGCTTCTTGTCATAATAGAGATTGCCGAGATAGTAATAGGCCTTATCATCCAGGGGATTCGCCCGGATGGCGCTTAACAGCCATTCAAGCTCGGACAGGGTGTTCGGGAAGCAGTGCAGCGGACGGGCCGCTTGCCCCATGCGGCGGGCCTCCCGCGCCTGCTCATCTTGTCCCGTACGCTCATAACATTCGCCAAGGGCATAATGCAGCATTGGATAGACGGATTCGGGTTCGGAGCTGCTCCGCCGGGCCGCCCTCTCCCCTATAGCAAGAGCTTCCGTGTAGAGTCCGCAGTCCATATAATCCTCCATAAGATTAAGGTAGTTGTGTGCGTCACCACGCATAAGCCGCTCTAATTCTGTCAGCGCCTCTTCTGCCGCAGCAGCGTCCTCCAGTGCTGCAAGAGCCAGGACCAGTTCGTTATATGCGCCAAAATCAGCAGGATCAAGCTGCACAGTCTCACTGGCAAATCCTCTCGCCTGCTGCGGCCGGCCAAGTCTGCGCAGGAGAGCAGACTTGAGGTTCCTCACCTTATAGTTACGCGCATTGCGGATCACCGAACGCTCCGCCAGCTCCAGCGCCTCGTCATACCGTCCCTGCTGGCAGGCAATCTGAGCAAGTGAGAAGTACCCCGCATCCTGCCAGGCTGCTGACCATACCGCTTTGTAATAAGCGGTAAAAGCCTCATCCAGGCGGTTCTGGCCGCGCAGGGCAACCCCCAGCTGATAATAGGCTTCGCTGTCATACGGGTTAGGATTACGCGAGGTCAGACGTTCAATGGCGCGGCGGAACAAGGGCTCACTCTGCGCATATTGGCCGCGGCGGAGCAGCAGCGTTCCATACGCTACATTCAGACGGATATCCCCGCTGTCCCGCTTAAGTCCCTCCAGATAATAAGCCTCCGGCTCAAAGGTGGCATGCCGGTACTGCTCCAAATGCAAGCCGGCCAGATACAGCTCCTCTGCTGAGCGCAGCTCCTCCGGCGCTGCCAGCGGCTTCGCCGCCTCAGGGATGCGCCCGATCTCCGGCCGCTCCGGCTGATAGGCGACCAGCAGCCTGCCCTCTGCACTATGGACCGTCAGCTTGAGGTCATGCTCCTGCTCTCCGCCATTCAGCATGACCTTACGCTCTATAGCCTCTGCGGGGGACAGATCTGCAGTCTCCTGCAGATACTCGCCCACGGTTCCGCTTAAGCGGATAACGGCCCGTTCAAGCCGCGAGGTCACGTATACCTTCACCACTGCCTGAGCTGATCCCGCGTCAACCTCCAGATTGACCGCAGCGTCTACCGAGGCATTTTTCACAAGACCGATGCCCTTATACGGCATGAAATACTGGGTGAAGCTCTTCTCCTCATACGGCTGCAGCCAGGTGAAGTCAGGCTGATTATCGGTGTACACGCCCGTCATGAGTTCAATATAAGGTCCGTCCTCATCAGTCAGCTGGCGGTCCCAGGCCTGCCCGAACTCCCCGTTCCCCCAGGTCCATTGCTTCTTTCCCGGTGAGATATGATGATTAGCCACATGCAGCAGCCCCGCCTGGACACCGTGATCATATCCGCCGACGAAATTATAATCCGACTTATAGGCCATATAGGAGGTCGGAACCGGAATATTCTTGTAGCGGGAGATGTCCACGCCTTCCGAATAATCCTGTTTGTAGTAGGTACCGGTAGCCATAGGGAAACGCGATACATCCCTTTTGCCATGGTCGAAGACGGCTGTAACATCAGGCGGAAAAACAGACTGCGTCTGATCATTGACCGCAACCGCCGGGTTGGCCCACCAGAGGAAGGTCTGCGCCTGCGGCGTCCGGTTATAACACTGGGCTTGGACCTCCAGATAGGCTCTCCCTGGATAAAGTCTGAATGCAGCCGTAACCTTCGTCCCGTACATCCGGTCAATCTCGCCCACCCATACGGTAGCGCTTCCATCCACTGCGGCCTCAAGCTTGTATTCTACAGGCCCGAACGTATTGGGGCGGTGATGCTGCGGCCAGTTGAACTCAATGCCCCCGGAGATCCAGGGACCCGCAAGACCGACCAGCGCAGGCTTGATTACACGGTTATAGTAGACAAAATCATAGTTATTCGTCTTGTCGAGCGCCCGGTAGATCCGCCCTCCAAGCTCCGGCATGATCTCTATGCGCAGATATTCATTCTCCAGAATAATCAGCTTGTACGCCCTATCCTGCTTCACATCCGAGATGCTCTCAATCACGGGATGCGGGTATACACGCCCGGAGCTTCCCTGATAGACTCTTTTCTCCAGAAACATAGGATTTGGATCAGCGGCCCCCGCTTCGTAGGTTGGTATAATCACACTGGTCTCCCGTACCTGCACCCGGTCCGCTCTATCCGCATTATCCCTGTTGTCTGCGTTGCCCGCATTGTACGTGTTGTCCGCATTATCTCCATTGCCAGCGTAGTCTGCGTTACCTCCGGCTGCCTCCGGCATCTTACCGCTACCCGCCTGCTTCATGCCTTCACTGCCTCCCTTAACTTGATAGTTCTACTCTAGCCTCTGGCCGGGAAGGTTCCAATTGACGAAATGCGGGAAGTGATGGATTATATTCTTATTCTGTGCAAGCTTGGATTCCCGGCGTCACTGCGATGAGGATACGATTTCCCGACCGATGGTTGGGGTTGGGATAAATCCTGCCCATAATGCAACATTCCGCTCCTGAATTCAGCCTTAAACCGGAATTGTTGCACAAAAATCAACATCTGTCCTCCTTCCTGAGACCAAACGGGGAAATTCCTGCTTTTTGTGCAGCAATCCGCCCTGGCACCACTGTACCAGAGAATCAAAATTGCAAAATGTGCAACATTTTCATCATCTCAGCATCCCAGCACCGAGCACCGAGCACCCAGCACCGAAGCACCTTAGCATTCCAGCACACAAGCATCTCGCATTCCCTATATTCAGCCTTCTGCGCTCCCAAAAAACTCAATTGCACTTCTTTTGGAAGGGGCTATCCCGTTCTAAGCCTTAGGATGAATACGCTGATGCCTGCGAGAAGAGATTGGAAGGTTACTTGTTGGGCCAGGGTGTCTAACGTTTGGTTTATATACGATCTGTCAGGAGGGGAAGCGGCATGAATCAGGGTCATATCCGTAAGCCGGAAGGATTTGTCGAGGAGAAGCTGTATGTGCTGCCGGAATATTGGATGAAGGAATTGGAGCAGGAGGAGCTGACCGCCTCCTTGTTCATTACGGACATTGGTTATTTCCCGAATGCCCGTTATCATTTCAGGGAACGCCTGGAAGGCAGCCCGTCGCATATCTTGATCTTGTGTGAAGCGGGGGAGGGTTGGGTGGAGATGAATCATGGAGAGCAGATGACCATGCAGCCGGGGGACATGATGATTATTCCTCCACACACCCCGCACCGGTACGGGGCCATGCAGGAAGAGCCATGGAGCATATACTGGTTCCATTTCAAAGGAAATCATGCGGACCGGCTGGTGAAGCTGTTCGGATTGTCGGGCGCTCCCCTCGCCCTGGCCCCGAGCGGCAAGGCCCGGCTCATTGAATGGTTCGTCCCTGCCTATGAGCTGCTGGCTGAGCGGACCTACGCCCTGGCTACCCATGTGCACATCGCCCAGACGGCCAGACAGCTGCTCTCCGGCATCGGCATTACGGCAGGCCCGTCCGCGCAGGAGAAGAAACGCGGGACCTATCTGGAACAGGCGATCCAGTATATGAACGGACGGCTGGGCAGCAACCTCACCCTGCCTGAGTTGGCTAAGCAGGTCGGCGTGTCGAAGCAGCATCTGATCTATATCTTCAACGCCGAGACCGGAGTCTCCCCGATCGGGTATTTCCTGCGGCTCAAAATCCAGCGCGCAGGCCATCTGCTCGATCTTACCGAACTCAGCATTAAGGAGGTCGGATCCGCTATAGGGATCAACGACCCTTATTACTTCTCCAGGCTGTTCAAGAAGATTTCGGGGTTCTCTCCTTCAAGCTACCGGAAGATCCCGAAGGGCTGAATCTGTACTCGAACGAAAAGGGCTTTCCAGGCTAATTTCTCAGCCGCAGAAATGCCCTTTTTTGAATATCTCTGCCGCGTAAGCTAAGCGGCTCTGCTACTCAATCTCCTTCCCGGTAAACAGCGAGACTCTCGCTTTAACCAGCTCTGTATATTCCTTCTCCATTTTCTCTGCACCCGCTTTATTCAGCTCCGCAATGAAATCGTCGTAGATTTTATCGAATTCGGCTGTGCTGGAGAGGATGGCTTCGGGAATCCGTTTGTGGACGATATCCTGCGTCTTTTGATAGATTACCTGATAATCCCCATCTGTCGGCACCGGCATATTATACAGCGCGCCCCATTCCTTGACCGGGAATTCATCCTCCGCCGGGAACAGGTCTTTCCAGGTTGTTGCGTTATACGCAGCCAGGCTCGCCTTCTCCGCACCCGAATATTCGGCCAGAATCTGTTCCGGGAAGTTCGTTGTATAGTAATTGCCTGTAGAATCCTTCACACCGTCCCCGTAGCGGACTCCCAGCGTGGAATACAACCCCACCCCTGTCGCCTTGGTGAAACTTGCTGCATCGTTGACCTTCTGATCTAGAATTTCGGCAGGGATGACGCGCTTCCCGTTCTCTACATTATAATGCTTGCCTTCGATCCCCCAGTTTCTCAGCACCTGGCCTTCTTCCGAGGACAGCCAGTCCAGGAATTTAATCGCGCGGACCGGATCTTTACAAGCCGCGGTGATACTGATCCCGTAGCCGTCCACTCCGACAGACTGCATGGCGTGATCCTTGTACTCCTCACTCAGCGTAACCGGGAAGTGGGCGTACGTATATTCATCTTTGCCCGCAGCCTTCAGGGCGTTCTCCGCATCCTGATACTCCCATTCCACTGAGGTAAGCCCCAGCACCCGGCCGCTGGAGATTTTGGATTTGTACTGGTCATCCTTTTGAACAAAGGATTCCTTGTCGAGCAGCCCTTCATTGAACATATGGTTCAGCCAGCGGAAGTACTCCTTCTCTTCAGGCTTCTTATAATGCAGCTTCGTCTCGTACGTCTCAGGGTTCACATAATATTCGCCGTCATTGGTTCCTCCGGTGGTGATATCGCCCTGGTTAGTCACCGTAATCATGATCTTCCAGCCGTCAGCATTGACGGTCAGCGGTATGGTCGGCTGCCCGTCCGTCGTTGGATGCTTAGCCACATACGCCTTGAGGACATTCTCGAAATCCTTCACCGTCCGGACTTCGGGATATCCAAGCTCTTTCAATACGCGGTGCTGAATCTGAAATCCGTTCGTCGCATCGAAGCTCTGTTGATCAATGCCGACATTCGTCGGGATCGAATAGATCGCCTGATTATCCTTGCTGTATTTCATCCGGTTCATGTTCCCGCCCATGACTTTCTTTATATTGGGAGCATATTTATCAATCAGCTCGGTCAGGTCGATAATGGCTTCGGCATCCACCAGCTTGCCCAGCTCTCCCTTGGCATAGATCATATCAGGATACTCTCCGCTGGCTGCCATCATTGAGATTTTGTCCTGTCCCCCTCCGCTGCCCACATCATATTCCGCATTCAGGGTAACACCTGTTTTGGCAATAATCTCCTTGCCGATATCATCCTCCATCTTGTTCCAATTCGGACTGGCATCGGCGCCAAAGAAGGTAAACGTTACGGGAGCTGTATCATTTGCGCTGTTATTTCCGTTCGTTATATTCTTTGTGTTATTTCCGGCACTGCTGCTGTTGCTGCAGCCTGCCGAAATGAGCAGCATACTTGCCAGCAGACCCATCCCTAATCTTCTTGGCATTTGTTTTTTCATCCATCTCATCCCCTTTGATTGAATGCGTTTACAGTTATATTTTAGCGTCACCTTTGGCGGATAACCTTGATTTTCAAGTCGCAGACTAGCATTATATAGACAAATACGTATTTCTGAGGTGGGAGCTTTGTGAGCAATGTATATTTGAACTGGTTCACGACTGACGAGCATTTTCCTTTCTTTATCCAATATGGCGGGCATGAAGAAGACACCTCCCTCCATCAGCATGCAGACTTCTCCGAGCTTGTCATTGTGTTGAACGGACATGCTGCGCATATCGTCAACGACGAAGAGACTTTTATCAAGAAAGGCAATGTATTCGTGATTAACGGCGGCACTCCCCATGCCTATAAGGACCCGTATGATTTCAGAATTTGCAACATTATGTACAAATCAGGCATGCTTAAGCTGGCCGGACCGGACTTAAGAACGCTGAACGGCTATCAGGCGCTGTTTGTCTTAGAACCCTTTTACCGCAGCATTAACGCCTATAAAAGCAAAATGAACCTCCCCATCGTCAGCCTGGAGGCTGTCTCATCGCTTGTGGCCGGCATGATTACCGAATATGAGCAGAAGCAGCACGGCTATCAGACCATGCTCGCCTCCAAATTCATGGAGCTGGTCGTGTATCTGTCCAGACATTATGACATTCAGGAGAAGGGCGTGGACCACAGCCTGATGCACCTTGCCAGTGCGATCTCCTATATTGAGGATCACTATCATGAACCGGTTACTCTTGATGCCATTGCCGCCAAATCGGACATTTCCGTCCGTCATTTGAACAGGATATTCCAGGCGTATTATCTGACTACACCAATTGCTTATATTCAGCGGCTCCGGCTGGAACATGCTTGCTCACTGCTCAAGCACACCAGACACCCTATTACAGACATTTCCTATAGGTGTGGATTTAATGACAGTAACTACTTCGCCCGTCTCTTCAAAAAAACGTACGGTAAGTCCCCGAAAGCCTACCGCAATCAGCAGTAGTTGTGCAGCAGCCAGGTCCATACGCCGCTTAACCAAGTGGAAACGGCTTTGCCGTCCTTTTAAAGGACGGTACCGTTTCAGCGAGAAATAGAAGGTTAAGTTATCGTGTGAAACATATAAATTCTTATATTTGCAAAAAAGAGCAGCATGTCCCAAGGAACTGCTGCTCACACCTTATACCGCCGGCTGATCCAGCGGCTCATAATCGAACCAGTCATACGCTGCCGGAGCGGCCTGTCCTGTCACGGACGTCGCATACATGGCAACGAATACCCCGGTGAACCCTCCTGAGATTTCGGTGCTGAGATAATGTGTCTCTCCAGACCCCAGCCCGATCCCCCCGGAATCCGGTGCCTCAACCGAGGCTTCTATGCTGCCGGGCAGCGCCTTGATTCTCAGGATGACCGGCCCGTCAGGACACTCCTCCACCTGCTCCACCCGGAGTGAACCGACCGTCCGCCGGAACACGGCGACTCTCCGCCCGCTGGCAGAGCGGATCACCAGCTCATAATGATGCTTCTCGTTCTTGTACACTGTAATTCCGGCTTCTTCCCCTTCATGCTGCGGCTCATAATCCAGCTCTGCTGCTATATTGGCCGTGAAGTGGCTGAGGCGTCGGCCCACAAAGGCAGGTGCGGCGGCTTCATTCAGCGTGGCCTCGTGGCCATGCAGAACGAGATACCCCGGCCGTTCTTCGAGCGACCAGCTTCCTTCTGCCGGATTACGCAGAAAAGTCCAGTCCAGCCCCAGCCGGGTATCTTCGAAATGGTCTCTTACAGGCTTCCCCGGCCAGCGGACTTCCGGCAGTAGCGGCGAGTCCATAGCCGGCTCGATGCGGCCGCCGTTCCCGATAACCGGCCAGCCCTCGGATGTCCAGGTTACGGGAGCCAGGAAGGTCTCTCTGCCCAGATGATGGCCCATCGGATAGGAGACCGGACGGATGCCTAAGCACACCGCCCACCAGTTGCCGTCCTGCGCCTCAACCAGGTCTGCATGGCCTGTAGCTTGTATGCTGATTGCCGTACTTCGGTTGGACAGAATCGGGTTATGGGGGCAAGCTGCATACGGGCCGTAAGGCTGGCGGCTTCTGGCGATGGTCTCCATATGTCCATACTCCGTTCCGCCTTCCGCGATCATCAGATAATACCAGCCGTTCTTCCGGTACAGATGCGGAGCCTCGGGATGAGCGCCGCCCGTTCCTGTCCAGATCAGCACGCTCCCGGTCAGCATTTCCCCGGTCCCGATATCAATCTCACACTGGTAGATTCCGTTCCCCTTCCCGCCGTCCATGGCGGACTGGAAATATACGCGCCCGTCCTCATCGAAGTACAGGGAAGGATCAATGCCGCCCTGTGCAATCAGGTAAGGCTCCGACCAGGGGCCTTCCGGATGCTGTGTTTTGACGAAGAAATTGCCCATCCCGCTTACATTCGTGGTCACCATATAGAACCAGCCGTTATGATAACGGAGGGTCGGCGCGAATATTCCGCCTGAGCTCCACGAATTCTCCAGCGGCAACTGGCTGGGCGTGGTAAGGCAATGGCCGATCTGCCGCCAATGAACAAGATCCCTGCTGTGAAAGACAGGGACGCCCGGATAATATTCAAATGTGCTCGTCACCAGATAATAATCATCCCCTACCCTGCAGATGCTGGGATCAGGATGGAAACCGGATATGATGGGATTGGTATAGTGCATAAAGAGGCGCTCCTGTCCATTTTCAATTGAATTCTAGGTTCTATATCGATTATAAATGGAATCGCTCTGCCAAACCTTCACTTTCAAGTCACGGGAATAGCAAAATCCAGACATGGCCGCGCTTAGTTCGGTGCAGATGTTATATAGTTACCTTTTCAAATGATTGAAGCCTCTCCGCCTCTGCTTCCCCCGACGCCATAACCGGTACCCTCTGCGGACCGTCTCCAGAATCAGGCGCGGAACCGGAAATACCCGGCGGGAAGCCACCGGCTGGTACAACCGGTAATACAGCCGCTTGTAATCCTCCCACATGCTGCAGTCGTCATCCTTCAGGAAATCAGAGACATCTACAATCAGTCCCCGCCCGTCCCGGAGCATCACATTCTTGGCATGGATATCATGCGGACGCAGCCCGCGGGACCTTGCATACTGAAGCGCATTGTCAACGTCTTCAATAGCCTGTCCGGTAATGAGAATGCCGCGTTGCATGGAATCATAGAAGGTGACTCCGCCCAGCCTTTTGAGAACCAGGAAATTCGCTCCGGCATAATAACACTCCGAGAAGGCCGGATGCTGCCCGAGGCGGCGGTATACCTCTGCTTCTTCCTCAATGCCCGGCCTGCCCGGCGCGTAGATCTTCACTGCGAATTCCTCAGCTCCCTGCCGGCAGAAGACAGCTGCATAATTTCCGGTTCCGAGTACCCTCCAGAGCTTCGGTACACGACTGACCTTCACCGGCTCCAGCGGATTCACGCTCTCAATACTAACCTGTCCCAGCAGCTCGCCCGTGATCTGCTCCAGCAGCTTGTCCATCCTTCTCACCCCGCAGCTTAAGTTCAGTAATGACTCTATCCCCCCAGTGTACGCTATTCCCCGGCGATCAGCCAATCTTGCCGGTAAGCATGGCGAAGAACCGGACAACAGCTCTCCGGTTCTTCGTATATTTGAACGTACCTGTACACTCGCCCATCATCCACGCCGCCCCCTGGAAGCTATGCCATATGAATGACCTCATGCTCCTCCGCACTTCGGTAGGTCCCGAATACAAGCTCCAGCGTCTTCAAATTATCTTCGCCGCTCGTCTGGAATTCCTCACCCGTGTTCAGGCATTCAATGAAATGCGACTGCAGGCGGTAATGGCTCTCTTCAAAATCAAGACCGTTGCCTTCCGAAATCGTAGTCTCCAGCCCGTCGTTATCAATCAGGCTGAGGGTACCGCTGCTGTACAGCTTGATCGTTGCCTGATCGCCTTCAATAATCAGCTGTTCCTTATGGTCCGGCAGCACAGGCAGCGTGAGCCTGCCCGGCAGATTCTGCCGGGTGGCCCAGCTCATATCCATCAGGCCCATATAATCTTCGTAGCCGAGGGTAATCAGCCCGGCGTCCTCCCCGGCAATATACGGGCTGACCTTCCGGGTCTCCGCATATAGCCGCTTAGGCTCCCCGAACAGGAAGCGCCACGTATCATACCAGTGAACCCCCATCTCATAGAACAGCAGCTTCGGCATCTCCCGGAAGAACGGCTGCGGCAGCTCATTCTCCGGGGCAAACCGTGGTGAATAATAATCCGTGTGGATATAGCGGATCGTCTGGAGCCGTCCTGCCGCTCCCTCATCCAGCAGCTTGCGGATGGCCTGAATCGGCTGCAGCCAGCGCCAGTTCTCTGTAACCATCAGCCGGACGCCCGCAGCACGGGCCGTTTCCACCATCTCACAGGCTTCCTCCATGGAGCGGGCAAAAGGCTTTTGGCACATGATATGCTTCCCGGCCCGTGCGGCCAGTCCGACCAGCTCAGGATGGGTATCCGGCGCGGTAACAATATCTATAATATCCGGCTCCGCAGAAGACAGCATGTCTTCCAGCGTGGAGTACAGCATGTCCCGGGGAATCCCGTATGCCTCACCCTTACTGTGCAGCTTAACCGAATCCAGGTCACACAGGCCTTGAATCTGAACGCCGGGGATACGCTGCCATGCCTGCAAATGCTTGTCTGACCAATACCCGGCACCCACTATACCAATCTTCCACATCCTATTTAGCCTCCAAGTCATGCTGATCGTACAGGCGCGTCATTCTCACCGCCATATATGTCCGTCCCGGCAGATCGACCCTGAAGGTCCCCTGATAGCTACCCGCAAGCTCCTCCACCGTCATGTTCCAGGTATCCAGCAGCTCCACCTTGTAGCGGAACTCCGGGTTCATCGTGAACTGGCGGAAGCCCGGCCGGTTGAATCCGAAATAGTAGAGAACATATTCATCCTCCACTCCGGCTCTGGGCAGATCCCAATCTGAAGGCAACGGATTCAGTCCCTCTGAAGGCCCTTCCTCCAGCACGCGCCGCAGAAAAGCAATCCGCTCAGGACTCGTGCCATACAACCGGCCGCCCTTGGCCCACCAGAGCTTATCCTCCGGGTGCAGGTAGGTTTCCCCATGTCCGACATATCCTCCACGGACCGCGCCTTCCCAGAAGCGCCGGACCATCTCTTCCCCGGTAATATTTCCCCAGCCATGCTCGACATTTCCCTCGTAGGCACATTCATCAATCACGACAGGCTTATTCCAGCGCCGTCTCCATTCGTCTGTATTCTCGGAGGTCTTGTACGCATCCACACGCTGAATACTGCAATGCGTAACCCAGGGCTGGTTGAAGTCATAGAAGGCAATCCCATTGTGATTAGAGATCAGGTGTCCGTAAGGATCATACGACGTTACAATATGTGCGTACCTCTCCCAGTCGGCCAGCAGCTTGTTGCTCATGAAATCATATTCATTAGCCAGCGACCACCAGATATGGCGGTAAGCCGAGAGTCTGGCTACAAGGTACCGGAGATAGCGGTCATCCGCCTCCTTGCCCATATCTGCGAAGCCCCAGCGGTCATACGGGTGGAACAGAATCAGATCAGCCTCGATGCCCAGCTCCCCAAGGTCTGCAATCCGCTCCTCCAGATGCCGGAAGAACGCCGGGTTGAACCGGCTGTAATCCCACCCCGCCTGGACCGAGCCTTCATAAGGATAGTACTCCGGTTCGTTCTCGTTATAGGAGTAGGATTTCGGGAACACGCACATTCTTATTTTGTTAAAAGAAGACGCTTTCAGCGTATCCAGCGTCTGGCGCTCCATCTCATCCCCCTGATGGGTCCAGGCGTAGCAGGTGGTGCCGACAGGAAGATAGGGCGTTCCGTCCGCATAGGCAAAATGAAAGGTATTCCGCACCCGGACCGGACCATGATTCCCCCCTGCCGCAGCCGTGCATTCCAGTTCCCCCTCAAGTCCATGCAGAGCAGGCGCATTACTGCTGGTCCGGAACGTCCACTTCCCCTGATGCTCCGGCATGAAGCGGATGCGGTACACCCCGTCTCCATCATAGAAACCCAGAACCAGAACCGAACGATCTCTCATCGAAAATTCTGCCTGCAGCGCTACCTCCGTAAACGGATTGCCCCCGGCAGGACCTCCGAGCAGTACAATTTCACATACGCCCCACTGTGAAGTCTGGTCAGGCACCGATACGGAGACCCTCCCCTGGAATGCTTCAGCCTGCCCTGCTTCCTTCGGATTAGCCATAAGTCCTGCTCCCTTCTGTATGAATCCTCAGATATACAAATAACAACACCACTAAACAATAACTAAACAAAATCAGATAAAATAACTTTACGTCTATTCTAAAGTAATCCTACATCACCTTATAATTATCGTCAACGTTATTATTTTAACTAAACATCACTAAACAAAAGGACTCAAAACCTGCTTCATTGCTAAAATCCGCACCTTCCCTTACACTAAACATACTTAAGCTACGATACTGAATGGAGGTCTTGTCATTGAATATGGAGGAGCTTGCCCGGCTGGCCGGGGTCTCCAAAGGGGCCGTCTCGCTGGCGCTGAACGGGAAGCCGGGGGTCGGGCCGGAGACACGCGGGCGAATCCTGCGCCTGGCGGAGACCTATGGTTATACCGGCAGGGGAAGAGCGGCCGCCGCTCAGACGAACCCCACCACCCTGCGATTCCTGGTGTTCACCAATGCCGGACTCGTTCATGAGGAGTACTATCAGCAGCCCTTCTTCCGGGAGCTGATTCATCATATTGAGGAATGCTGCCGGATGGGAGGCTACAGTCTGATATTCTCCGCGATTGAAGAGAAGCACTATGAGCAAGGCATTCAATCGGTGATGGAGGAGCCCACCAGCGGCGTGATACTGCTCGGGACCAGCCTGGATGCGGCCAGAATAGCCGATATCGCGGATAAGCTGCCCGGCCTGATTGTGCTGGACACCTGCTTCGATGCGCTGCCTGTCCATTTTGTCGAGATCAATAATTATATGGGGGCTTATCAGGCGGGCTCCTATCTGACCGGACGCGGACACCAGAGGATCGGTTATATCGCATCCGAGGAGCGGATTCATAACTTCGGGGAACGGCAGCGCGGGTTCATGGACGCCATGGCGGAGGCGCAGGTGGAGATCCCCCGGAGCAATATGCTGGCGGTGCCTCCGACCTTATTTTCCTCGCAGGGGCCGTTACGGGACAAGCTGCAGCGATTGAAGGACAGCGGACAGCCTTTTCCCACCGCCTTCTTCTGCGAATGTGATTACATCGCCATCAGCGCGATCAAAGCACTCGGCGAGCTGGGCTTCTCCATCCCGGAGGATGTATCCGTCATCGGCTTCGATAATATCAATGAATCGCAGATTGTAGCCCCGGAGCTGACCACGGTTCATGTGGAGAAAGAACGGATGGCCGCATGGGCAGTGGATCTGTTCACCGCTTCTCTTCACCGGCAGTCCGCAGTCAGCACCAAGGTCAAAGTCGACACCCTCTTTATCGAGAGAGCTTCCTGCCGGCGGCTCGAACCCTCTGCGGATCAGTAAGCTACATTCACAGCCTATTTGCAAAAAAACAGGAGCCAGCCCTAACCGCCTGATCGCGGCTAAGGGGTTGGCTCCTGTTCCTGTTCCATGGACCTGTTTTAGGGTCCGTCCTATTCGTCCTGCTCTATTGGTCCAGCCAGGTACGCATCATCGATAGCAGCTGTCCGCTGTTCACCGGCTTGGTAATATAATCCGAGCAGCCTGCTTCCAGGCACAGCTCCCGGTCCCCCTTCATCGCCTTGGCTGTAAGCGCAAGTATCGGGAGGTCCCTCCATTCCGGCTTCTCCCGGATTGCCCGGGTTGTCTCATAGCCGTCCATTCCCGGCATCATGATGTCCATCAGGACAATGCCGATATCCGGCGTCTGCTCCAGCAGCGTGATCGCATCCTGGCCATTTTCCGCAGGGATCACCTTCATCTGATGACGCTCCAGAATGGAGGTGAGCGCAAAGATGTTACGGATATCATCATCCACTACAAGCACCTTTTTATACTCGATCATCTCATCCGATTGATACAGCTTCACCAGCTTGTCTCTGGAGAGCGGCGGCAGATTCTCTGCCTTGCGGTGCAGGGCGAGGGTCGATTCATCAATCAGCTGGGCATCCGATTTCACCTCTTTGAGCACCGCCATCTTCGCCAGCTCATCCCATTCGGTTTCTTCCTCCGTCGTCAGCTTCCGGTTCATCTGCACCAGGACGGGGATTCTTTTGTTCCTGGCGTTCTTGTACATCTCCCGGAGGAAGCGGATCAGATTCATGTCCGCCAGGCTGCTGTCCAGCACGATCGCATCGAACGTCTTGCTGTTCAACTGGTTCAAAGCTTTGCGCCCGGTCTCTACAAGAGTGAGTGTAAGATCCGGGTTGTCCAGCAGCTCGGCTACATGCTTGCGCTCCTGTTCATCCTGGACGGCGACCAGCAGATTTGCCGTGGTATGATCCGCGAACCGGTTCAACCGCTCCAGCGCATTCTCCAGCTCCTCATTGGTCACGGGCTTGCGGAAATAATCGTAAGCACCCTTCTGCAGCAGCAGCACCTCGTCTTCATCCACAGTCATCACGCAGACCGGAATATGCCGCACCCCGATATCGTTCTTGAGTTGCTGAAGCACCAGCCAGCCGTCCGTATCTCCGCCAAGATGCAGATCCAGCGTGATGGCCGACGGCTGGTATTTCTGAACCAGCTCCAGGACATCCCAGCCGCTGGTGGCGATAACCGCTTTGATTCCTTTTTTGTGGAGCATCCCCAGAATGATCTCGTTGAACTTCTGATCGTCCTCAACGATCAGGAACACCCGGTCTCCAGGTTCAATCCCATCGCGGTCATCCGCGAAGGGCTCCTCTTCCGGCTTGACAAGGCTGCTTCTGCGTTTGGCCGGGGTGATATCAATGACCTCGGGAACATGAGCCTTCGGAGGCTCCGGTTCTGTGAATTCCGCTTCTGTCGGCAGGTACAGGTTAAATACGCTTCCCTTGCCTACTTCACTGTATAAGCTAATCTCCCCGCCGAGCATTTCGGCAATCTCGCGGGAGATGGCAAGCCCAAGACCCGTTCCGCCGTATTCCCGGTTCGTACTGCCATCCGCCTGCTGGAACGCTTCGAAGATAATCTGCTGCTTCTCCGCCGGAATGCCGATCCCCGTGTCACTTACCGAGAAGCAGATTACGGTTGTCGCCCGTTCAAGCGATTCATTATCCGGATGCCAACCGTCGGCCGCTTTGCGGATTTGCAGCATAATTTGCCCCTGCTCGGTGAACTTGAAGGCGTTCGACAGCAGGTTCTTCAGGATTTGCAGCAGACGCTTGGAATCCGTAGCGATGCTGGCCGGTACACCGGGATCAATCTTGATCCGGTAGTCGAGCTTCTTGGCATCCACCATATGGCGGAAAGAACGGTCCAGCCCGTCCGTCAGCTCCGCCAGCGAGACTTCGCTGAAATCCGGCGTGATCGTGCCGGATTCGATTTTGGACAGATCGAGGATATCATTAATCAGGTTCAGCAGTTCCAGCCCGGAGTCCTGAATCGTCTTGGCGAATTTCACCTGCAGCTCATGCAGATTCTCATCCGGGTTCTCGGCCAGCTGTTCTGCCAGGAGCAGCAAGGAATTCAACGGCGTGCGCAGCTCATGGGACATATTGGCCAGGAATTCGGATTTGTATTTGGAGGTCAGGGCAAGCTGCTCTGCCTTCTCCTCCAGGTAACGCTTGGCAACCTCAACCTCATGGTTCTTGCTCTCCACTTCTGCCTTCTGGAGTACAAGCAGCTTCGCCTTATCCTCAAGCTCGTCATTCGTGCTCCGCAGCTCCATCTGCTGCTTCTGGAGCTCCTCGGTAAGCGATTGGGACTGAATCAGCAGCTCCTCCGTCCGCTGGTTCGCCTGCATCGTGTTGATCACACTGCCGATGGATTCAGTAAGCTGATCCAGGAAAGCGATGTCGATATCGCTGTAAGGCCGGAAGGTCGCCAGCTCCAGAATCGCTAGCACCTGATCCTCGAAGATGATCGGCAGCAGAATGATATTCAGCGGGGTCGCTTCTCCCAGTGCGGACGAGATCATCACATAATCGCCCGGAACATTGGTCAGCAGAATCCGCTGCTTCTCAATCAGGCACTGGCCGACCAGCCCCTGCCCCGCCCGGAATTCATTCGCCAGATGCTTGCGGTTCTGATACGCATAGCTGGCGAACAGCTTCAGGACCGCTTCCCCGCCGGAGGGTTCATTAATATAGAAGACGCCATGCTGCATCGATACCAGCGGAGCCAGCTCGGACAGAATCATCCGGCTGACTGCATACAGGTCGCGCTGCCCCTGAAGCATCCGCGAGAACTTGGCCAGATTGGTCTTCAGCCAGTCCTGCTCGGTGTTGATGCGGGTCGTCTCCTTCAGGTTACGGATCATCTCGTTGATGTTATCCTTGAGCGTGGCAACCTCCCCGGAGGCGGACACATCAATCGCCCGTGACAGATCGCCGTTAGTCACCGCTGTCGCCACATTGGTGATGGCCCGCACCTGTGTGGTCAGCGTACTCGCCATGTAATTGACGTTGTCGGTCAGATCACGCCAGGTACCCGCAGCCCCCGGCACACTAGCCTGTCCGCCCAGCTTCCCTTCGGCTCCAACCTCGCGTGCTACAGTAGTCACCTGATCAGCGAAGGTGGCCAGCGTCTCGATCATGTTATTGATCGTATCCGTCAGCTCGGCAATCTCGCCTTTAGCCTCAACGGTCAGCTTCTGCTTCAGGTTACCGTTCGCCACCGCCGTCACGACCTTGGCGATGCCGCGCACCTGATCGGTCAGATTGGTCGCCATGATATTCACGTTGTCAGTCAGATCCTTCCAGATGCCTCCGACACCGCGCACCTGGGCTTGTCCGCCCAGCTTGCCGTCCGTGCCAACCTCGCTCGCTACCCGCGTCACCTCGGAGGCGAACGAATTCAGCTGATCCACCATCGTGTTGATCGTGTTCTTCAGCTCAAGTAATTCGCCTTTGACATCCACCGTAATCTTCTTGGACAGATCCCCGTTCGCTACCGCCGTGGTTACACCGGCAATGTTGCGCATCTGAATCGTCAGGTTGCTCGCCATGAAGTTCACCGTATCGGTCAGATCCTTCCAGGTGCCGGAGACATCCTTCACCTCGGCCTGCGCGCCCAGCTTGCCGTCCGTACCCACCTCGCGCGCTACACGCGTCACCTCAGAGGCGAAGATCGAGAGCTGGTCCACCATCGTGTTGATCGTATTTTTCAGCTCCAGAATCTCGCCCTTGACGTCTACGGTAATCTTCTTGGACAGGTCGCCCTTGGCTACCGCCGTGGTCACATCTGCAATATTACGCACCTGATCCGTCAGATTGCGGGCCATGTTATTTACGCCTTCGGTCAAGTCCTTCCAGGTGCCGCCGACTCCCTTCACCTGCGCCTGTCCGCCCAGCTTACCGTCTGTACCGACCTCGCGTGCGACGCGCGTCACCTCGGAAGAGAACATGGAGAGCTGGTCCACCATCGTATTAATCGTGTTTTTCAGCTCCAGAATTTCACCTTGCACATCCGCAGTGATTTTCTTGGACAGATCGCCGTTCGCCACCGCTGTCGTTACTACCGCAATGTTGCGCACCTGATTCGTCAGGTTGGACGCCATATAGTTCACGCTCTCGGTCAAATCGCGCCAGGTTCCGGCTACGCCCTTCACCTGCGCCTGTCCGCCCAGCATTCCTTCAGTGCCGACCTCGCGCGCCACGCGCGTCACCTCGGAGGCGAAGATCGATAGCTGCTCCACCATGGTGTTAATGGTGTTCTTCAGCTCCAGAATCTCGCCGGTCGCATTCACCGTAATCTGCTTGGACAGATCCCCCTTCGCTACGGCAGTCGTCACTTCAGCGATATTACGCACCTGATCCGTCAGCGTGCCGGCCATGAAGTTCACGCTGTCGGTCAGATCCTTCCAGGTCCCGGAGACGCCCTTCACATCGGCCTGTCCCCCGAGAATCCCTTCCGTAGATACCTCGCGCGCCACGCGTGTGACCTCGGAGGCGAAGTTGCTGAGCTGGTCCACCATGATGTTAATGGTGCTTTTCAGCTCCAGAATCTCGCCCTTCGCATCGACGGTAATCGTCTTCGACAAGTCGCCCTTGGCTACCGCCGTGGTCACTTCCGCGATATTGCGTACCTGATTCGTTAAGTTGGACGCCATATAATTGACGCTCTCGGTCAAATCCCGCCAGGTGCCGGACACGCCCTTGACGTCCGCCTGCCCGCCGAGAATCCCTTCCGTACCCACCTCACGCGCCATCCGGGTCACCTCGGAAGCAAAGGTCGATAACTGATCTACCATCGTATTGATCGTGTTCTTCAGCTCCAGAATTTCACCCTGCACATCGGCCGTAATCTTCTTCGACAGATCGCCGTTGGCAACCGCCGTAGTCACCACCGCGATGTTCCGCACCTGATTGGTCAGGTTGGACGCCATGTAGTTCACGCTCTCGGTCAAATCCCGCCAGGTGCCGGAGACATCCTTCACATCGGCTTGTCCGCCGAGCTTGCCTTCGGTCCCGACCTCACGCGCCACCCGGGTCACCTCAGAAGCGAACATGGAGAGCTGATCCACCATCGTGTTGATCGTATTCTTCAGCTCCATGATTTCGCCACGCGCATTGACCGTAATCTGCTTCGACAGATCGCCGTTCGCTACGGCAGTGGTCACTGCCGCGATATTGCGCACCTGATCCGTAAGATTCGTCGCCATATAATTGACGCTGTCGGTCAGATCCTTCCAGGTGCCGGAGACCCCCTTCACATCAGCCTGTCCGCCCAAAATACCTTCGGTACCCACCTCACGCGCTACGCGTGTAACTTCGGAGGCGAACGTACTGAGCTGATTCACCATCATATTAATATTGCTTGCCGTTCGCTGGAACTCGCCGGTAAGCGGCCGTCCTTCAATCGCCAGCTCCACCTGCTGGGACAGATCGCCCTTGGCTACCGCGTTAATGACCCGGACCATCTCGCTGGTCGGCTGAATCAGGTCAATGACCAGACCGTTCAAGGAATCGGTCACCGTCTCCCAGGACCCGCCCAGATTCTTCTGTGTGAACCTTCTGGACAGATTGCCTTCCTTCCCAACTACGCGGGCTACGGTCTCGACTTCATGTACCATGCTCTCCTGAATATCCATAATCTCGTTGAACGTATCCGCTACCTTACCGGCGATTCCCGTCCGGTCATAAGGCATCCGGTGGGAGAAATTGCCCTTCTTCATCGCCATTAAGGCGCTCAGCAGTTCACCGGCATCTATTCCATTACCCTGGTTTTCTTTGATTTGGTTGTCATCGCTCATAGTATCAACCCTGCCCCTTATTCAGCACATATTTTTCTCCAATCCAAGATACTCACGAACGGCAATTGTAAAAACAAACGTAGCCCCAGGTTCCTCCGATGGCTCGACCCGGATGCTTCCGCCCATCAGCTCCACCAGAGCTTTGCTGATCGATAAGCCAAGTCCCGTGCCTTCGAATCTGCGTGTGGTAGAGGCATCGAGCTGGGAGAAGGGCTGGAACAGCTCCCCGATTTTATCCGGCGGAATCCCGATTCCTGTGTCTCTGATTGTGAATTCTAGCGTAAGCTTCCCCGGCGGTCCATCCAGCTTGTTAACCATTATGTATATACTGCCTGCATGGGTGAACTTCACAGCGTTGCCCACGAGATTATTCAGCACCTGGCGGAGACGGTTCACATCTCCCACCAGATCAGGCGGCACAGCAGGATCTATCTCCACCACCATATCAAGCTTCCGCTCACGGATCCTCGCGGTGAATAGGGCAACCGTCTCGCTAAGGCAGTCTTGCAGGGAGAACGGTGCCTCTTCCACCACCAGCTTCCCGGCTTCCAGCTTGGAATAATCGAGAATCGGATTGATCACCGACAGAAGGGCATTGCTGCTCGTGTGGATAATCCCTGCCATCTCACAATATTCCTCCGGCAGATCAGAGGCCAGCAGCAGATCAGACATCCCGATGATCCCGTTCAGCGGCGTGCGGATTTCATGGCTCATCATCGCCAGGAATTCCGATTTCACCTTGGAGGCAATTTCTGCGGCTTCCTTGGCTTCCCTCAGCTCCTGATTCGTCCTCTCCAGCTGCCGGGCCTGCTGCTTCAGCATCTCGCTCTGGAGCTGCAGCTTCTTATTCGCTTCATACATGCTGACGTAACCCTCAATCTTCGACTTGAACAGCTGCGGGACGAAGGGCTTCGTCATGTAATCCATCGCACCGACAGAGTAACCCGCGAAGATATCCTCCATCGTCGTACTGTTAGCGGACATGAAAATAATCGGCACCACATGATTCTTCTCCCGGGTACGGATAAGGCGCGCCGTCTCCAGCCCGTCCATGCCCGGCATTTGCACATCCATCACAATGACGGCGAATTCCTCCTCCAGCAGACAGCGTAAAGCTTCAACCCCGGAATAGGCCCGAAACAACTGGTAAGGCTCTCCGCGGAGAACGGCCTCAAGGGCAAGCAGGTTCTCGGGATGATCGTCTACAAGCAGGATATTGACTGGAAAATCCATGAGAACCCTCGCTTTCCAGGTTGTAGCATGCCTTGCGTTTATATTTCGAAAATATAGCTTATATACCCAAAATTTCAAATAACGAAACCCCGTTATTCTTAGTGTGAACTTTCCCTGAGCGCAGATAATCAAAAGAGCAGCGGGGTCTGGTCTGACCTCACTGCTCCGTTTGGATACCGCTTATGTATGTTGTAATTCATGAAGCAAAGGCAGCGTAATCTCAACTATTGTTCCCGTCGGCTGGTTGGTTTTGAACTGTAGAGTCCCCTTATGATTATGGATAATTTTCTTACTGATCATAACACCTAGTCCATTCCCTCCGGATTTGGTCGTGAAGAACGGAGCACCGATCTGCTGCAGAAGCTCTGCCGGTATGCCCGGCCCGGTGTCGATGATGCGTATAATGGCTGCATGCTCCTCATGTTTCAGCTCCAGCGTAATTTCTGCTCCGTGCGGGCTTGCTTCTATCGCATTTTTCAGCACATTGATGAACACCTGCTTCAGCTTGTTAACCGCGCACCGGACAGGCAGGCTGTCGAGATCCGTGTGCATGACAATTTCGTTATCTGTCATATGCGCCTGCGCATTCAGCAGGACAATCACCTGTCCGAGCAGCCGGACCAGGTTACAGTCTGCCAGCTCGGACGGCATTTCCTTGCCCAGCAGCAGCAGCTCGCTGATGATGGAATTGATCCGGTCCACCTCTGACAGGATGATCTCGTGCAGCTCCCTGTTCATCTTGGAGCGGGAATACAGCAGCTGGACGAACCCGCGGATGCTGGTCAATGGATTGCGGATTTCATGGGCAATGCCTGCGGACAGCTCACCGATCATGGACAGGCTCTCGCTATACCTCAGGAACTCTTCCGTTTTTTTTCGTTCGGTCATATCGCGGGTAATCGAGATTACCAGCTGGCGGCCATTCAGCCTGAACGGCTTCGCACTGATCTCCACCGGAATTTCCCTTCCGTCCTTAGTGACCTGAACCCATTCGACGAACATTCCTTCTCCGCTAAGAATGGACCCGAACATCTTATTCACCTCCGGCACCAGAGCTTCTGCGGCAATAGAGCGCGGGGTCTTGTCCAGCAGCTCATGGCGTGTGTAGCCCAGCATCCGGCAGCCCGCCTCGTTCACATCCAGGAACTTCGAAGGCTTGCCCTCCTCATCCTGCTCATAAATGAAAATGGGATCGTTCGCTTCATTAAACAGCTTGTAATATTTCAGCTCTGAGAACTTGATCTCCGTTACATCCCGTAGTACACATACATATGCTGTAATGTGTCCTTCCGGATCTTTTACAGGGGATATAGTTATCTTGACACTGATCAGCTCTCCGTTCCGCTTAATCCGGAAGGTATCGAGGGCAAACAGAGGCATCCCCCGATCGATGAAATTATACATCTGGTAAAGCTCGTCCCTGAGCTCCGGGGGAACATGGGGGAAATCATGGAGGTTCAATTCCTCTGTTGACCAGCCGTACAGCTCCACGAATTTGGAATTGGCGTAACTCACTTTTTTGTCCATACCCAGAATGTAAATCGGGTCCGGGCTGTGCTCGGCAAAAGAATACAGTGAATAATGCATCATCTGATGAACTGAGAAACGACTCATATATCAGCTCCCGCAGCCAGTTTATTTTTCATTCCATGGTAGCACTTTACGAGTAACTTATCTGTGACAAAAGCAGGCTCAGGTCTGCTGGTAATTCACCGCTGTAATCAGGCACTCCCGGCACAGAAAAGCATAATAAATTCCCTCGTCCTCCGCCACCTGGCCCATATCCGCCTGCGCCGCAAAAGTCATCGTCTGTGCGCAGCAGGGACAGGCCGGATAGTCCGCATCCTGAATCCAGGCCGGATGTCCTCCGATCTGCGAGGCCGGCGCCTCCAGCACCCAGTGTGCACTCTCATAAGTGCCTGCCGGCTGTTCCGACAGCTGCATTACATGCCATGTGTTGAACGCCAATGCTCCTCCAGTATTGTCAGGCAGATATCCAGGAACAACATTATATTCACTCCATGCATACCCGCCCTCCAGATCAGCCTTCATATATACAGTGCCATAACAGTTGCAGTGCATACAGGCTGCAATTCTTAGTCGCTTGCCGGGAAGCTCCATGAACCTAACCTGCGGATGCTGCAAATCGTAATCAAATAAAACAATTAGCGCACCTCCGCACCAAGGACAGGCGTGCGTTCCTGTCTGGAGCATTTGAACAGCCGCCGGAGCACCGGGCGCTTCCAGAGTGTCTTCCCTGCTTACCAGGAAGGGGTAACATTCAGGATGATACAGCTGCCTTTTGCCGCCTCCGGCATCCAGCTCCCAGCCCGCTTCACGGGCATACATCTCGGGTGCCTGATATAACGCTGCTGCCCACTCCGGCGGGGACTGCCGCCATGCCGCGAACAGCCTGACCACCTCTTCATCGCCAATCCAGGCCAGCGCCAGCAGCAGCAGATTACGGTTAACCGGATCGGACTCCACCTGAGCAATGAGCCGGTCCCTGACCTGCGCGTCAGCATCCTTGAAGAGGATCGCGGGCGCATAATTCCCTGTGTGGAGGAGCATTTCCAGACCTGGCCCAAGCCGTGTATCCGTGAAGCAGAGGAGTGACACCAGAACCATCTCCGCCTGGTCTATATCCTCTTCTTCCAATAAATGAACGGCGTAGCTCTCCATCCGTCCTCTCTCTTCCTCCGTCAGTCCGTGGTACAGCTCCTGTGCGGTCCGGGGGTACGGGACTTCCTTGATTAGCGGATCAGGCTTCCGCGGGCTGTGCATCATGGTGAGAATTTCAACCGGATCATGGATACCGGCATACCTGTTCACCTCTTTGCGGTTCTGTTCAATATAAGCCTGTCTTCCCCTCGCTCTCTTCTGCTGGTAGCAGGGCATGCAGATGCCTCCGGTCTTCAGTGCGGTTGCAGGAAGAATCGTTCCCGTGCAGCCGGGGGTCTGACAAGGCAGACGTTCGCTCATATGTTCTCTCTCCCTTCATGATCAGTACGCAGATTATGCCCTCATTATAATAGATATTACCCTTGACTGTTCGCCCGTCATCTAAGATAATAACAACCTCTGCCGTAATCCATGCAGGATAAGACTAACATTGACAAAGAAAAGGGGCGGTCGTTATCAACTGGTTAAATGATCTCTACAAATTACAGAAGCAGGAGCCGGCCAAAAACGCCGAGCCTGCCCTGGTCAATGCCATCTTCCGCATGTATGACCGGTTCAAACGGCTCGGTCTCACCGAACGGCTCGGCCAGCAGGATATGTCGCTGGATATTGCCAACGCTTATGTCCATGGCCGAAATGCCATGATTGAAGCCGGAGTCGGCATCGGCAAATCCTTCGCCTACCTGATTCCCGGCCTGCTCATTAACCAGCTCTCCCGGCAGCCGGTCATTATCGCCACCTCGTCCATCCAGCTCTCCGAACAGATCCATAAGGATCTGCGGTTCATCGGCAGCCGGCTCGGCTTCTCCATGATCCGCTCTGTAGTCGGCAAGGGCATGGGGCAGTATGCCTGCCGGTATCGGGCAGCAGACCTGTTCCCGTCCGGGGAGTCCGGCTCACCGCTCACGGTAATGGCAGAACGTATCCTGAATGCAGAAATCAACGAGCGGGCAGATCTGAAGGGCGGAGTCAGTGATGCCTTATGGTCTAACGTGTGTGTGACAGATTGTAAGTTCGAGCACTGTCACTACAAGCATACCTGCGCCTTCTACGACATGCGGGCTAAGATCAACGCCGGCCCGGGCGAGATGGATATCATCATCGTGAACCAGGACCTGCTGATCCGAGACCTGATCAAGAAAAAGGAAGGGACCAAAGGCCTGATCACCGAGCGGCCTGCTCTGATCATTATAGATGAAGCGCATAATCTGGAAGCCAAGGTCAGGGATGCCCAGACTCTTGAATTCACCTTCCGGCAGATCTCCCGGGTGCTGGAGGATGCCATGCAGCTTCTGTTCAAGCAGTCGGCGGACCGCAGCCTGATGAAGTCCTGCCAGTTCGTTCGGCGATGTGCCAAAGAGCTGTTCAGACAGATCGAAGCGGACCTGCTGCACTCGGCCAAGCAGGACACTGACCGGATTAAAGTATCGGCGATTACTGGAGTCCCGCTGCAGCAGGCCGTGCAGATTTTGCAGGAGTTCCGCCTCAGTCTCTCGGTGCTGACTTCCCGGCATGAGCGGGAGATCGACAATATCTTCGAAGCGGTTAACGGAATGATTGACCTCTTCCAGGTGCTTGCCGGGACGGAGGACAACTATCTGCTCTGGGCCAGCCAGCCCAGGGGAGAAGCTGCCGTCAGCATCTGCCCCAAGGGGATCAGCCAATTCCTGAAATACAGTCTATTTAGCGGCAAGACCTCTGTCATCCTGACCTCCGCAACCCTCAGCCAGTCCGGCGGTACGCTGGAGGAGCAATACGCTTATCTGTCCCGTTCACTGGGCTACAGGGGGGAGTATATGGAGCGTCAGGCTTCACCGTTCGATTACGACAACCACACGATGATGTATATTGCCAAAGACGTTCCTTACTATAACCACCATAACCGGGAAGCTTATCTGGAAGCGGCGTATAAGGAGCTGCTGCGGCTGTGCAATGTAACGGACGGGCGGACGCTGGTGCTTTTTTCGGCCAAAGAGGATATGAAGTACATTCACAAGAAGCTGAGTGCGGAGAAGCTGAACTGGGCGCTGCATATGCAGCGGGAAGGCTCGTCGCAGGACGGGGTGATCGCTGAGTTCCGGGCGAGTAAGGGCGTGCTGCTGAGTACCGGTGTATTCTGGGAAGGGGTGAATATCGAGGGTGCAGATCTTTCGCATCTGATCGTCTTCCGGCTGCCGTTCCCGGTTCCGGCTGATCCTGTCTACGAATACAAGGCTGCGCAGGCGGCGAATCCGCTTATGGAGGTCTACGTGCCGGACATGCTGCTCCGCCTGCGGCAAGGCACCGGGCGTCTGATCCGCAGCGAGACAGACCTCGGCGTGCTCAGCATTCTGGATTCCCGCCTGTCGGCCGCAGCCCGCAACCCGTACCGGGAGCAGGTCCTTGCCGCCCTGCCGTTCACCAAGGTGACGGAGGAGTTCGGGGTGCTGGAGAGGTTTGTGCGTGAGAAGGGAATTCATCGGTGATGAGGGACAGAATGGCAGGTTGGAGTGCTGAGACGTATGTGCCTATTGTACTTTGTACATTAGATCGAGCTATAAAACTAACTTTCTAGCCTTTCTACTGTATTATGTACAGCAGAATTTAGAGATTTTGCCCATATTGGGCCTCTCTCCAGTATTCTACTGTACTAAATACAATCGGCATCGTTTTTAGGGGTGTTTTTATGAAATTCTACTGCACATAGTGCAATCACCACTTGATTAGCCGCTCGTTTCTTCACCAGCCAGCCCCCTACCCGCCAGCCTCAATCTGCCCGGATCACCAATTCATCAGCCTGCGGATTTCTGACGCTAGTCTATCCGCCGCTTTGCGATGCGTTACCTGCGAAGGATGATAATCGACGGCGTAGCCGTCCGCCTCTAGCTGCACCTCGAGTTTCATCACCGAGATTCTGCTGTCGCCGGTTTCCCCGGTATAGCGGCTCACCGCCTGCTCCAGGACAGGGTAGAGCCTGTCCCCCATGATCCCCAACGTACATAGAATGGTGGAAGCGGGATTATTCCGTCTGACCTTTTGGAGAAAAGCGACATAGTTCTCTGCATAATCCGCCTGCTTGGCGGGGTCCTCCTTGGTGTAAGAATCGTCGTTAGTCCCCAGATTAATGACGATCAGCTCCGGCGTGAATCTGCTAAACTCCCAAGGTATCTCCTGAGGCAGCAGATTGCCGCCGAACCTCCCTTCCGACTTACCCACCTTCTCGTAGTAATCGGGCAGAAGATGCGTGGTCAGCTTCTGGTCGTTCTCCGTATAGCCGGTAATAATGCCGTATCCGCTGTAACACACCATACTGTAATCCGCACCAAGCTGCTCTGCGCTCAGGTAGGCGTAGGCCTTCATTACATCTTCTGTAGCCGTAGAAAAAGTATGCAGCGCCTCTTCATCATCCACACCATACCCGCAGGTAATGGAATCGCCGATGAATTCAATCGTATGCTGCGGAGATGGAGTCGGCTTAATCCCTTCCTCAGCCTGCACCGCGATCTCCGCAATGCCAACCGTTGACATGGCCGCTTCAGACAGCTTCGTAATTCTTACAGTAATCTCTTGCTCGGTGTCGCTTTCGAACACTGTATATGTTTTGCGCGGGAGATCCACCTGATCGTCTATCACCCGCCGGCCGTTAACGCTGATTCCGATCCGGGCCAGATTGTTGCCGGTTGCAGCGATATCATCGCCTTGCAGAGTGATCCGGGCTGCCCGTCCGTAGAATGAGAATTCCACCCCGCCGCCGGAGAGCGCCAGCCACAGCACCTCCCCCATCCAGTGGGTCCGTCCAATGATTCTGACATGATTAGCTGCCGGTTTGTACGTTTGCATCTGGGACATTCCATAACCTTCCTTCTCTCGTTTCTATTCGTAACAGTAGCAAAGGCGCTTTATATTAGCAATGAAGATTGTTGAGTAGTGCTTTTCATATAGTTGCTTAGGTAGTGTGGTAAGATACTAAGTACTTGTCAAGTGGGAACATATAAATTCTATATTTTGAAAAAAGGAGCATATCCATGGACATCCCCCGAGGGACTTATGGCTTTCGCTTTGCCGAAGATAAGGAGCTGCAGCTGTGCGTATTGTTCGCAGCCGGTTATGATTCCGTCTCCGATCCCGCTTACCGCTGGGACGGCATGGAGCGCAGCGACGGCCCGCTGCTGCTGTTCCAGTATACGCTCTCCGGTGAGGGCGTGTTCGAGTCAGAGAACCGGACCTACCGGGTCCGGGCCGGACAGGCTCTGCTGGCGGAAATCCCGGGGCCGCACCGGTATTACTATCCGCCGGATGCGGCAGAGCCTTGGGAGTTCCTGTTCCTCCTGCTGCGTCCAAGCCTGATCCTGCCCCACTGGCGCAGATTCCTGCGCGAAGCGGGCGAGGTGCCCCGGCTGCCCGCAGATTGCGCCCCTGTCCGGCTGGCGCGGATGATTGTTATGGATGCCGGAGCGGGCAGAATCTCCGATCCGCTGATCGCCTCGTCCAGCGTCTACCAATTCATGACCGAATTGACACGAATGCAGGCAGCTACGCTGCGCGACAGGGACAACTGGTCAGAGAATATCAAGCGCGCCGCTGCATTCATCGAGCAGCATTACCCGCAAATGATCAGCATCGACCAGCTGTCGGAGCATGTCTGCCTGTCCAAGTATCATCTCATCCGCCGCTTCTCGGCCAGCACCGGACATACGCCCGGTGCTTATCTGACCCGGGTCCGCACGGAGAAAGCGATGGAGCTGCTCCGGGGGACGAGCTTAAGCATTGAAGCCATTGCGCAGCAGATCGGCTACTCTAGCGGAAGCTACTTTATCAAGGCGTTCCGCAGCCTGACCGGTCTGACGCCGGGCGATTTTCGCAGCGGGGATGAGAGTCTGACTTACCGCCGCCTGTTTTTCGATTAAGCGCAATATAGTGCTATTCCACTCGTAAGATTACTATAGATATTAGAATTCTCCTTGATTATGATGGACTTATGAAGAGCAATAATCCATCTGACAAGGAGATTATACAATGAACCATAAGCTTGCAGCACCTGTCCCCCCGCTGGGCTGGAACAGCTGGGATTGCTACGGCGCAGCCGTAACAGAAGCGGAAATCCGCGGCAATGCGGAATATATGGCCGAGCATCTCAAAGACTTCGGCTGGAGTTATATTACCGTTGATATTCAGTGGTATGAGCCTGGTGCCGTGTCCTCTCTGTACCGCCCCTTCGTCCCTCTGATCATGGATGAATACTCCCGGTTGATGCCTGCCGAGAACCGCTTCCCTTCGGCAGCGGGGGGCCAAGGCTTTAGGCCGCTGGCTGACTATGTTCACAGCCTGGGACTGAAATTCGGTATTCATATTATGCGCGGCATTCCACGTCAGGCCGCCCATGCAGGCACCGCTGTTCTGGGGACGGAGGCAACTGCCCGCGAGATCGCGCACACGAACTCCATCTGTCCGTGGAATACAGATATGTACGGTGTCGATGCATCTAAGGAAGGCGCTCAGGCCTACTACAATTCACTCTTTGAACTGTATGCTCAGTGGGGTGTCGATCTGGTCAAGGTGGATGACATCGCCGCTTCCAGACTATACGATACCCATCAGCCGGAGATTGCCCTGATCTCGCAGGCGATCGAGAACTGCGGCCGTCCAATGGTGCTAAGCCTCTCGCCCGGCCCTGCTCCGGTAGAATACGCACAACATTTCACCGAACATGCCAATATGTGGCGCATCACGGATGATTTCTGGGACCGCTGGGAGCTGCT